>NCCR01000168.1 GCA_002279765.1 Verrucomicrobia bacterium 12-59-8 | reverse complement strand
TTCGACATTCCCGAGAACTACAACTTGGGTATCGCCTGGCAGGCCAGCCCGATGCTCAAAAACGCTTCGGCAGAAACCATGGAACCCCTGCGCCGCATGTTCGGTCAAAGCTTGGTGGCGGCGTCTGATCTCGCCGCAGGCACGGTGATTACTCAGGAGAGTTTATCCTGCCGCAAGCCTGGGCACGGCATCGCGGCTTCGAATGTCGGGTCCGTCCTTGGTAAAAAACTCAAGCATGCCGTCAAGGCCGCGCAATTCCTCAAGCAGGAAGACTTCGAGTGATGAATCTGATCTTAATCGTCGATACGGTGCAGTTTTATCGGGACGTGTTTCGCTCCCGCCTGCTTGAAGAACTGCTCGCAGATGGCACCACTCGCATCACCGCCTATTGCACCTTCAATCTGGAGGCGACGGCGAAGGAGTTTCATCATGAACGGCTGCGCATCGTCCCGCTGAAGCGCAAGAAGCCTGCGTGGTTTGCCTCGCTGCTGTTCTCGTGGGCCAAGGATCTCTGGACCGTCGAGCAGCCGGACAGCAGCTTCACCCAGAAGCGTATGGTGGAGGCGCTGGCCAGAAAGCGCAAAAACCTGGACTTTCGTCTGTCGTTGTCGCGCCTTGCACTGCGCATGGGCATCACCTCACAGGGCATCATTCGCTTCATGGAGCGCTTTGGTCATGACGCCGATTTTAAGCGGTTGCTCGAAGCGGTGAAGCCGGATGCCGTGATTTTTGCCAACATGATTCCCTCCGATCTGGAGTGCTTGAAGGAGGCGCGGCGGCATAAGATTCCGCTCGTCCTAGCCGTCGCGAGCTGGGACAATCCCACCTCCAAAGGGCCCCTCACGGTTATTCCGGACTACACGCTGGTTTGGTCAACCGAGATGAAGCAGGAGATGGCGCAGTGCCATGGTCTGCCGCCGGAGAGTATGGCCATTGTCGGGGTCATCTATTTTGAAAATTATTTCGCGCCGGAGAAGTTGATGACGCGCGAGAAATTTTGCGAGCAGCTTGGCGTGCCGCTCGAGACCAAGATCCTCCAGTTCGCCACGGGCGACAGCGCGATCATTCGCTGCAACCAGCCCTTTGTGAAAATGCTGCAGCGCATCGTGGCAGAGCAGCCTTTTGACCATCCCTGCCACCTGCTGGTGCGTGTGAGCCCGAAGGACATTTACACCTTGTACAAGGAGTTTGAAGGTCTGCCGCACACCACTGTCCAGTATCCTCTGGGGGAAGGTGTTGCGTATGGACGCCATTCCTGGATTCCGCTTGCAGAGGAAGATTTCGAGCGCGCCTCCACGTTGAAAAACACCGACGTCCTGCTCACGAGCGGCTCATCCATCATTCTGGATGCCTGCTGCTTCAATATTCCGGTAATCAACCTTGCCTATGACGCTGGTTTGTCTTTGCCACCCTGGCAGACGGTGGAACGCTTTTTCAAATTCACCCATGCCAAGCCTGTTGAGCAGGAGGATGCCACCTGGATGGTGCATGATGACGAGCAGCTCATCGCGGCACTGAGGGAAGTCATCGGAAATCCGCAGGCACGCCAGCAGCAGCGACAAAATCTGCTCTCGCGTGTGGTCACGCACACGGATGGCAGGTCATGCGGGCGTTGGGTCGAAGCCGTGAAAGACTTCCTAAAGACCCGGTAGGTCTAGCTCACAGGTCGCGCCGAGTTTATTCCTGCCAAGACTTTGGGTGACGAGGGCGTTCAATGGAATGAGTCGGTTCGGATCTTTGCGGATGTTGCGATCGTAGGCAAACTTGGTGATTGACCGTTTGAGGGTGGGCAGAACACCATTGAGCTTGGTGTGCGTGCCACGATAAGGCGCTTTGATTTTGATATTTTCATCACGCAGCATCTTTAACCCCTCCTGGCGCCACAATCCTCTCCTGATGGCGGACCCTCCCAAATAGCCGATAGTTGCAGAAGCTTCGCTGCGGCAGCGGTAGAAGGCCATGTCTCTGCACCTTTCACTGGCATATTTCAAAAAGTGCCAGGGGCTTTCGTTGGGCTCGATGAGTTGCAGCAGAGTTGAGCGCCGCCAAATGGCTGGATCGGCTTTGGCCCGGTGGTTGGAATCACGACCTATCAACCCGATTCTCTCGGTCACAGGTTGGAAGCCCTCTTCATTTTCCGGAGACGTGCGGTAGGCTAAATAATCGGCCCGATTTTCTTCACAGAAGCGCACATCTTCTTCGAACTGTTTTGCATCAACGGGTCTGGTGATGAAGATGTCTTCCATGGAATAGAAAACAAATTCCGAGTCAATTTGCTGCAGGCTCGCGGTTAGGCTGTGCGCCCATCCTCGATCGTCGCCAATCGCAAGATGCCGGATGGGGCCAGCATCGGTTTGAAAATGATTGGTCACCAGGCGGATAGGAAAATCAAGCCCAGGCCAGTATTTGAACATGAAATGAAAGAATGGGTGCCAAACGTCAAAAAAAATGTCACTCGTTGAAATGAGCAGCGTGAGGCGACGGGAGTTATTAATGCCAGGTTCGCGAGCGTCTGAGTTGATACTTGTTTCAGGTGTGAGGTCAGGCGTCATGGCTGGTATCGATGTTTACCACTAGGAAAATTATTTTTGTGAATGTCGCGGAGACAAAGACTATTTTGTGAATGTCGTGGTGACAAAGACTATTTTGTGAATGTCCTAGTGACAATGATTGAGGTGGACCCCGAAAATCGGGCCTGTAGTAAAGTTATGCGATTATGGAAAGCCGGATGCGGGAAATCCGCCTGTCCGGTTTGGATGGAGGTGTGTCGCAATTCAATGCGCCATCCCTACCCTTATCGTTCAACCCACCAGATGCACTTGTGGCATCGGCACCACGAATTTGCCGCCACGGGCGAGGAAATCCGTCTCGCGCTTGAGGAACTCAGGCATGAAGTGCCACGGTAGCACGAGGTAGTAGTCGGGCTTGGCGGCGCGAGATTCCTCCTCGGAGATGATCTTGATGTGCGTGCCGATGGTGTAGCTGCCCCACAGGAAGGTGGTGAGGTCGAGGCGGATGCGCTCAATGTTGTCGCGAAAGACGGCGTAGGGAGCGTCGGAATCGATCGCCATCTCAAACTCGCGGATGCGGAGTTCCTGAACGCGCACAAGCGCTTCAGCAGAAGGTTTGACCTGACCAGCATTGGCCACCACAAGGCGGAAGCTGCCGCCGTTCACATCGTTGAGATGCACGTCGATGACTTCGAGGCCGTGATCGCCAAAAAGGCGCTCCAGCACGGCGAGGGAGTAGTACTCCAGGTGCTCGTGGCAGATGGTGTCAAAACTGTTGATGTCGAGCATCGCGGGCAGGTAGCTCTGCTCCAGAATCCAGATGCCGTCGGTGGCAAGGACATCGGCGATGTCCTGCACAAAGGCGTGTGGGTTCTCCAAGTCATAGAACATGGATATGCTGGTGACGACGCGGGCTTTTTCCGTGGCGTGTACGCTCTTGAAGGCGCGAGCGGTGAAGAAATCGTTCACGACTTCAAAGCCTTTGGCGCGCGCCTTGAGGGCCACGTCCGAAGGATCAATGCCGATGTGGCGGAGGCCCTGGGTTTGGTAGCTGGAGAGCAGCGTGCCGTCATTGCAGCCGATGTCGAGAACGATGTCCCTGGGGCGAAGGCTGACGGTTTGCTCCACGAGCTGAGTGATGCCCGTGAGGTTGTCGATCATCGACTGATTGATGCCGGACTCGTAGTAGTAGCGGTGGTAGAGCACCTTCGGCGGCACCGAGTGGCGCATCTGTACCAAACCGCAGGCGTTTTCATCCTGGGAGGGATCGCAGCGCACGAGATCAAGCGGGACTTTGCGTTTGATGAGCGCGCTGCCATCGGCGCTCGCGAGTACGCCGCCAATAAATTGATCCCCAAGGCTGACGACAGGAGTGAGGCTGCGTGAGCCGCAAATACGGCAGGTGTTGCGGGTGATGAGGACGGGGCGGAAAGCTTGGATGGCCATGGGCTCAATTGGCATTGTTGTGCTGGCGTGTCCAGCTAGACTTCATGCGGCACATCACACGCGTGCGGTGGCCCGGTTGTCGAGAAACCACTGATAGGTTCGTGTCACGCCTTCACGGAAGTCGGTCCTGGGTTTCCAGCCAAATTTTTCCATGCGGCTGACATCGAGCAGGCGGCGCGGATTGCCATCAGGCTGCGTGGTGTCCCAGCGGATCTCGCCATGATAACCGACGATGTCACGGATGATCTCCGCCGCCTCGCGAATGCTGATCTCCCAGCCACAGCCGACGTTGATGATGTCGGCGCTGCTGTAATTTTCGAGCAGGTAGGCGCAGGCGGAGGCAAGATCATCCACAAAAAGAAACTCGCGTTTCGGACTGCCGCTGCCCCAGAGGGTGACGCTTGGCGTGTCGTGCAGCTTGGCTTCATGAAAGCGGCGGATCAAGGAAGGCAGCACATGCGAGTGCTCAGGGTCAAAGTTGTCATACGGACCGTAAAGGTTTGCGGGCATGGCGCAGATGAAGTCACGGCCATGCTGGTGGCGGTAGCCCTGGCAGAGCTTGATGCCGGCGATCTTGGCCACCCCGTAGGGCTCATTGGTGCTCTCCATCGGCCCGCTCATGAGGCTGTCTTCGTGAATGGGGATTTCCGCCGCCTTGGGATAGATGCAGGTGCTGCCCAGAAAGAGCAGCTTCTTCGTGTCATAGCGGTGCGCCGCTGAGAGCACGCTGTTTTGAATCTGCAGGTTGTTGAGCAAGAAATCGACCGGATGCGTGTAGCTGGCCTTGATGCCGCCCACGGTTGCCGCAGCGAGGATGACCAGTTCCGGCTGCTCCGCTGCAAAGAAGGCATCCGTGGCATGCGGATCGCGCAGATCCAGCTCTGCGCGTGTGCGTGTGATGATCTGCCATTCAGGTTTGTCTGCATAGTAGCGCAACAGCGCGCGCCCGACGAGCCCCTGATGTCCTGTGATGAAAAGTTTGCCGCCTGATGAAGCCATAATTCATGCCTAGCGGAGGAGGATGCGGTGTCCAGCAAAGCTTCACATTCCGGTGCAGGAGACCTGATGAATATTGTGCGCCTAATCATGCGCAGGGCGCGCATGAGTGACCTCACATACCCTGGTCGTTACTCTCCTGAGGAGAGTGGCGACCCCTACGAGAATCGAACTCGTGTCGCATCCGTGAAAGGGATGTGTCCTAACCGCTAGACGAAGGGGTCTTGCGCTCGGGTTGAGCGGGCGGAGATAGTGCTTTCATTGTGAAATTGCGCAAGAGAAAAATCATGAAGTTTTGAAATTCATTTTGCGGCAGCCTTGATCCGCATGACACGAAGCCGGGACAATCACGCAAACAAAACGCCCTGCTTGTTCTTGGTGCGCAAGGGGAACGGATAGGCCACGCTGCGAATGGCCAACTGAGAGCCGAGCGAATCGAAACAGACGACCTCAGGGAGAGCCCCATGTGTGAGGACAGCGAATCAATAAAAGCGGGATGGGATGAGCTGCCAGGAGCACCCTGAAATGGCGAATGCGAACCCAAGATGGCCCCAAGCGTGCTGAAGAAAGATTCAGTTGAGCGAAACCAAGTAAAAAACCTTGAACTATGGACAACAATATTTAAGATCGCTTAATTAACGCAAATGGTGAGGTATTTGTTTATAATAACTAGATTTTTCACACAGGCTTGCTACTTTGTTAAGTCGGGCCGCTTCATCCTCCGATGAGTTTTTCGTTCCGAAGTTTGTTCCAGCGTGGAGCCGGTTCTAATGAACCGGGGCAGGACGCACAGCAATACTTCGCGGGAGCACATCCACCGAGAGTGGCAGGCACAGCAACACACAGTCTCCCATCAATGCAAGCGTCTCCCCCTCACCAGTTTTCGGCCAGTGCCTCTCCCTTTCAGATCGGGGGCAGTCCACTTTTCCGAACGGCTGGGAATGAGCCCGTGGCGGCGCCGCCGATCAATTCATCTGCAGGAATGTCACCGTTCAGCATCGCCGGAGCCACGCCCACCAATGCACCGCTTACAGTCGGAGATGTGATCTATCAACTGCCCCCCGAGGTCGTGCGCATGGGGGCGCTGCCTGCGGAGCAGCCGCTGTCCCTGCCCCCTGCCCTGCTGGAAAACGCCCTGCGCAGCGGCCAGGCGGCCCTGCCGGTGTTTGAGCTTTACCGGGTGTGTCCGGCGTTGTTCCAGGTGCCCATTTCACCGCAGGATCCGCGACTTGTGGCGCTGCCAGCGACAAAGCTGCCAGGCCTGATCGCTCAGGCACGTGAAGGCGGCTCCGGCACGTCCGCACCTGCTATGGCAGCATCCCACTCGCCATTTTCGCTGGCTCAGCCAGCCGCAGCAGCACCGTTTTCGCTGGCTCAGCCGACACCTACTCCGCATTCGCCGGCAGGTTCGCCGTTCCAGATGATACCGCCAGCCACAGAGCCAGCTACGCCACCGCCTCAGCCATTCCAGCTCAGACAGTTTGCAGCTCCAGGATTTGCGCCCCCCATGCCGAAGGCGGAAAGCGCGGCTCCGGCCAGTCCGTTCTCGCTGGCTCAACCTGCACCGCAGCAGGCACCTGCGCCAGCGGCTGGATCGCCGTTTTCATTCGGCCCAGCCAGCAACGGATCACCCTTCGGGGTTTCCTCCCAGCCGCCTGCAGAGGCTGGGGGCTCAGCACCGGCGGCATCGCCTTTCTCATTGGGAGGCAGTTCATTGGGAGGCAGTCCGAATGGATCTCCTTTCGGCATGGCATCCCAGCCCGCAGCAGCGGAACAAAGGCCTGCAACGACACTGCCGCCTCAGGTCTCCATCTCCAATTTGTTCACTCCGCAGGCGCAGCAAAGAGCGTCCACGCCATCGGACATGGCAACCTCCCCGTCGCTGCCATTTGGCTCCCCCTTCGTCGCAGCCATGAAAGAGGCCGCGCCGCAGGCGCAATCCCCCACCCCGGAGGCTTGGGCAGCTCAATCCCCAGCGCCAGCCCCTGCTGCCGCCCCCGGAAATGCCGCCGCTGCATCTGGCATGGTCAAGCTGGGGTTCGCAACGGTGTTAAGCGGTTACAGCGTGGAAGAGCTGGGCTTCAATCCGACCACCCTACCAGCATGGATCAGCACCAGTGTGCAGGCCAGCACCTTGCAGGAGCAGATTTCCTCCGGCAATATCGTTGTGGAACTCGGCATGCTGATTGATGGCATTTCCGATCTCGGATTCCGCAACACGCTCAACAACGCAAAGCGTGATTTCAAGATCAAGCTGCCACAGAACGAGGTGTTTCATGCGCTCTCGAACGCACCGGCGGCACCCGCTGTAGCCGCCCCCCGCCCGGCTGCGCAGCCGGCCACGTTCAATGCACAGCCCATGTTCACGATACCTGCCGCTCCAGGCCCTGAGACGGCGCAGCACTCGGGAGCGTCCTTGAATCCCTTTGCACAGAGCCAGCCCGCAGCGGCTCCGGCCGCCTCGCCGCCGCCTTTCGGTGCTGCTCCGCCCTCCAATGGGCCTATGCCGTTTGCATTTATACCTCCAGCGCCGCTGCCGGCTCTGGGCTCTGCTCAGCCCTCCAGCGGCCCGTCGCAGTTTGCCTTCGCTCCACCAGCGCCCGCCGAGCCATCCATGCTGCAACCGTCGCCAGTGGCATCATCGCCCTTTGGCTCCGCCCAGCAGAGCGCCGCCCCTTCATCGCCGCCATCAGCACCGCTGCAGCAGCCGCTCGCAGGAGCGTTTCAAGCCTTCGGCTCCATGCCTTCACTCGCAGGCGCACAGCCAGGCTCAACTCCCGCCGGAGCCGCCAAATCCTTCGATCCCTTTGCCTCGTCCTCCACCGGCCCCTTGTCGGCCAAGACACCTGCGGAATCCGGCTTCAGCAGCGCGCAGTTGCTTGGGCAGGCTCCTGCTCCGCAGCAGCCTGCAGCCACGGCTTTTGCCCCTGCACCGGAAAGCATGCCTGCCGCGAGACTGTTTGCCGCATCTGAGATCAAGCCTGCTACCACCAGCTTGTTTGCCGCGTCGGCACCCGCGCTGTTTCAGCCCACGCCATCCTTTGCACCGGCTCTGGAGGAAATCCCATCCTTCAGCCAGCCAGCGGCACCCGCGCCGCAACCTGCCGCGCGCGGATTGTTCAGCACCCAGCCTGCGAGCAAGCCGCTGTTTGCCGAGCCGGCAACGCCCCAGATCAAACCAGAATACAAGCCCGCCCCCGTGCCTGCTGCGGCTCAAGCTAAAATGGCTGCGGTGAAGCATTCCTTCCTCGGTCTTGCCCCGCTCGATACGCAGACGGATCAGCTCCTGCTGCGCGCGCTGCTGGGCACCGAGGAGAAGCTGACTGCACCACGCGTCGTCGAACTGCTGGCCTTGCAGCAGGGCCTGAGCGCCTGCGTCTGCCTGCATGGATCCCATGTGCTCAGCCACGCGGATTCATCGAAGGCTGATGCCCTGGAATTTCAGCGTCAGGCCCCTGACATCGCCCGCCAGTTGCGCGGTCTGGCTCCGCTCATTGGCATTGAAGGCGCGGAAACTTTCACCCTCAACGCTGGCGGCCGTCTGCTGACCTTCTGCTTCCCTGGAGATTCCATCATCGGCGTGCTGCACGATGACGAACCGTCCACCGGCATGCGTGACAAGATCACTCTCATCGCCCGCGAACTCGCCCGCATGCTTGATTAAAATCCGGCGCACCATCATGTGCTGCAGCATGCCATTATCCTTCATCCCTCCCTGCCATGCCCAGCATCAATCACGACGACCACACCGTCAGCTTCAAGATCGTCTATTGCGGCACTCCGCTGAGCGGGAAGACGTCCAATCTCCAGCAGATCCACGCCAAGCTGGACCCCAATGGCTGCAGCGACCTTGTCTCGCTCTCGACCGCGCAGGATCGCACGTTGTTCTTCGACTTCCTCGCCGTAGAGGCGGATGCTCTGCCTGGGTACAAGACCACCTTTCACCTCTACACCGTCCCTGGCCAGATCACCTACAACGCCACGCTGCAACTCGTGCTGCGGCAGGCGGATGGCGTGGTCTTTGTGGCTGACTCCCAAATGGACCGCCAGCGCGACAACCTGCAGTCCCTGCAAAGTCTGGAAGCCAACCTGCGCATGAACGGCAGCTCGCTCGAACGCCTGCCCATCGTCATTCAATACAACAAGCGCGACCTGCCCAATGCCGCGCCGGTCGAGTACCTGGAATACCTCTTCAACAACCGGCCCACGCCTTTCCTGAGTTTCGAGGCTGACGCGCGCAGCGGCCGCAATGTGCTGGCCACGCTCAACGCCATCTCCCAGGCCGTGCTGCATCAGTTTCGCCTCCGCACCGCGCCTGCGGACAGTACTTCCGCCACGCCAAACGAGCTGCCCACCCACGCTCTCGCCGCGTAAACCCACCTGTGATTTTTACCATGGAACTCACCGCCCTTGCCTCCATTCCCGAAGTGATTCAGGTCGCCGTCGCCGATGATGCCGGACGATTGCTCGATTGTGCTGGCGATGCGGAGCCGCCAACCGCCGCCATCCTCGTGCTGGCGCATGCCACGCTCTCCGCAGCCTCCGAGCTGGGCCGCCGCTCCGGCAGCGGCGACTGTTTGGAAATCGTCCAGCAGCACGACGGCGGTGTCATTTACCTCCACGGTCTGCCGCAGCGCCGCGTGCTGCTCGTCCGCTGCCAAAACACCGCCGTCATCCCCGCCATCCGCACGGCCTGTGAAGGACTGGCCAAGCCCATCACGACCCGCGTCCGCCCCGTTTCAGCGCCTGCCCTCGATCTCTTGGCCGCGCTGCACGCGGAGCCAGCCTGGTAAAGAACGGGGGATTTTGCCCCTTGGTTCTGAGCCATCGCTCGGCGCATGAACCCTTTCCGCCTCCCGCCGTGCGTTCCGCTGCCTCCTTCTTCCTGCTCCTCTGCGCCCTTCCCGTACAGGCCTTGGAGCGTTTCGATTTCTCCGCGCCACTGATGGCCACAACCTTCCGCATCTCCCTGCATGCTGAGAGCCGGGTGCAGGCGGAGAAGGCGGCAGAGGCGGCCTTCAAGCGCATCGCCGACCTCAACGCCGTCTGCTCCGACTACGAGCCCAACAGCGAGCTCATGCAGCTCTGCAATACCGGCCCCAACAAGCCTTTCAAAGCCAGCGCCGATCTCTTCAGCATCATCTCACGCGCCCTCGAACTATCGCGCCTGACCGAGGGTGCGTTCGACATCACCTGCGGCAATCTCTCCCACCTCTGGCGGCGCACCAAACGCACCCACAAACTGCCGCCCGCCGACCGCCTGCAACTGGCACTAACCGCCACCGACTGGCGCGCCGTGCAACTCGATGAACAAACACACACCATCACGCTGCTGAAGCCTGGCATGCTGCTCGACCTCGGCGGCATCGCCAAAGGCTACGCCGCCGATGCCGGCCTGCGTGTGCTGCGCGAGCACGGCCACCCCCGCGCCCTCGTCATGGCAGGGGGAGACATTGCCATCGGCGATCCCCCACCCGGAGCCGATGCCTGGGACATCAAGCTCCGCCAGTTCACCCACGCCTCGCCGGAAGAAGACCTCGTCGCCGTGCGTCTGCACAACTGCGCCGTCTCCACCTCCGGGGATCTCTACCAGTTCACCGAAATCGACGGCACCCGCTACTCCCACATCGTCTCACCGCTGACCGGTCTCGGCCTCACGGAACGCATCGCTTGTTCCGTCATCGCCCCGGACTGCACCACCAGTGACGCCCTGGCTACGGCGATGTGTGTGCTGGGGAGAAAGCGAGGTGAGAAAGCGGCGGCGCAGGTGAAGGGAGTGACGACGCGGTTTCCAGAGTGACCTCGCCACATCATTTGAAACCAACAGCTTATGAACCGAATCAAAATCGTCCTTCCAGGCATCGGTGCCATTGCGATCCTTTGCGCTGTCTTTGGACTTTGGTACAACGCTTATACTTTGGAGCTGGCGTTTTCGGGCAAACTCCAAGCGAGAGGAGAGCCGCATGAGGAGCCTTACTTTGAGCTGGCCTTTTATGTCATGAGCGCTGTTTGCGTCATCTGCTACCTTCTGCTAATTTTCTTCGGCATTCAGTTCCTGCGTGGTCGAACCGTCCATGTGCGAGCTTTCACAAGGCTGCTCATCTTCGAAGTCATCTATTTCTTCCTCATTGCCATGCTGTGGCTTGTTCCAGATCCAGACATGGGAATGAGTATCGCGGCTGCCACGGGTATCGCCAACGGCAGCCTGATGGCGCAATTCGTGATTTTATTCCCACTTTGGGCACCACCACTCGCGTTCTGGGCACAAAGACACTTGCCTCCTGACACGACAAATCCTTCCCCATGACTCCCAGCGAACTGGCACGCAGCTACGACGAGATAGCTCATGTGTGGCAGGAGCCGCACATTCAAATGAACGGGATTGCGCCGTTTGAGCGGGCGCTGAGGTTCGCGTCGAGCGGTCATGCGCTGGATATTGGCTGCGGCAGCAGTGCAAGGTTTTTGGATCTGCTGCGCAAGCATGGATTCGCTGCGGAGGGGCTCGATGTGTCGGAGCGGATGGTCGCCCTGGCGCGGCAGAACCGTCCGGAGTTCACATTTCACCATGCGGACATCAGCGTGTGGGAGCTGCCGCGCAGCTATGACTTTATTTCCGCCTGGGACAGCATCTGGCACCTGCCGATGGCAGCGCAGGAACCCGTGCTGCGAAAAATCTGCGCGGGCCTAGCACCGGGCGGTGTGTTCATTTTCACCACGGGTGGCCGGGACGGTCCTGAAGAGAAATCCGATTCTTCCATGGGGCCGCCAGTGCATTACAGCGTGCTGGGAATCCCGAGGACTCTCGAACTGCTGAGCCAGTGCGGCTGTGTCTGTCGGCATCTGGAGTATGACCAGTTCCCGGAGCAGCATCTCTTCATCATCGCGCAGAAGATCTGAGCCGATGTCCGAAATGCCAGGACACCAGCCCTGTTTCAAATGCATCACCCTGGCCGACGAGACGATGAAAGAGTGAAATGATCCACCCGCTTTCCCGTTGCCGCCCCCCGCCTTTCGCGCATGCTTCTCCATGACTTCCTCCGGTTTGCGCAAAAGTCTTGATGTAGTGGCCGCGATCGAAGCGGCCAAGGGCGCAGTGGTACTGCTGGCAGGTTTCGGGCTGCTGGGACTTCTGCACCGGGATCTGCATGCCCTGAGCGGCGAGATCGTGGC
>NCCR01000167.1 GCA_002279765.1 Verrucomicrobia bacterium 12-59-8 | reverse complement strand
GTCTTCGATGTCACCAAATTCGAGGAGCCCAAGCAGCAGACGCTGGCCGAAGTGACCGGCAAGATCAAAGAGGTGCTGGTGGGCCAGAAGGCGGACGAGGCCCGCAGCAAGGCCGTGAATGAAGCACGTCTGGCTTTGAGCGAAGGCCTGAAGGCGGGCAAGAAGATCGAGGATCTGGTGAAGGAGAAGAAGCTGACCCTTGAGCCCCTGCCGGACATCGACACCGCCAATCCGCCGCAGGAAGTGCCCAACGGCTTTGAAATCGCCCAGGAAGCCGCCAAAACGGCCGTTGGCAGCATCTCCCGTGCAGTGGATTTCGACAAAGGCACGCTGCTCGTTTACGTCAGCGCCAAGGAACTGCGCAAACGCCCTGACGCAGTCGAGGTGCGCAAGAACCAACTGAACGATCTTACCAACCGCGAGCGCCGGAGTCTGTTCCAGGCTTGGTTCAAGAAGCAGCACGAAGCTGCGCGCGTGGCGATCGCCAAGCTGGGCTGAGACACCGCCTGCGGTCCGGTGTTGCTGCCATGGCGATCTAGCGTTTTGCGAAACCGATTTCCGGGAAGCGGCGCGTGGCGACGCTCGACGGCGCTTGGAGGACCAAGCGCCCAACCTCGCGCTGGGCATGCGAGCGCCCGGGGCGGCTTGTCCTCAAGCCGCCGTCGGAACCCTCGATTCACTTGGAAAGGATTGGCGTCGTGATCTGCCAGGGGGGAACAAGACAACCATGATGAGGCTCAGCGCTATTGCTTGCGAGTAATGATCACACATGGGCTGAATTCGATCTTATATTCGTTTTTGCCCGGCAAGAAGTAATCTTTGTTCTCCCCCATATACAGGTAAAAGGATGGCCTTAAAAGTGACAGTGTGAGGCCCCTAGTGGGCGGATAAAGTGGATAAATAGTGTTCACCCACTCTCCCAACCGGCCATCACCTGGTTTCAGATGAATCAATCGTCCCGTGTGGTAAGCATAATCGGCGGCGAAAGGAGTGACATCGAACTGTCCGGAATCAAGATCCTGGCCTTGTAGGCCCGGTGATAAGCGGGCTATGCCATCACTCCGGCAACCGAACTCGACAGCGACAACTTCTGCCTTTAAGCGTGCCACATCCACTTTAGGAGTGTAACGAATGGTGCGGCTTCTGAGCTTAGGCAGGTCGTTGATTCTTATTACCAATAAAATACCAGCCGCCTTGGAACGGGCAGACGAAGTCTGCTCGGATGAGAGAAAGTTTCCCGGTGGATTTGTCATGTTGTTGTTATCGAAAAAGTACAGATCGCTGAGAGTGTCCTCCATTTCCCCCGATGGAAGCAGGCTCGATTCCGTTCGGACCAGTTCGATTTGGTCGCACATCTTCCTGAAAGCGGTCTGCGCCATCGTCAGCCTTTGAGGAAGACTCACAACCCCCACTTTGACCGCCGCACCCATTTCTTCCTGAAGCAAAACCCTGCCAACCGCCTTGGCATCCATGATTTCAGCAGCGCCTTTGAATACTCCGAAGGTCTCATTGGTGGCACCAATCTCAGCATAACATTTACCACCTTGCAGTGCGAGAGAGGCAAATGGTGTCTTGACCTGTAGGCTTTTGCGTCCGGTTTTAGCGAGATCTAACGCGTCCACATGAAGGAAAATGCGCCCCTTGAGAAGTTCCAGGCTTTCCACCGTCGGCTTGCCACCCGTCACCTCGGGCAGCCTGATTTCGGAGTCAACATCCAGACGCACTGAGCCCCCTCCTACCAAGGCAATGTCTGCCGAACTATCCGCAGCAGTCCTGACAATGCTGCCCGGGAAGACCTTTGAAGCAAACGCCGTGCCCTGAGGTGGTGGTAAAGCACAAGCGCCATCTGAGATTGTACCGTCTTTGGCAATAACGCTTACTTTTCCCTTGGTACCAAAGAAGATCATTTCAGGCCCGAAGCGCACGCTGACCTTGCCCGTTGCTGTGCGCGGCGTAGCAGCAGCAGGAACATCTGCAGGCTTCGTGGGAGGCGTGACGGCTGGAGGCGGGGCCACCGGCACCGCTGGAGGCGTTGTGGCTGCGGTTGCCGCATTGACTTTCACCACGACCCGGAAACCAGTGTTGAAATAGCGAGCTTCTGCCGGAGTGAAACCACGTGAGGACGAAAGCAAATTGCCACGGCCGCCATTGTAGAAAAAACCGCCTCCGCGGTTCACATGGTCCTTTTGTTCAGCATTGCGCCACTCCTCCACCCACTCCCACACATTCCCGCCCATGTCATAGAGGCCGAGCTTGTTGGGTTTGAAACTGCCAACAGGCGCCGTCGTGGCATATCCATCCGTATAGTTTTCAAAGTACGCGCTGTCAGGATACTGCTCATGCCAGGTGCAGTCCGCATAGTTGCCGGCCCGATCACTGGTTTGCGGAGGGAATACTCCGCCCCAAGGGAAATGCGTTTGCTCTTTCTGACTCAGCATGTCCAAGGTCACGTCTGGTGAGCGAGATTCCAAAGGTGCGACACCAACGGCCTTGCTCCATTCTTCATCTTTAGGAAGACGGTAGGTGCGGTTTTCCTTCCGGCTCAGCCAATCACAAAATTGTTTCGATTCTGCCCACGAGACACCGACCACCGGATGGTCGTCTTTGTCACCGCATGGCAGGCTGCCGCACATTTGCTTTTTCCAGTAATTTTTCACACCATCAACTTCGGCGGCAAACGCGGCATAATCCTGCCGCCTTGTCTCAGTGATGCACATGAGAATGTCCGTGTCGGGAACGGGGACGAACTTCATGCCCAGGCTGTTGGTGAAACCACCCGGCTCTCCAGCATCGAGAGTATTAGTTAACGTTTTTGAGACGGTGGAGACAAGCTTGAAACTTAGCACTTCTGACTTCCGTCGGCTGATCTGCTCACGAACCGGTTTCAAAGTTAGCGCCTCGTCGAGCTTCCTGACCTTGGTCAGATCAGCCTGGATGGCGGCAAGGGCTTGGTCGTATTTGTCGTAAAGAGTGGCGATGGCCCTAGCCTTGGTGGTTTCGTGCTGAAGCCAGGTGGCACGGTAGGTTTCGCGCAACTTTTTGACGGCTTCTCGCACGGGAGTGACGAGAGTGCTTTCCTCCAGCAGGCTCGGGACGCTGGAGACCTTTTCCATGCGTTGTTTTTCCTCGCGCAAGGCCACGGCGTCGTCCAGCGCCCCCTTCTGGGTGGCGGCAGCCAGGGAGCGGTCAAGCGCAGCGAGATAGCTCTTGTTCAGAGCGACCATGCTTTGCTGGAACACCTGCTCCGGCTCAGCCTTGGCGGCATTTTGAAAACCAGCTTCCAGAACTGCGATGCGCTTTTCGAGCTCGGTCTGTGGAGCGGCGGGCGTGGGTGCCACGGGTTCGGCGGACTTGGGAGCCACCACCGGCATGCTGGCAGGCCGGACTGTCGTGGGAGCTGGTGTCGCCGATGCAGTGTCCTTTTTGCCTGTCTCTTCAGCAGAGGGTTTGGGGGTTGTGTCTGGATCGGCCTTCGGTGCCTCAGCCGTCACGGGGGGTTGTGCCGGCCTGGCCTGGGGCAGCAGCTTGTCTTTAAAGACGAAGAACCCACCTGCTGCCAGTATCAAAACAGCCACAAGCAGGATGCCGGTTGGGGAACTTTTTTTCTGCACCGGCAGCGGTGTATGCTGCACATACCCCTGGGGGCGGCGTGGCCTGGCGACGGTGGGCAATGCTGCCGGGGCTTGTGTGACAGCGGGATCCACTTTCACGACGGGCTGCGTGAGGATACTGTCCAGAGCGGCACGGAGCTCGGCGGCGCTCTGATACCGGATATCGCGATCATCCCGTATAGCCTGGGCGACGACGGCATCGTAACGCGGATCAAGTCCGGCCACTTTTTGTGAGGGCATTTCAAACAGGCCCTGTGGCAGCCTGCCGGTGAGCATTTGGTAGAGCATGACACCCACTGCGTAAATATCGGCACGATGATCTACACTGACCCCCAGGATGAGGGATTCGGGGGCCATGTAGTGAAGAGTGCCCATCATCATGCCGCTTTCCGTGATGCCTGAAACACCTTCCTGCTGCTGCTTCGCCAACCCGAAATCCGCCACCTTCACCACACCATCGAAACCGACCATGATGTTCGCAGGCTTAATGTCGCGGTGAATGATGCCTCGATCATGCGCATACTGCAGCGCATCGCACACATGCGCCGTAATGGCCATGGCGTGCGCCGGAGGCAGGTAGCCCTGCTCAGAGATCATCTTCTGCACGTCCGTTCCTTCGATGAACTCCATGACGAAATAGAGCATCCCGTCAGAAGTCTCGCCGGCATCAAACACGGCCACGATGCCGGGATGACTGAGTTTTGCCATCGACCGGGCTTCTTGTTTGAAGCGCTCGGCATACTGTGAATCATCCGTGCGCGCCGGTGGCAGAATTTTGATGGCCACAAAGCGATCAAGACTTCGCTGCCAGCCTTTGTAAACCGCCCCCATTCCGCCTCGCCCTAGAAGACCGACGATTTCATACTGAGGAAAGAGCGCCTGAATCTCCCCTATCACCGGAGGTTGCCAGTGACCTTTAAATGCATGACGAGAAAATGATGAGGGGACGTTTTCGGAAGTCATTTGCGCACAATAGGCATCGATTATTCTTAACATTTAAAGCATGAATCAAATCTTACAGCAAGAAGCCATCTCATGACAATGCCACCTCTTGAGCAGGCATTTCCCCACTCAAGCACCACCCGACCTCCAGCACGCAGCCAAGCCACCTCAGACAGCCATCCGAATACGACGAGGTGAAGCGAAGGCGGGGCCTGAATGAAGCGTTTGCGACATAAAAAACGCTAATTACGACATGTCTGCGCACAATGCTTCAGAATACAACACTGACTGAGCCAGCCCCCCCCCGCCAACGCAATCCAGCGTCTTCGCCGATCTAAGTAACAACTGCCCCTTGCTGAGCGCCGGGGAATGGCGCAGGGGTCGGAGGGATCGCATCCGATGGCGCGGATGCTCAGGGAAAGTGAATCGTCTGCGGATGCAGAAGCGCCTCAAACAGCCGCTGGCTTGGCCACGAGCTTCCGGGCCTGCTCCACCCAGCGCTCACGGTAGATGCGGTCTTTGAAGGCGAGGCGGGCGGAGAACTCTTTGACGTGGTCTTCATCCCAGGCGGCGATCTGGGCGTAGGTGTAGATGCCGATGTCGTGGAGACGCTGGGCGAGCACGAGCGAGATGCCTTCGAGCGCGGTGAGGTCGTCTGCATTTGCAGGCCGGTTCTTGTAGATGAGGCCGAGCTTGGGATCGAGGTCGGTGTCAGTCTCAAGCTCGGGTTCGAGCTTGGGATGGAGTTCGGGCTGCAGCTCCAGTTCAGGCAGGGCGGGCAGCAGGAGATCGGTGAGCGCGGGGAGGAGGGCGGCAGGTGCCTGTGCTGCGGGAGCGGCAGGTGCCTGTGCTGCGGGGGCGGCAGGTGTGGCGGCTTCCGGCTCCGGCTCTGCTTTGACGGGCGGTGCGGCAATGATGGCGGCCAGGGGGGAGGCGTGCGGCGCTGGCTGCGGGAGTTCGGCGGCGGAAGGCGGGAGGCTGGCGGCGGCGGGTGCTGGTGCTTCAGCAGGCGCGGGTGCAGCCGGGGCTGGGGGCGTGGCCGGAAGACGAATGTCCCGCGTGGTGATGGTTTCTGCCGTGACTACGGGGACGGCCTCGGCGGCTGTGGTGCCCTCTTTTTTGGGCATGTGAATGGTCTCGGTGGCCATCGGGATGGTGGGACCGGAGAGGATGGAGTGATCCCCCACCTTGCGTTTCAAGCTGGCAATTTCATCCTTCATGGCGTCGGCCTCGCCCCGGAGTTGCCGCGCCTGGCGCTTGTAACGCCCCCAGGTGGCATAGCCAAACAGCAGGCCGACGACGAAGAAGATGAATCCCAGGACGCAGACAAACGCACCGCTGTGCATGAGCATGTAGAAAAGCGGCTCGGTGGAAAGGGATTCAAAGTCGAATTTCATGGGCGGCTATTTGAGGAGGAGTTCGACAGAGCGGGGACTGGCCGGAGCCGCAGGGGAACCGGCGGGCACGGCATCAAACACCTCCGCATGGATATCTGCGGCGGGCACCCCCTGCTCTACGAGGAAGGACAGCACGGCGTCGGCACGGGCTTTGCCGATGTCTTTTTCAACGCTCTCAGGCCCGGCGGGATCGGGATGCGCGCCGATGATCAGCCCCAGAGTCGGCCCAGCGGCGAGCAAGGTGGGTGCCAGGGTGGCGAGCCGGGTCTGCTCCTGCGGTGGGATGTGTGCGGAGCCGGCCTCAAAGACGATCGTGCAGCCACGCAGGGTCTCGCGCAGCGGGTCCAGGGTGGCGGGGGGGAGCTGGGACTGAATTTGATACCCTGGAAAATGGTACCGCGAGGGCACCAGCGTGAACTGCGCATCCACCTTGGCCGAGCCGGTGACGGGCCTGAGCAGCGCCAGCCACACACTTTCCAACTGCCGCGTCGCGACCCCGGTGAGGTGCGGGATGCCGTCACTCTGGATGTCGAAGGAGCGGGGTGGCGGGAGGCTGAAAAAGCTGTTTACAAAGGCGGTGAGCAGCTCCGGTTTGGCAAAGGCGGCAGGCAGCACATGCGGGCTGGCCTTGAGCGCGGTGGGGTCCACCTCCCGTGCGCCGGCCACTTCCGCGAGCACGGCCACGAGCTCTTCCTTCAAGAGTGTGTCCGGCAGCAGGCCGCTGAGGACGATGGCATCTGCCTTGGCCTGGATGTGCAGCGCAGCAGGCACGCGCAGGGTGTCGATAATCGGCTTGAGCAGGGGGTGGGCGGCGGTGAGGGGCGGCCGCATGCCCTGCGGCCAGCGCACTTCGGGGTCGGAGCGCAGCTCAGCGGTATTGATGACAAGATCGGGGCGCAGCTCTGCGAGCAGGCGCTGAACATTGCTGATTTCATCCCCCGCAGGAAACCAGCCTTTGAGGCGGAGTGTGTTCTGTTCCAGCGTGGCGCTGAGACTGGCCTCCACGTGAATGCGCTCCTCAGAGGGCAGCAAACGCAAAGGAACCAGCGTGCGGATGGCCGCCAGCGCCTGCTGACGTGCGGGCGGGTCCGGGGCCTCGCCGCTGACGGCGATGTCGAAAAAGCGTACGTCCACGACGGGATTGCGCACTCCGGCGGCCTGCAGACGCGCCACGGCCTCCTGGGTGAGGAGCGGCAGGTTCTCACGGCAAAACAGCCAGGCATGCACCCCCGTCGCCACGGGAAGGAGGATCAGCATGAAAAAGCAGAGACTGAGACGCATGAAAGAGTGGCGGAGTGGCAATTGACACAACGGAGGTGGAACCGATAATCGGCGTCCGCGTTGGCCGCTGCACCGTTAAAGTTCACCGCCAGCGAGGCAAGGAATAACTGTTACATCTTACCTAACCAAAAATACACGCTCATGTCAGTCGTCATCGCCGGAACCGTCGCCCTCGACAATGTCAAAACCCCGCAGGATGCGCAGGAAAACCTGCTCGGAGGTTCCGCCAGCTATGCGGCGCTGGCCGCCAGCATCTTCTGCCAGCCGATCCATCTGGTGGGCGTGATTGGTCATGATTTCCCAAAGCCGCATCTCGACATGCTGGCCTCCCACGGCATCACGCTGGAAGGCCTGGAGCGCAGCGACGGTGAATCCTTCACCTGGACCGGCGAATACCACGAGGACATGAACAACCGCACCACGCACAAGGTGGGCCTGAACGTGCTGGAGGCGTGGCAGCCTAAGCTCCCCACGGCTGCCAAGCAGGCCAAGGTGGCTGTGGCCGCCAACATGAGCCCGGACAACCAGATGCAGATGCTGGACCAGATCGAGGCTGATTTCGTCACCGCCGACACGATGGACCTGTGGATCAACATCGCCAACGAGCGCCTGCACGAAGTGCTCAAGCGCATCGACCTCCTGGTCATCAACGACGGCGAGGCCAAGGAATTCGCCGGCACGACCAACCTCGTGGAAGCCGGACGCAAGCTGCAGGCCAAGGGCCCGCGCTTTGTCATCGTGAAGCGTGGTGAGCATGGCAGCTTCCTCTTCGGTGAAAAGCCGGAGGAGTTCTTCGCCTGCTCCGCCTACCCTCTGCACAGCGTTTTTGACCCGACTGGCGCCGGAGATTCCTTCCTCGGTGGTTTGTCCGGCTGGCTCGCCGCCAATGGCAAGACCAAGCCGACCTTTGAAGACCTCAAGACCGCCGTCGTGCATGGCAGCGTGACCGCCAGCTACACCTGCGAAGCCTTCAGCACGCATAAGCTGCAGACGGTCACGCAGGCGGACATCGCCGCGCGTATTGCCGAACTGCGCACCTTCACGAGCTTCTGAGTTTACGGTCGTTGGCTGTTGTTTGCAGTGCCCTTGCAGGTAAACCAATGATCCTTTCTGCCCCTCCTAGAGCATTTTAAATAAAAATGTGGCCATATTTCAGATGCATGGTATAATGTGGTATGTCAACCCTCTCCCTTGACCTGCGCGAACGAATTCTGAGCTCTTATGACAAGGGCGAAGGCACCCGAGATGAGATCGCGCAACGCTTTCAAGTCTCCCTTGGCATGGTCAAAAAGCTCCTCCAGCAGCGCAGGCACACCAAGTGCATCAAACCTCGGCACCATCTCGCCGGGCGCAAGAAGCTCATTGTGGCCGAGCACCGCATGGCCATCCGGCAGCACCTCAAGCGCAAACCCGACCTGACGTTGGCTGAGCTGCGCGAGGCGCTCGGACTAAAGTGCAGCCTGCCTGCGATCCACTACGTCCTCGCAGACATGGGGCTGACATATAAAAAAAGACGCTCCGCGCCGCCGAACAAGAACGGGAGGACGTCCACAAAGCACGCCGCCTCTGGAAGCGCAAGCAAGGAGGACTAGAGCCCTGGCGGCTGGTCTTTCTTGATGAAAGCGGGGCCAAGACCAACATGACACGCCTTCGAGGCAGAGCACCGCGCGGGAAAAGACTCCATGCGGCGGCCCCTTGCGGGCGCTGGCAGAGCACGACGATGATCTCCTCAATCCGGCTGGATGGCACCACTGCCTGCATGCACCTCTCGGGAGCGGTCGACACGGCAGCCTTCGTGGCCTACATCGGCCAGGTGCTCTGCCCGACGCTCAAGCAGGGTGACATCGTGGTGATGGACAATTGAGGTGGACCCCGTTCTTCGGCCAGGATTGTGTGAAGTTAAGCTATGATGCTCACGGCTGGGAGTGGTGGATTGGTTCGGGGTTCTGGCAGCGCTTTG
>NCCR01000020.1 GCA_002279765.1 Verrucomicrobia bacterium 12-59-8 | reverse complement strand
TTTCAATACAAATTCGGTTTTCTGGTCCATTGGGGTGCTTGTTTGCCACGGCATGTGACCATTTTAGCTCCTGACGGAGCCCAAATGTGTTACCCTTCTCCTGAACCTTTTGTGTTACCTATGTCCTGAACCTGCACCAAGAATAGGAGGAATGGAGTGTTGCAGGAGAATGAGGACGATTTAAGAACCGGAGCTTAAACCTCCGAACGATGACCTGGCTCACTGAACATACGCTCCTGCCCGCTGATGTCTGGCCGCTCGTGCTCGCGGCCCTGGGGGCGATGTGCATCGGGATGTCCAAGGCGGGGCTGTCCGGCACCTCGACTCTGAATGTGGTGCTGATGGCGCAGATCTTTGGCGCGAAACAGTCTGTGGGAGTGATTTTGCCCATGCTCATTGCTGCGGATTTCATGGGCTTCCTCATCAACCGCAAGGGCGGGAGCTGGCGGCGCATTGTGCCGATGGTGCCGCCGGCGATTACGGGGGTGGTGGTGGGCTGGCTGCTGCTTGGCAAATTCGACAACTCGATGGCCCGCGTCGTGATCGGCTGGATCATCATCGCGCTGCTGGTTTTTAATTGGGTGCTGAACAAGCGGCGGCAGGAATTCATTGCCCTCACGGAGCACAAAGTCTTCACCTGGGGGATGGGATTCCTCGCCGGAGTGGTGACTATGCTGGCCAATGCGGCTGGACCGGTGATGACGGTCTATCTGCTAGCGCAGCACCTGGAGAAGAAGGAGTATCTGGGGGTCTTCAGCCGTTTCTTTTTGTTCATCAACCTCTTCAAGGTGCCGTTCAGTACGGATCTGGGCATCATCAATCCGAAGTCGCTCATGACGAATCTGGCCTTGATGCCTTGTGTGGTGGTTGGCGTCGTGATTGGCTGGTGGATTCTCAAACGACTGCCGCAAAAGCTGTTTGAAAATGTGCTTTTCTGGCTGACGGCCTTTGCGGCTACGTGGTTGATCTGGGGTTGAGTCTGTACGATTCTACCTGCCCCATGAAGCCAACCCTGATCGCTCTTCTATTCGCTACCAGCGCCTTCGCCGCCGATTTCCCCGCTGTTTACAACAGCGAGCCCGGGAACCCTGAGCCAATGCCGCCTCTGGATGCCTTGAAGGCGCTGAAGCTGCCAGAGGGTTTCAAGGCCACGCTGTTTGCTGCGGAGCCGGATGTGCAGAATCCCATCGGCATGGCGTGGGATGCCCGTGGCCGTATGTGGGTGGCAGAAAACTACACCTACGCGGAGCGTTCGAAGCGGTTCGATCTCGGGCTGAAGGACCGCGTCATCATTCTCGAAGACAAAGACTGGGATGGTGTGGCTGAAACACGCAAGGTCTTCACCGAAGATGTGCAGATGCTCACCAGTGTGGAAGTGGGTCGGGGTGGTGTATGGCTGATGTGCCCGCCGCAGGTGCTGTTCATCCCAGACCGTAACAACGACGACATCCCCGATGGCGAGCCCGAAGTGGTGCTCGATGGCTTCACCGTCGCGAAGGACAACTACCACAACTTTGCCAATGGCTTGCGCTTTGCCCCCGATGGCTGGCTTTACGGACGCTGCGGGCACTCCTGCCCGGGCATGCTCGGCGTTCCTGGCACGCCGGATGAGCAGCGCATCCCGATGAAGGGTGGCATCTGGCGCTATCATCCTGAGAAGAAGATCGTCGAAGTGCTCACGCACGGCACTACAAACCCTTGGGGCCACGACTGGGACAAGGATGGTGAAATGTTCTTCATCAACACCGTCACGGGCCACCTGTGGCATCTCATGCAGGGCGCGCATCTCATGGATTCCAGCAAGGACAATCCGTTCGTGTATGAGAAGCTCGACACCATCGCCGATCACTACCACTACGACCGCAGTGGGAGCTGGACGGCGTCCCGCGATGGCAAGGCGAACAGCCTCGGTGGCGGACACGCGCACATCGGCATGATGATTTATCAGGCCGGGCAGTGGCCCGCAGAGTATCGCAACAAGCTCTTCACCCTGAACATGCATGGCCGCCGCGCCAATGTGGAACGGCTGGAACGCAACGGCAGCGGCTACGTGGGCAAGCATGAGCCTGATGTGTTTCTGAGTGATGATCCTTGGTTTCGTGGCATTGAAATCAGCACGGGACCGGATGGCAGCGGATTCATTCTGGACTGGAGCGATACCGGGGAGTGTCATGACTCGACGGGTGTGCATCGCACGAGCGGGAGAATTTTCCGCATCAGCTACGGCGAAGCGAAGAAGCCGGAAACGCCGTTTGCGTGGCGCAAGGCGTGGCCGAAGGCGGATCTGAGCTCAACGGACGAACATTCGCGTGCTTTGGCGATCCGTGAGCTGACGCAGTTCTCGCCGATTGATGCGATTACCGGGCCCATGGCACATTCTGTTTATCCTGAGCTGGGCTTTGATGCGGTGAAACTGGCGAAGGATGACAAGTCGGCTTTTGTGCGCCTGACGCTTGCCTCAACGCTGCAGCGCATGCCGGTGGGCAAGCGCGCTGAACTCGGTGCGGCGCTGCTGGCGCATGCGGAAGATGCGAATGATCCGTTTTTGCCTTATCTGGTTTGGTATGGGATCAGTCCGCTGGCGAAGGAGGATCCGACATCGCTTGTGAGTCTGGCGAGGGATTGCACGTGGCCGAAGACTTTGCGGTGGATGGCCCGCAGCCTGGCCACCCGACCGGAGACTCTGAATGCGCTGCTGGCGCAGGCCAAGGTGGAGCAGAGTGAAGCGATTCTTGAGGGGATGGCGGATGCTTTTAAGGGGATACGGAAGGCAGGAAAACCGGAAGCGTGGGAGGAGTTTGTGGCGAAGGCGACGGATCCAGAACGGGCTAAAGCCCGAACTACGTACGCAGAGCCGGAGCCGGCTCAAGCCGGTACTACAAAACATGCTCTAGCCGAGAACACACACCTGATGATTCAGGAACTGAGCATCTTGTTTGGGGATGGGCGGGCGCTGGATGATGTGAAGAAGATCGCGCTGGATGAGAAAGCGGATCTTTCTGCACGCGAATCGGCGCTCAAGACGCTGATCGAGAACCGTCCGGATGATCTGCGCGCGATCTGCACACAGGTGCTTGAAGTGCGCGGACTGAACGTCACTGCGGTGCGCGGGCTGGCGCTGTTTGACGATCCTGAGATCGGGCAGAGGCTTGCGGGCAGCTATCGCAAATTTGGCCCAGCGGAACGCCCGACGGTGATCGACACGCTGGTATCGCGGCCCAGCTTTGCCAAGGCGCTGCTCAAAGACATGGCTGCCGGCAAGATCCCACGGGCTGACTTGAGCGCCTTTCACGCCCGCCAGATCAATGCCTTCAAGGATGAAGCACTCTCGAAACAACTGGTCGAAGTCTGGGGCGAGCTGCGTGAGTCTGCGGCTGACAAAAAGGAACTCATCGAAAAAGTGAAAGCCCAGCTCACTCCCGCAACTCTGGCCAAGGCGAATCTCAGCCAGGGCCGCATGCTTTTCACCGCTATCTGTGGCTCCTGCCACACGATGTACGGGCAGGGCGGCAAGATCGGGCCTGATCTGACCGGCTCAGGCCGCGCCAACCTGGACTACCTGCTGGAAAACATCGCCGATCCGAGCGGGGTGGTCAGCGCGGACTTCCGCATGAGCCTGCTGACACACAAAGACGGCCGCGTCCTCAGCGGGGTCGTCACCGAGTCGAACTCGCGCACGCTTACCCTGCGTACGATGACCGAAATCCTGACCCTGGACCGTGCCGACATCGTCAAGCAGGAGACTTCGCCGCTGTCCATGATGCCCGAGGGATTGCTGCTGGCCTTCCAGCCTGATCAGGTGCGCGATCTGATTGCCTATCTGATGCATCCGGTGCAGGTGCCGCTGCCGAAAGCGGCCCCATAAGTCAACACGCAGCGGGATTTGAAGCAAACTTCGTTTGGCAGCAGCCCCTACGCCTGCTGTATTTCCCCAATGTCACAAGGAACCCTTCTCATCACCGGCGGCGCAGGATACATCGGCTCACACACGGTACGTCATTTGCTTGAACAAAACGAACGTATCGTGGTGCTCGACAATCTGGTCTTTGGGCATCGCGAAGCATTGCCTCTGGACCGGGTGACCTTGGTGGAGGGAGACATGGCCGATGCAGTGCTGATGGAAAAACTCTTCAGCGAGCACCAGCCGGAAGCGGTGCTGCATTTCGCGGCCTTCGCCTATGTCGGCGAGTCGGTGACTGATCCGCTCAAGTACTACCGGAACAATCTTGCCGCACCGCTCACGCTCCTTGAAACCATGCAGCGCCATGGCTGCAAGCGCTTCATCTTCTCCTCCACCTGCGCGACTTATGGCGACCCTGTGCGCATCCCGATTGATGAATCGCATCCGCAGGCACCGGTGAATCCCTATGGCGCCAGCAAATGGATGCTGGAACGCGTGCTGCGCGACTGCGGAAACGCCTGGGGCCTAAAGTCTGTCTTCCTGCGCTATTTCAACGCCAGCGGCTGTCATCCCAGCGGCGAAATTGGTGAAGATCACAATCCCGAGACGCATTTGATCCCGCGTATCCTGATGGCCGCCACAGGTGAGATAGAGAATATCACCGTATTCGGCACGGACTACGCGACGCCCGACGGCACCTGTATTCGTGATTACATCCATGTCTGCGATCTAGCCTCCGCCCATGCACTGGCGCTGAACTATCTACGCCAGGGCGGCGAGACAGTCGCCGTGAATCTAGGTACTGGCCGAGGCTTCAGCGTCAAAGAAATCATCACCACGGCCGAAGCAGTGGCGAACGCCGTGCTGGTGACCCGGCCGAACTCATCGCAGACCCTAAACTGGCTAAGGAAATACTTCATTGGCAAGCGGAGCATACGGATCCACGAGAGCATATTGACTCTGCATGGAGATGGATGAATGGAGAACGTCGTGGGCGTTATGCAGTTTGAACAGTCTTCGCTTAAGATGGTCATAGTGTAATCCCAGTTGGTTGCACACTCTCTATGAGAACTTTTGTTCATTGGTTCGTCGGCGTCATCGCGTGTCTAAGCGGCACGCTGCTCTATGGTGTTGAACTGATCGGACCACCCCAGGCCACCACCACGGCAAACAGCGCGACCATTCAGTGGCGCACGGATGTGGACTGCGGCACGCGGCTGCAGTTTGGCATGAACGCGGCAGCACTGGACCGCAAAGCTGAAGGCACCGTGAGCAGTGATCATACGATCAGGCTGGAAGCACTGACTCCGGCCACCACGTACTATTTCAGCGTGGGCAGCGCACGCACGCGGCTTGCAAGCGGCACCTTCACCACTGCTGGCGGCGCACCCGCCGCCACACCGCAGCCTTCGCTCCTGCGGCGTGCGCTGGATGTCATCACCCCTGGAAAAAAACCAGCGCCTGCGGAAGTTCCAGCACAAGCACCGCCTACACGCCAGACCTGGGGCCACCTTGATTCATTGCAGGATCACTTTGACCGCCATGGCCGTGATTTTGCCAGCAAATCTCCGGATGACTACGCGGCAAAGGCCTGGCTCTTCCTCCAGCGCGCCCGAGTAGAAAATCTGCCGATGAAGCTCGACAATACGGATGGAACGCTGCGCGTCTTTGATCCCACCACGCGCGTATTTGGTGCGTACAACGGTGCTGGCAAGACCAAGACATTTTTTAAGCCGGACAATCCCACCTACTGGCAGCGTCAGCCTGGACGCGTGGTAAAGCCCGCCGATCTCCGCTTTTCCTCCCGCTGAAAATGCCACGCCAACTTTCCAAAGAACCAACCATGAAAATAACCCCCAACTTCTGCCCCGTCTGCGGCTATGACAAGCTCGCAGAGCCGCCGCGCAACCGCACCGGCGGCGCCTCCATGGAAATCTGCACCTGCTGCGGATTCCAATTTGGCGTCACTGACGATGACAAAGGCGTCAGCTACGATGATTTCCGCCAGCAATGGATCTCCGACGGCATGCCGTGGACCGGCACCGGCAAAAAAGCCCCCAAAGGCTGGAACCCGCAGACGCAACTCGGCTCACTGGCCCTGCGCGCCACGCTCAGCCGCGTGAAGGGACGTCCGCCGCGCATGACACTCGGCACAGCGCAGATGGCTTGATTTCAAGCCGCGCCTTTGAGCAAACTCAGCGCGTGCAAGCGAGCACTGTCGGCGCTGCCGCCGAGCATGCGTGCGAGTTCATCGACGCGCTGTTCATTGCTTACGGCTTGGATCTGTGAACGCGTGGTGTTGCCGGTAATTTCCTTGGTCACCACAAAGTGGCTCTGCGCCAGCGAGGCCACCTGTGGGAAATGGGTGATGGCGATAACCTGATGCGTCGCTCCCAAGGCAGCCATTTTGCGGCCCACGGCCTCGGCGATGTTGCCGCCGACGTTGGCGTCGATTTCATCAAAGACGAGGAGGGGGACTGCGTCCTGCCTGGCAAGAGCGCTTTTCACGGCGAGGAGGACGCGGGACATTTCACCGCTGGAGGCGGTGAGGCGGAGCGGCTTGGAAGGCTCGCCGGGATTGGGCGCGAAGTGGAAATCGACTTCTTCAAGGCCGTTGCGTTCTGGTGTGGGCAGCACGGCAAGCTGCGCCTCGAACACGCTGCGTTTGAAGCCGAGATCGGTCAGATGTGACGCGACCTCTTTGGCGAGCTTTGGCGCGGCGTCGGTGCGCTTCTTGGAAATTTGTTTGCCGAGTTTGATTACCTCTGCTTCGCGCTCTTTGACGATTGTTTGAAGCTTTGCGATCTCCTCGCCTCGGTTTTCCATCTTCGCGAGCTTGCGCTCTGTTTCGGCGAGGAACTCCAATATCTCAGGGATGGTGCGGCCGTACTTGCGCTTCAGAGTCTGGATGGTGTGGATGCGGCTTTCGAGCTTGTCGAGTTCAGCGGCGTCGGTCTCCAGGTCATCCGCGTAGTCCTGCACGCTGATCTCCAGCTCGGTGAGTTCGATTTGTGCGGACTTGAAGCCTTCGAACATTGCCGCTGTGGCGGGATCGATTTTTTCCAGTTCGTGGATGCTGCGACTGATCTCGCGCAGACCGTCGATGACACTGCCTTCACCCTCGCTTAGGCGGCCGGTGATGCTGCCGCAGAGTTCGGCCAGCCGTGCACCGTTGGCGGCGATGCAATGGCGGGATTCGATTTCCTCTTCCTCGCCGGGCTTCAAGCTGGCAGCGGCGATTTCGTTCGCCTGAAACTTGAGCATGTCGATTTGCTGGCTGCTGGCGCGCTCGGAATTTTCGAGTTCGTCGAGTTCCGTCGCTGCGGCACGCCAGAGTTTCCAGGCATCCTGGTATTTGCCCAGCATCTCTTCACTGCCGGCAAACTTGTCCAGCATCTCAAGCTGGCGGTCCTTTGAATTGAGTGATTGATGATCGTGAGGGCCGTGAAGATCGACGAGAAACTCGCCGAGGCTTTTCAGCACCTGAATCGTCACGGGGGAGCAGTTCACGAACTGCTTGTTGGCACCGCTGGTGCTGATGGTGCGCTTGATGAGGAGTTCGCCCTCCTGGCAGGGCTCCAGACCGGCCACTTCCAGCACGGCATCGATAGCGTGGGTGTCCTTCAGATGAAAACCGGCCTCCACGGTGCAGGCATCCTGGCCGTTGCGGATCAGGCTGCGGTCAGCTCTTTCGCCAAGGATCAGCTTCAAGGCACCCACGATGATGGATTTTCCAGCGCCCGTCTCCCCCGTGACCCCGATCAGACCGGCCGCCAGTTCCCATGTCACGTCTTCGACGAGGGCAAGATTGCGGATTTTGAGGAAGGAAAGCATGCGGTGGGAGGAAGGAGGCGGAGTATGGAATGCGCCACACGCATTTCAACCACCGCGAGGTGATCTTCCACTCCATGCTTTGAAGGCGCGCGAAAAATGTGCAGCGGATTTGTAACCGAGCTCGGCGGCGACGCCTTTCACCAGGGCATCGGGCTGGCGCAGTTTGATGGCGGCCTGGGACAGCTTGAGCCGCGTGAGGCAGGCCAGCGGCGTTTCGGTGTCATAACGCTGGAAGAGGCGGGTGAAATAAGCGGCGGAGACAAAGCAGGCTTTTGCGGCCTGCTCGATGCTGCTGAGCACGGGATAATTGCGCAGCAAATGACCACGGCAGCGCAGATAGGTGGCGTAGGCGGGGTCCATTTTGGTGGTGGCGGGCTGGCGAGAATCGGCGCAGAGCACCAAGGTGTGCTCCAGCGCAGCGCAGGCCGCCCGCAGGCCGAAGCGGCCGCCACGCAGCGCGTGATCAATCACTTCCTCCAGCAATGAGACAACGCGCGAGGCATCCGTCACGCGCAGGACGCTGCCGGGAGAGAGGTCAAGATCGCTCATCAGTTTCGCGGCGCATGCACCGGTAAAATTGTAGAAATATTTCACCATCGGCTCCTCCGCCGAGCTGCGGATGACCTGGGGCGTGGTGGAGTCGAAGACAAAGGCGTGTCCGGCTTCGATGGCGTGCGTTTGATCCGCCAGCATGACGCTGCCATGCCCCTTTGACACGAACTCGAAGGCCAGGAACGGGAATTTCTGCCGGTCCACGACGAAATCCGGTGCGCACCACTCGCAGCCTCCGCCTACGAGGCACAGTGTCGTCGCATCGCGCTGACGCTCCTCCCATTCCGGGAGGAAGAAGCGGCGGGTGCGTACGACTTGCGTCGAAAAGTAGTCAGCCTGGTCGGTGGCGAGCATGGTGGGGACAAGTTCAAAGTTTCCAGGCGCGTGAATCTTGCGGCCAAGGGTCAAGAATCGTCATTTCATCGGCAAACATTCAACGCACTGGCGGGTTGCTATTTGGCTGCCTCGGAAGTCACTTGTCGGGTATGTCCCAACCACTCTCCGGCATCATTCCGCCCCTCGTCACCCCCTTGCGTGATCGCGACACGCTCGACTGCGCCGGTCTGGAGCGCCTGATTGAACATCTCATTGGCGGAGGGGTGTCCGGCCTGTTCATTCTGGGCACCACAGGAGAAGGCCCCAGCCTGAGCTATCGGCTGCGGCGTGAATTGATTGAGCGCACCTGCAAGCAAACGGCTGGGCGCGTGCCGGTGCTCGTGGGGATTACGGACACTTCGTTCACGGAAAGTGTGAATCTGGCACGGCATAGCGTGGAGGCGGGGGCCACGCATGTGGTCACGGCACCGCCGTATTACTTCCCTGCTGCACCGCCTGAGCTGCAGGAATACATTCAGGATCTCGTCGCAGAGATGCCGCTACCGATGTTTCTCTACAACATGCCGGGTCTCACGAAGGTGAGCTTTGAGATCGATCTTGTGCGCCGGGCGCTCGACATGACGGGCATCTGCGGTGTCAAAGACAGCTCCTGTGACATGATCTACTTCCACCGCCTGATCGAAGTGGCGAAACAGCGGGCTGACTGGAGCGTGCTGGTGGGCCCTGAAGAACTCACAGCCGAAGCCGTGCTTCTGGGTGGTCATGGCGGCATTAATGGAGGTGCCAACCTGCACCCGAAACTTTACGTGGAAATGTATCAGGCCGCTGCCGCGCAGGATTTGCAGCGCACCCGTGAACTTCACGCCAAGGTGATGCAGCTTGCCGGGAGCATTTATACCGTAGGACGACACAAATCGGCGATCATCAAGGGCATCAAGTGCGGTCTCTCGCTCCTCGGCATCTGCGAAGACCACATGGCTGAGCCGTTTCATCGCTTCCGTGAACCGGAGCGTGCGATCATTCGTGAAAGACTCGTGAACCTTGGTTTGATTGCTTAACTCTTCCAACCATGAAATCTTTTACTCTGCTTTGCTTCGCCATGCTGACCTGCCATCTCTCCGCGCAGATTGCCGGAGGATTCAGCCCTGTTTCACCCAAGGACAAAGAGGCGATGGCAGCGGCCGAATTTGCTGTCAAGACACATGATCCCAAGCTCACGCTGCAAAGCATTGAGAGTGGTGAAAGGCAGGTGGTGGCCGGCATGAACTACCAACTCGTGCTCAACGTTACGGACGCCGCTGCTGCACGTCAGGCCGCTGTAGTGGTCTGGCACAAAATTGATAACAGTCGGGAGCTGACTTCCTGGGAATGGCTGACGTCCAAGGCGACACAGTCCGGTGTTTTGAAATCGGAATACATCTACGACACCGGCCCTTACCCCTCGATCCATGCCACGACCATTGTCGAAACGCCCACGGGACTTGTATCTGCGTGGTTTGGCGGCACTGCGGAAAAGAACCCGGATGTGTGCATCTGGGTTTCACGTCTGGTCGATGGGAAATGGACGGAGAGTGTCGAAACCGCCAATGGTGTGCAGCCAGATGGCACGCGCCATCCGACGTGGAACCCGGTGCTGTTTCAGCCGATTGGTGCGCCGCTGATGCTGTTTTATAAGGTTGGCCCTTCGCCGAGCACATGGTGGGGTGAGCTCAAAACTTCCACCGATGGTGGCAAGACGTGGTCGGCGGCACGCAAGCTGCCACAGGGCATTTTTGGCCCCATCAAGAACAAGCCGGTGCAGCTTCCGAACGGTGATATCCTCTGCCCCACCAGCAACGAAACCGACAGCAAGCCGAGCGAGTGGGCCATTTACTTTGAGCGCTCCAGCAATCTCGGCAAAACTTGGGAACGCACGAAGCTGCTGCACGATGGTTTGAAGGTCAGCGCGATTCAGCCAAGCATCCTGGATCTTGGTGGTGACAAGCTGCAGGCCGTGGGCCGCACGCGTCAGGGCAAAGTGTTTCAAATCACCTCCCCTGATGCGGGTCGCACCTGGGGCGAGATTTCGCTCACCAAGCTGCCGAATCCCAACTCTGGCACCGACGCTGTCACGCTCAACGACGGCCGCCATCTGCTCATTTACAATCATACTGCCAAAGGCCGCAGCCCGCTGAATCTCGCCCTCAGCAAGGATGGCAAGATCTGGGAGGCCGCCCTCGTGCTCGAAGACGAGCCCAAGAAGGAATTCAGCTATCCGGCGATCATTCAAACCAGTGACGGTCTCGTGCACATCACGTACACCTGGAAGCGCCAGAAGGTGAAGCATGTCGTTATTGATCCCGCCAAGCTCACGCTGAAACCCATCGTGGACGGACAGTGGCCGCAGTGATTCACTGTCCGCATGCAACCACTCTCGATTTTTCTCTTCATCCTTGCCACGTCCGTTGCGATTCAAGCGCCAGCGGAGGATTCAGTGCTTTCCACCCAGATTGCTCAGGCTTGGGATGTGACATGGAGCCGTTTTTATCTCCCACGAGTACAGACGTTTGGCGATTACCTCAGCAGCTACGAAAAGGGCAAGGAGCAGCCGCACCTGCCGAGCGCTGATGAGGTCAAACGCCAGTATCCCAACCCCTGTGGTTACAGCACCGGCATGGAGGATGGGGCGATTCTCGGCGGTGCGATGCTAAGCGTCCTGTGTGATCGTTTTGCGGTAACAGGCGAGGAGTCTCTTAGAGCGCAGGCGGCTGATGTGTTCGCAGGACTGCGGCGGTGCGCCACGGTACATGGCGTGCGCGGCTTTGTGGCACGGAATGTATGCCCAGAAGATGCCAAAAGCGTTTACATCAATTCCTCCCGTGATCAGGTCACCCACTTCGTTCACGGCATGTGGCAGTATTATCACAGCCCATTGCCGGATAAGGCCACGAAGCAGCAGATACGTGTCGTTCTAGCGGATGTGGCTGAGCGAATGATCACCTTCGTCACGCCAGAGAACGATTTTGATTTCTGCCGTGCTGACGGCCAGCACTGCCCGCTGGGCATCTGCCGCATGTGGAATGTGCAACCGCATGAAGCCGCACGGCTCCCCATGATCTATGCGGCGGCGTGGGATGTGGCGCGTGATGAGCGCTACCGCACGGAATGGCGGCGCTATGCGGCGGATGCCATCGCGCAATCCGCCACACCCGGTGAGAACAAGCCCGCTTACGCGCTGCTGCAAATGCAGTGCTCGCTGGAAGTGCTCCACGAACTGGAACCCGACGCCTCACTGAAGTCCACGATTCACACGCGCATGAGGCATGTCCGCGACCTTGCAGCGAAGCGCTTCACCAGCATCCTCTCACAGATCGCCAAAAAGAGTCCTGAAGATATGCAGGTGCTCGGGCCTGACTGGCGAGACGTACCTGAATGGAAAAATCAGAAAGGCTACCTCAACCCGCTGTGGGGACCGTATCGGGAAATCTGGCACCTCACGCGTGAGGCCGGTGAGTCGGCGCTCGTTTTCCTCATGATTGATCCCGCTTCAATCTCCAAGACACAGCAAAATGGCCTGTCAGAGCTAATCTGGCATTTCGACTACGCGCACAATTCGAGCTGCGGCATCATTTACCATCTGGCCGCGTACTGGAAGGCGCGCCGCAACCATCTGCTGGCTCCTTGAAATGTCTGTACTTCAACTGCTCACCATGAAGTCTATCTCTCTATTCATCGCACTCATTGGCATGCAGCAGGCCGCAGTTGCCGAAACACCCGCAGCACCGATCACTCAGATCTGCCAGACGACGCAATCGATCGCCGCCGAGAAGTTTGACCGACCCGAGTCTTTTGCCAAGGAACGTCAGCCCGGCACGGATGGCTGGCGCGCAGGCATCGGCACCTGGAGCATCGTGGACGGTGCAGCTTTTGCTACACAGGAAGGCCCGAGCAAAAACCGTCCCAACGGCCATGAGGCCGTCTGCGAGCACCTTGTGGATCTCGGGGATTACGTCATGACAGGCGAGTTCAAGCTTGGTGCCTCACCGCAGGTCGGATTCGTCTGTCGCGATTCGCACAAGCCGAACCTTCACCAGGGCCGCGTCGTCATCACGCCCAACGCCATCTGGATTCAAAAGATGAGCGGCATCGCCAAGGAAACCCGCCGCGAGGAATTGACGAAGATCGAAGTGAAGCTCGATCCGACAGCCTGGCATCGATTCACCGTCGAAGTCTGCGGCGACCGCTGGTTCGCGCGCATTGATGATCATAGTCTGGAGGCCACTCATGAGCGCTTCAAAGACCGCAAGGGGCGTATCGGCATGGTGGCCCGAGGTGAAGGCGCGCAATTCCGCAATCTCAGCCTCTGGTCTGCGCAGCCGAAATCATAATCCCAATCGCTTGCGACCATGAAGCTTACCAGCCTGTTGTTATCAGTCGTGCTTCCGGGACTTTGCATGGCGGACCCGGGCGATGCGCGCGAGGTGCGCGTCATCCGTACCGCCGACCAGGAACCCCGCGCCGCACTGCTGGGGCAGCCGAGCCTGGCCTTATGGAAAGAGAAGCATCTCGTGGCGGCTTACCAGCTCGGCATTTCCGGAAAGATGGACATGGGCAGCATCGATGCTGTGGTGTCCACCGATGACGGCCTGAGCTGGAGCATCCCCAGCACGATTTTTGACAGCAGCGAACGTCACGGCTCCATCCAGTTTGGCTACTGCAATGCGGTGCTTTTCAAGCCGCGAGGACAGGATGTGCTGTGGTGCTTTGCCATGCGCTGCCCGCTCAACTACGCCGACAGCGAGGACTCACACCTCGCGGCAGCCTACAGTGGCGACGGTGGCCGCTCCTGGAATCCAGTGGAACTGGCCATGCATTACACCGGGCCGCTGGTCATCCTGGGGGAGATTCAGTGCATCGAGGAAAACGGTCTTCCTATGTACGTGCTGCCCGCGCATCGAAACACCAGCCGGGCTGATCCGCATGGCACACGCGAGCTCTTTGTGCTGCGCAGCACGAGCCTGCTCGATTGGTGCCTAGGCGGCTATGTGCCGCAGCCGCCAGGGCAGAACGTCTTTCTGCACGAGGGACAGATCGCCGTTATCAACTCCCAGAAGGGGCGGCTGAAAATGGTCATGCGCACCGCTACGGGAAAGGCGGACGGCAAGTATATGGATGGGGGCGCGCTCAATCCGCCTCGGGCCTGGTCCAGCACCAGCGAGGATGGTGGCCGCACCTGGAGCGCCGCCGTTGAGGAGCCTGAGCTGTGGAACTCGGTTTCCGAGGCATGGTTTGGCCGCAGCCAGGACGGCAGGCTGCTCTACGTTTACAATGATGGCCCAGCCTTCAGCCGCATGGCGCTGCACTACAAGGTATGCAGCGCCGCCGGTCAGTGGGGCCAAGAGCAGACATTCTTCGACGCAGGCTCTCACAACTCCTACCCGACTCTGATCGAGGTAGCACCGGGTGAGTTCCGCGCGGTGTGGGACAGCGGGGACGAAAAACGTCAGCGGCGCGCCATCCGCTTCGGCAAGCTGAGTCTGCCAGCTTTGAAAACGACTGCTCCTTAACGCACCAAAGCTTCCTCAAATTGCTCATCCACTACCGACGTTCCATGATATTATCTCGCGCCCCCATCTTCTACACGTTGCTCGTACTACCTCTCCTCAGTCTGGCAGCACTGGCAGCCGACGATGCCAAATTGGAGATCAGCGATGCCAGAAAGAACAAGGCGGCGGCGCCTACCATCACCCTGGCTGCGGACCAAAAGCAGAACGTCATGGTTTACAAGGAGCCTGGTCGTTACGGCGGCTGGCCGGCGAATCATGGGCTGTGGCAGTGGGGCGATGAACTTGTGGCGGGTTTCACTTCGACATGGTACAAACAGACGACCACGGATCACCGCATCGACCGCACCAAGCCGAGCTACGAAATCCAGGCGCGCAGTCTGGATGGCGGCAAGACGTGGAAGACGGAGGAAGATGTTCCTTTTGCCGATCCGACGAAAGAAGTGAAGCCCGCGCCACTCACCGTGCCGCTCGATTTCACAGCGCGGGATTTTGCGCTGATGTTTCGCTTTGGTGGACTGCATGCGGGGCCTTCGTGGTTTTACACGAGCCTGGACCGCTGCAAGTCGTGGCAGGGACCGTACTCATTTGCGGTCGAAGGTATTGAGCGCATCTGCACACGAACGGATTTGATCGTGCTCGGCACGCAAGACTGCCTGATGTTCGGGAGTTGTGCGAAGAAGAACGATGGCAAGGAAGGGCGCGTTTTTTGCGCCCGCACTACCGATGGTGGTTTGAAGTGGAAACTGGTCTCGCTCATCGGCCCAGAACCGATGGAAGGCGGGTATGCGATCATGCCATCGTCATTGCAACTGAAAGACGGCACTCTTTTGACCACGATCCACCGCTCTGATCCGAAGGTGTCCGGCTTCATCGAGTCATGGCGCAGCGCCGATCTCGGCAAGACCTGGACCTTCACGGGAAAAGCGGCGACGGGTATTGGTGGGAATCCACCAGCGCTAGTGCAACTGCATGATGGGCGCGTGGCGGTGACGTATGGCTTTCGTCACAAGCCCTCGGGCATGCGCGCCAGCATCAGTGCGGATGGCGGCATGACCTGGGGACCGGAGATCGTGATCCGTGATGATGGCTTTGATGGCGACCTTGGGTATCCGCGCAGCCTGGTACGGCCTGACGGCAAAGTGTTCAGCGTTTATTATTACAATGGTCCCAAGGAGGATGACCGCGCGATTGAGGGAACATTTTGGACGCCTTGAAAATCTTGCCGCATGAAAAAGACTGCGCGAATCGCAGTTTGACGACTTTGGAGGGAATGAATGCGACATGCTCCGCGTTTCATTCTCTCTTCGTTGTTCCCAACCTTCACCATGACGTCCCTCGCTACACTACGCTGCTCGTTTCTGGCAGCAGCCATCGGTTTTACAACACACATTGCCGCCGAAGACTGGGGTGCCTATGTCATCACACCTGTGAGCGCTCTGGCGATGGTGCTGGAAGCTGTTGATTCGGGAACTGGTGATGGCACGTATGTGTCGATTGGCAATCCGGCTGGAGCACCCAATCAAAAGTGGTTCATCGTTCCCAAGGGAGATGGTTTCTATGCCATCAAGCCCTCCTACAGCTCGACCTTGACCCTGGCCGTGGCCGAGGGTGGTGTGAAGAATGGTACGAATATTGTGCTGGAAACGGACAGCGGCAAACCGTGGCAGCAATGGCAGATTCAGAAGAATGATGCGGGTTCTTATTCGATCATTCCCCGGCATGCACCGACGCATGGAATGGATGATCTGGGCGGGAAGAAGGAGCCGGGGGCCAAGATTGATCTGTGGCAGCACAATCCAAATGATCAGCACCTGCAATGGCAGATCAAACCGCTAGCGGGCACTGCCATCGCTGGTGCTGAAGCCGCCAGCGCTGAGCCTACTTATGTCGCGCCTGTGATCAAACCGGAAGACATCCTGCCGGGCACAATCAAGCAAACGCAGTTCAACCAGAGCAAGGTCTTCCCAGGCACGGTGCGTGATGTGACAGTCTTCATCCCAGCACAGTACGATGGCTCCACGCTGCCTGCACCGATGAAGGGCACGATGGATAGGCGCAATCGTGATCTGGAGTATGATGGCGTGGGCGATGAAAATGTGCGGTTTTTGGTGGATGAACTGCTGCCATTTGTGGCGAAGGAGTTTGATTTGAAGCTGTCCACCGATGGCAATGACCGCTGCATCTCCGGTGGCAGCAGCGGCGGAATCGCGGCCTTCACGGCGGCATGGCATCGGCCTGAGGCTTTCAGCCGTGTGTATGCGGCGAGCGGCAGCTGGGTGGCATTTCGCGGCGGTCATGAGTTTCCGACGATGGTGCGCAAGTTTGAAGCGAAGCCGATCCGAGCGTATCTCACCACGGCAACGCATGACATGGAGAACTGCGCGGGTGACTGGTATCTGCTGGATCTGGAGATGGACAAGGCGCTGAAATTTTCAGGCTATGACTACCAGTTTCGCAGCATCGAAGGCCGCCACGTCGCAGGCTATGGCGAGAACTATCTGGAGGCGATGGCCTTTCTGTGGAAGGGCTGGCCGGAACGGGTGAAAGCAGGGACGAGCGCTCCGCGTGCGCAGGAGGTCATCGTTCCCGGTGAAGGATGGGAGTTGCTGGCGGAGGGCTTCAAGAGCACACGCGGACCGTCGTGCAATGAGAATGGCGAGGTATTCTTTGCTGACACATCGAACAACAAGATCCACCGCATCGACCTTGATGGAAAAGTAAGCGAATTCGTGGGTGATACGAATGCGCACTGCGTGACGATGGGTGCGGATGGCAAGCTCTACACGATCTCGGAGAAGTCCGGCAAGCTGATGAGTTTCGATGCGACGGGTGCTGGCAGCGTGGTGATGGAAGAAATCCTGGGGCATTCGATTCTCGCGATGCCGAACGGGGGTCTGTATGTGACCACCAATGGCGACAAGCCGAAGGAGGAAGGCACGGTGTGGTATGTTAAAGACGGTAAGAAGACGCAGGTGGATAGGGGCATCAAATTTGCCACCGGCATGGCTTACCGTCCTGACCAATGGCTGCTGACTGTGGCTGAAGGGCACTCGAAGTGGGCTTATAGCTATCAGATCAATGATGATGGCACGCTCGCGAACAAGGAGCGCTTTTTTCATCTGTATGTGGCTGACTGGGAGGATGATGCGGGCCCGGAATGCGTGTGCTATTCGCTGGAAGGCAGGCAGTTTATTGCGACGAAGAGCGGCGTGCAGATCAGCGCTGACGACGGCCCGACGCAGATCATTCTGCCTGTGCCAGACCGCAGCCGTGTGACGGCCGTGGCGATTGGTGGCAAGGACAAGGACATGCTCTTTGCTTTTTGCGGGAACAAGATCTGGAAGCGCAAGATCCTGCAGCATGCGATGGGGGCGTGGAGTCCGTGGACAAAGATGACGGGGTCCAAGCTGTAACCGAATTTTTCAACCAAGAACTTTGATGCCGACATCAAGACTGGAAATCGACTCATGACACGCACTCTCGCACTTAGCCTTGCTCTGCTGACGTCTCTGCCCGCCGCCGAGCCCATCACCAATTCCATCGGCATGAAGTTTGTACGCATCGAGCCGGGCTCCTTTACGATGGGGCAGGACGGACCAGCGGCGGACTACAAGATCACGAAGCATCCGGAGAGGTATGATGACGCTGACTGGGATGAGAAGCCCGCACATCGTGTCACGATTACGCAGCCATTTCATCTGGGCATGACGGAAGTGACCTTGGGGCAGTATCGACAGTTTAAGCCCGTATTTCGTCAGGGCAGTGGCAAGGATGACGATGCCCTCAGTGGTGTGAGCTGGGATCAGGCGCAGCAGTTTTGTGAATGGCTGACCAAGAAGGAAGGTAAAACCTACCGCCTGCCCACTGAGGCGGAATGGGAATACGCCTGCCGCGCTGGGACTACGACCCTGTTTTACACCGGCGAAGCTTTGCCTGAGGGCTTCCAGCCTTGGCCCGAGAAGACTGGAGTCCGTGAGCGCTTCTTCGCCGATGCGCCGCTGCCCAAGGAGTACCGCGATGAGAAGAAACTTAATCTGCAGGGGGCGCAATCAGCACCGAATCCTTGGGGCCTTTACGACATGCACAGCAACGTGGCCGAGTGGTGCCAGGACTGGTATGGGCTGTATGAATCCGGTGAACAGACCGATCCGCTGGGCCGGAGTGCGGGTGACTTCCGCGTGATTCGCGGCGGGCATCATTCCATGTTCGCACGCCTGCTGCGCTCGGCGAACCGCACGGCCTGGCTGCCGCAGGCAAAAACTGACAAAGTGGGATTTCGAGTTGTGCTTGGCGAGTTGCCGTCTGGCAAACTGCTTCCGCCTGCCGCTCTGCCGTTGAACGCGCAGCATGTGAAGCAAGAGAGCCTCAAGATTGAACAAGGACCGCAGGATGTGCCGGTATTCATCGCTCCTAAGCCTTATGTGAAGATTGCGCCCAATTCGTTTGGCCCGCTCTTCTCCACGCACAATCACAGCCCCGGCATCACCGAATGTCCAAATGGAGATCTGCTCGCGGTGTGGTATTCCTGTGTCGATGAAGGCGGTAGCGAACTCTGCAATATTGCGAGCCGTCTGCGGCATGGCGCGAGCGAGTGGGAACCAGCTTCACCTTTTTGGGATGGTGCGGACGTGAATGATCACGGCCCGAAGATCTGGTGGGATGGCAGATCGACCTTGTATCACTTCGCTCGTGGCCGGGACGAAAACCTCGTGCGCAGCTCCACAGACAACGGAGTGACGTGGAGCAAGGCCCTCGTCATGCAGCCCGTGGGCGAATTTGGCAATCAGCCGATTCGTCTCACCGATGGCACCATCGTCATCACAAATGACTCACGTCAATGCAGTCTTGTCTTCAGCCATGACGATAGCAAATCCTGGAGCTTCAACGATGTGAAGCGACGCCCGAGCGATTTCCGACCCAGTGGCACGGGCTTCCGCCATCCAGGCATCCATGCGCCGATCGTCCAACTCGCCGATGGCCGCATCATGGCTTTCAGCCGCAATGATCCGCCGGAAGACCAAGCCAAGTTCGATCTCAAAACACCGATCAGTTACAGCGGAGATCTGGGAAAGACCTGGACCTATGCTGCCAGTGAATTTCCCGCCATCAGCAGCGTGCAACGTGCCGCGATGATACGTCTGAGTGGAGGAGGCATCCTGCTTTGCAGTTTCACGGATCAATGGCGCGACTGGAAAAAAAAGAAGTGCATGTCCTTCAAGTCGAAGTCGGGAGAGTTCACCGGGTACGGCATGTTTGCTGCGGTATCCTTTGATGAGGGCAAGACCTGGCCCGTGCGCAGGCTCATAACGCCGGGTGGTAAAGAGCAGTCCATCAATGGGATTGACCGAGTCATGTTCACTCTTAGTGACACGATGGCCGAACCTTGTGGATATCTCTCCGCCACGCAAACTCGTGATGGAAACATCCAGCTCATCACGAGCAAGAACCATTACGTCTTCAATCTCGCTTGGCTGAAAGAGCTGCCGAAACAACCGTAATCTCCGGCATGATCTCACGCTCTATTCTCGCCCTGTTATCACTGCTTACGCTGTCTGTTACAGCTCAGGATGGCCTGCCTAAAACGGCGGAGGTTTTTGAGATTGACGGACACAAAGCTTTTCTCTATGCCGCGCCCACGCCTGCCGCAGGCAAGTCGTGGCTGTGGTATGCGCCCACTTTGAACGGCCTCTCGCTCTTTGGCCGGAAGATGTATTTCGAGGCTTTCATGAAAGCGGGCATCTGCATTGCGGGTTACGATTTGGGTGAGGTGCGCGGCTCACCGGCCAGCACAGAGAAGTTCACGCTCTTTTATGAAGAGATGGTGAAGCGTGGCTATTCTTCCAAGCCGATCCTGCTCGGCCAGAGCCGTGGAGGCATGATGACGCTGGCGTGGGCATTCCGGCATCCTGACAAGGCGCGCGCGTGGGTGGGCATCTACCCCGTATGTAATCTTGCCAGCTGGCCGCTGAAGAACTCCAAGGCTCAGACGCTCGCTGACTTCGCCATGCCGGAAGCAGAACTCGTTGCCAACTTGAGTGAGTTCAATCCAGTGGACCATTTGCAGGGGCTGCTGGCTAACAAGGTGCCTATGTTTGTTGTGCATGGTGACTCTGATGTCGTGGTGCCCTATGAGTTGAACACGGGCCTGCTCAAAGAGCGATACAGGGCTGGTGGCGGACAGATCAACGTGAAGGTCATCCCAGGTGAAGGTCACAAAGTGGGTCCGTCGTTTTTCGAATGTCAGGAGTTGGTGGACTTCGTGTTGAAGAATGCGGCTCTGTAACAAACCGTTTCTCTCCCGCCATGCTCCGAACTCTTCTTTTCACCTCTGCTGTTCTTCTAACGTCCTTTGCCCCCAGTGTTCAGGCCCAGCAGATCATCTTGCTGAAACTCGATGATGTCATCGCGCGGCGTGTGGGGGCGAAACCGGTGTCGGATCGGTGGCTGAAGGTGCATGATTATTTGAAGGAGAACCAGATCAAGGGTTCCTTTGGCATCATCACGGAGTCGCTGGAAAAGGACAACGCGATGTATTTCCAGTGGCTCAAGGAGGTACAGGCAGCAGGCTTTATTGAGTTTTGGATGCATGGCTATCACATGAAGACTGCCAGTGAACCGGGCGAGTTTGAACAAGGCACGGCGGAAGAGCAGCGTGCGATTTTGGCGAAGGGCGAAAAGCTGGCGAAGGAGAGACTGGGGTTCACGCTGCCGGCTTTCGGTCCGCACTGGAGCGGCACCACCGAGGCCACGGATGAAGCGATGGAAAAGGTGCCGGAGGTGACCATCTGGTTGTATGGACCGGAGAGGCCGAAGCACTATAGCCGGCTGAGCATTCCGCGGGTGATGGCGCTGGAGAATCCCACGTTTGTGCCTGACTTGGAAAAGTTCAAAACCTTCTACGAAGCCAAGGCCGCGAAGCGCGAGGTGCTGGTACTTCAGGGGCACCCTGATCAATGGGACGACAAGCGCTGGGAGGGGTTCACCGGGATTATCGACTTCCTCAAAACGAAGAATGTTGAGTTCATGACGCCGTCGGAGTATTTGGAAAAGACTCAGTCCAAACAGCCATGAGATTTCTTGCACTGCTTGCCGCGCTTGCCTTGACCTCTGTTCACGCGGGCGATGCACCGAAGCCAAGTCATGCGGATGTGGCGTATGGTGCGCATCCGCATCAGTTGATCGACATCCACCTGCCACCGAAGGGTGAGGGACCGTTTCCAGCGCTTCTGTGGTTTGGGGGCATCTGGAAGGCGTCCAAGTATGCGGTGGATGTGAATCGCTTTTTCCCGCATGGCATCGCTGTGATCGCGGTGGAGGTGAGGACGATGGAAGATGCAACTGCGGACGAGTTAAAGGAGCCGATTTCGTATGTGCTGGAGGATGCCTTGAGCGCTGTGAAGTTTGTGCGGGAGCATGCGGCGAAATGGCATCTCGACCCAACACACATCGCGCTGGGCGGAGGCTCGCAAGGAGCGCTGCCTGCGCTTTACGTTGGCTGCGTGGCTCCTGATCTGGTTACCTGCATAGCTGCGTACCGCTGCCAGCCGACGATTGATCCGAAGCGCATGCAGGAGTGGGTACCTGGCGTGAAGTGGGGTGCTCCGGCGATGGGATGCTCTTTTGAGGAGTCTTTGAAACGTCGTGATGAACTGCTCCCAATCATCAAGAAGTGGTCGCCTGACTGGCTGCTGCACAAAAATGCCGCACCGATGTACTTTGAGAATGAATGGGGGCTCACCAAGCCCGACGACATCACGCAGGGGAACTATGACGTGCATTGCCCTGCGTGGGCGGTGGGTTTTCAGAAGCTCGCGCTTGCTGCCGGGGCCACCTGCCTTGTAAAGTATCCGGGGCATCCCACTGAAGGCTATAACGACATCTGGAACTTTATTGTGAAACAACTGACCGCCAAAACACCTGCTCCATGAAAGCCCTGCTCACCACCCTGATTTGCCTCGTCAGCTTCCTCTCCTTTGCGGAAGAGGCACCCCTTGCCGCTGTACAGGCGGCGGATGACGTCCGCGTCGAGGCGATGAAATCGCCAGACCGTGACAAACTCAGCGCGATTTTTTCGGATGAGCTGCGCTATGCTCACTCCACTGGCGTGGTGGACACGAAGACCTCGTTCATAGAGGTGCTGCTCAATGGGACGACGAAGTATCTGGCCATCGACTATGTGGAGCGCCAGTTCACCTTCCCGGCACCCGGCATCGCCCTCATGTCGGGCAGCGCCAAACTGAAGGTCGGCCTCGAAACAGGCACCATCGAGCCCACGCTGGCCTTTCTGGGCGTCTGGCGTTTGGAGGGCGGGCAGTGGCGCTTTCTGGCCTGGCAGTCGTGCAAACTGACCCCGCCCACGAAGTAGCTTTTACTTCACGAGTTCGGCGAAACCTGCTTCCGTGCGTTTGAGTTCCGCTCTCATGGCGTTCCGGAGTTGAGCTATGCGTTCCGCGTGAGCGACATCGGCGATGAGATTATTCAGTTCCTCCGGGTCGTTTTTCAGATCGTAGAGCTCCTCGCCAGATTCGCCATCGAGGTAGTGGATGATCTTGAACTGATCCTGCACGACCGCGCTGTACAGTGGCACGCCTTGATGATTGTCCTGTTTCGCGCCGGTGAGTATGGTCTCGCTTACTTTCGCGCCGTATTCGTCGCCCATGTGCTCGTAGTAGCAAGCGTGCGACCATGCGGTGTCCGGCTTTTCCAGCAGGGGCATAAGATCGTGGCCATGCGTCTGCCACGGCACTTTCACGCCGCTGATGGAGAGAAAGGTGGCAGCGAGGTCCGGGGCAGTGACCGATGCGCTGCACACCTTGCCAGTCGGGAAACGTGACGGCATGCTGATGATGAGCGGCGAGCGGTAGTTCGCGTCATACGGTGCGAGTTTGGTACGAAAGCCGTGCTCCCCCATCGAGAAGCCCTGATCGGCGGTGTAGATGATGAGGGTGTTGTCATACTGGCCGGTTTCCTTGAGCGCGGCGATGAACTGGCCGACGCCTTCATCGATGGCAGGCACGCATTCATTGACTTGGCGCACCCAGTCGTCGAAGCGCTTGCCTTTTTTGCTCTCACCGAAGGCTTCGCCGCCTTTTTTCGCCATGGGATGGCCGTCTTCTCCCTTCGTCCATGCCTGCATCTTATTGAGGTAGTCAGGTTTGCCTTCGCGGGGTGGGAAGATGTCTGCGGGCACCGGCACTGCGCTGTCTTTGTAGCTTCCTTTGTGGCGTTTGGCCGGAGTGGAAGGGCCGTGAATGCTGCCGTAGCAGGCCCAGAGGTACCACGGCTTCGTGGCATCCCGGTTTTTGCCGCGAATGTAATCGAGCGACCACTGAGTGTAGTTGTCGGCAGGGTAGCCTTCGATGGTCTGTTCCTTGCCATCGACGCTCATGATCTGCGTTTCGTAGTAGGCACCGGCGTTTTCGGGATGCAGCGGCCGATTCCAGACGATCTGATGATCCCAATCACGGCCCCAGCCTGTATCCGTGCCGGTATGCCACTTCCCGATCTGCGCCGTGTGGTAGCCCTGCTTGCGCATTTCCGCCGGAATGAACGGGCACTGCTTTGGATCATACGTACTGCCAGGGTATTTGCCAGCCATCGACATGGACTCGATGCCGTGCGGAAAGCGCCCGGTGAGCATGGTGGCACGCGATGGCATGCACCAAGAGCCGAGATAGGCGGCATGGAAACGCACGCCGTTTTTGGCCAGTTGATCAATGTTCGGGGTCTGCACCCAGGGCCAGGAGCCGGGATAGCAGCCCACGGTTTTCGTCGATTGGTCGTCGGCGTAGATGAAGAGGATGTTCGGGCGCTTCGCGTCCGCCGCGAAAAGGTGAAACGCGAAGGTGCAGAGCAGGAAGGAGACAAATGCTTTCATGGTGCGCGATTAACGTCGCGCAGCAGGGCTTTGTAGCCGCAAAGCGTCCGAATCTGCTCAGGCGACCGTTCCCTGCGAAGGCGGCGGCAGCTTGGCCATGGGCGGCTTTATCATGGGTGGTGCTGGCGGCTTGGCGATGGGCTTCGAAACCGGTGCCGAAGGCGGCTTGGCGAGAGGCTTGGTCGCACCAGTATAAGACGGTGGTGGAGGCGGCTTTGCACCAGGCACTACTGGTGGATTCGTACCGGCTACTAGCGGTGGCTTGACCAAGGGCGCAGCCGACGGCCGGATGATCGACGAGAGCACGGAAGACTGCGGCGGCCCGGGCGGTGCCTGCTTCGGCGCGTGTGCCTTTTGAATCATGTCCCAGAGCCTGAGTTCACGCAGCAGCGGATGCACCCGCAGGGCGGCCAGCACATGGTCTTTCGTCGCAGGCGGCTCGGTGTTGAGCTGATCGTAGGAACCTTCGCGCTGGGCGGCGAGCATGCGTCCGAGCGCAGCGAGAATGGCGGCTTCAGTGGCCGGCATGTGATGGAAGCTGTTTTTCGCCTTGAAGGTATTGAGCAGCTCCATCGTGAGCTGGCCGGAAACCGGGGCGACATCATTGCGAAGCAGCAGCGTATCGCCAGCGGCTTCCTTGATCCGCTCCAGCACGGCGATGAAGCTGCCGCGCATGGCATCGGTGGTGACGATGCGTACCCTGCTGCCACCCCACTCGAACCAGCGGTCGGAGCCGTCGAAGTTGTCGTAGGTCTTGCGAATGTCGCCTTCACTGATGGTGACCGGTGGTGCGACCATGAGTTCGATGAGATCGCGTGCGCGTTCGCCAAGATCGATGGCGCTGAGAATTGTGGTTTCGGCCTTGGCAGCCGCCACGGCCTGCTGGAGCAGCGAATCTACTTTCTCCGCCAGACTTGGCTTGGAGACTGCCAGCGCGGCAGGAGCAGGCAGCGGCGCTGCCTGTGCCGCTGTCGGCACTGGAATGGCCGCGACTACCGGGCCATCTTTCGCGTCCTCCACCACGGCAACGGCCACCGGCAAGGCCGGGGTGGCAGCAGGCTGAGACGGCAACGGAGAGGGCACTGACTGCGCAGGGAGAGCTGCGAAGACTTCGGGTGCCAACGCGGAAGGCTTGGCGCGCATGGCATAGACTTCAGCAGCGGCGGCGAGCAGATGACGAGGGAAGATCGCGCCACCAGCGGTGAGCCGGGCCACGTCTTCCTCCTGCAGCGGATGAATGGCTGAGGTGATGCCATCTTTCTGACGCTGTTCGACGAGCGCCGGAGTTTCGAGCCGGCAGTTGAGCAGGAGCCGCTTCTGCTCGTTGGCGATCGGCAGCACGTCGATGACCGGCAGGCGAAAGCCCAGTGGTGCATTCGAATCCGGCATGCCAACACGGCCACGCAGCGCCTGCGAAAGCGCGGCGTCCCATGCTGCGAAACGTTCGACCACAAGGCCAATCAGCACGACCCAGTTTTCACTTTGATCGATCAGCGCAAAGAGCAGGCGCTGCATCTCGTCAAATTGAGGCTGGGTGACCACGAGGTCGAGCTGGTCGAGCACCAGGACCACAGGCGAGCCCGCCTGTGAAGCCAGCTTGCCAAAAAGCTGGATGACGCCCCCCATCTCTGCACGTGCCAGCGGCTCGGCGACGCCGAGGAACTTCAGCTCATTCTCCGTGAGATAGGCGGCACCCGAAAGCCATTGGGCGGCGAGATGTTCTTTGTCATCACGCAGCACATTCAGCAGGCAGCGCAGCACACTGCGCGGCACCATCGGATGGTCGGCTTCCAAGAGCTGCACCGCCTGATGGATCATCTCTTTGCGAATATCGAGTCCTATCCCCGCCCAAGCCTCGTGCAGTTGGGAAAACGTGAAATCCTGCTCCACGACCGGCTTGAGCAGCGCATACGCAAGAAGGCGCAGCTGGCTGTAGGGTGCCTCCCGGCCATCCTTACTGCGCGCCGGATAACGCAGACTGCCAACGAACCGTGTGAGGATGAAGTTTTCCAAAGCCTCCGGCTGCAGGGGCGGATTGGGCGCATACGCATAAAAAATACTGTCCGCACACTCACGCCGCAGCCGCGAAAACAGATGCGATTTGCCCGAGCCGCCCGCACCCCGCACAAAACGCACCTGGCTGCGGTGCTGGGCCCGCACCTGATCCACCGCGATGCGCAACGCACCAAACGGCACTGAGTGAATGTAAGGCACATCCTGGAAGGCGGCCGCATTCCACATATCATTCTCGCCCACGCTCGTGGACGTGAAGGGATTCAGGTCAGCATAGATGGGCATGGTCTTGGGAGTCAGTTCAGTATTCAGGAGAGAGGGGCAGGATCAGGAAATCCAGCACCAGGAGTAGCCAGGCGGGCCGAGAGACATCGGAACAAGCAGTGCGCGTTCATGTTCCGGGAGGTCTTGCGGCCTTTCACAAGGTTCTAACAGGAGGTGCCCATTGTTGTAAAGCGTCTCAATCAAACTTCGTAAAACCTGACTATCAGCCATCCCCCCGCGTTCTGCCGCCCAGGCCTGATAACGGGCGAAGGTTCTGGGAATGGGGATCATGACCGTGGAGGAGCGGATGCGGTCGAGATCATACCAGACGCGCAGGTCAGGCTCTCCTGGCACGCAGACGGATTCGACGGGCTGTGCAGGCGGCACCGCGTCCAGCCAAGCGATCAGATCATCCCAAGTCGCAGGATGCGTGCGGACGCTGTTCACCGCCTGGAGGACTTTTTGCATGGAACGCCTCATCGTGGCATCCAGCAATTCGGAAGGCTTCGGCTTGCGAGCATAGACCAGCCGTTTGCTCCCCGGGAGCACAAACGCATCTCCCTTTGCGACGAGCTGGACCAGCGCAGCCTCGAAGAGTGGCTGCAGTCCAGCCGACAGCTTTGCTTTTAACTTCACGGCCTGCTGCTCTTTCCTGGCCGCATGCACCCAGTGTTTTAAGAACGCCATGGCGGCAGATTCCAGGCTGTGAGGAGTGAAGAGCGGCTGCGGTTTGCTGCGGGTGCCTGCGATAATACGATTCAGTGCGCCAGCTGCCGACAAGGCTTCCAATGCAGCGGCAACTGCTTTGGGTGTGGCGGCCCGCCCCACCGTTGGTTTCACGAGTCTGGCGGTCTCCGCTGCTTTCAGCGGCAGTTCGCTGCGGCTCGTGGCATCTATGATGGCTTGTTCGAGAGTCATGGTGGTTCAGCGGCGGATGGCTTCAATGTGGCGGTCCAGCCAGTGTGTGACATCGTACACGACCTCCTTGCGCTGCACGTCATGCAGCAGCAGATGGTAGGAACGCGTGTACCAGAGCAGCTTTTTGTCCCGGCTGCGAATCTGGGCAAACAGGGCCTGGATCTGATCTGCCGAAGACAGCACATCATTCGGCGATGCTACGAAGAGCACCGGCATTTTCAAACGATGCGCCGAATCCGTATTCTCGTCCAGCATGCCGCCGACCGTTGAGAGCAGGCGCAGCGAGAAGGCGCTGACATGGTGTGGCGTGACCGCCATCTGACCGCCATGCGTGGAATGGGAAGTCACCTTAATCTTCGATTCATCCACCCCCGCCAGTTCGCCGAGCGTGTAACGTGACCGAGGGGAGAGCTTGGCCGCAGTTTCGAGCATGAAACGCTGGAAACCGCTCAAAGTCATCCGCAGTCCGGCCACGGGTGATGCCAAGATAATGCCGTTAGGGTCGCTGCGATTGCCCAACAAGTCCGCCGCTGTGTGCAGGGCGATGAGGCTGCCAAGGCTCTCCCCATACCAGAACACCGGCGTCTTGGGATGTCTGCGCTTCACCAGCGCGTGGAAAGTTGCCAGGTCACGCTGCCAGGCTGTCGCCTTCGAAATATCTCCACGTTCCGCCACCACCGGATCATTCCCCTGCCCGCGCAAATCGTACGCATAGACCGCATAGCCGCGCAGCGGCAGTTGTTCGCCAAGATACCAGAAGTCCGACTTCGCGCCGCTCAAACCATGAATCGTGATCACCACCCCGCGCGGCGTCACCCCAGCAGGCACGGGCCACGATTTCCATGGCATGGTTTTGCCATCGTAACTCACCCAGTCCTCGGCACACAGCACGCCGCGACCTGCGGTCATTTTTTTCACCGAGGCACACCCAGACAAGACGGTTAATACCGTCAACACTAGCAGGCGCTGGATGAGTGATGCGTGCATTGTTTAATCAAGAATGGCCAATGCTGACTCCACGAATTTCACCTGCGCCCGCACCCGCTTATCGAGATCAAACTCCGACGGCGATTCAAACGTCAGCGTCACCGGACAGCCGCGCACGTGCAGTTCAATCGCCTCCGGCATGCCTGGCAGGTGCGTCGGCAGTGTGCGGCGGCGGATCACCCCACGGTTCGCTCGCTGCCCGTCGATGTTCTTGCGCGGATCAGGCGCGATCACACGCGCACAGCGCTCGATGATTTCATGACCCACCGTTTGGCGTGCGTGGTTGAGTTCATAGAGGTAGATGCCTTGCGCGTCGTAATCCTCGTGCAGGCAGAGCCCAAAACGCATCGCCCGTCCCATGATCCACTGCTGCCACGGCCCGCAGATTTCATCTAAAGCATCATGAAAGCGGCGATTGATGTCGAATCCGCGATGATCCGCGCGCGTGTTGAGCGTGAGTCCCACTGGATTGAGGCAGGGAGCGATCAAAAATGACTCGAGTTTCAATTCGTTTACATGCTTCTCCGCCCAGATGAGCAGGCCCCAGGCCGAACCCGCCTCATCACCATGTACTCCGGTGGAAAGATAGACCGCAGGTTCTCCCGCCTGCGCCGCAGCCGATTCGAGCACGATCACCGGCTTGTCGCCCACTTTGCACAAAGTCTTCACCCGGCAGCCAGCCGTATGAGCGAGGACGCGCCAGCGCTGGATGAGATGCTGTGCGTCATGCGCACGATGGTTAGGAAGCAGCTTCACCCTTTGAGAATGGCCGGGCCAGCTCATTCGTCATTCTGAATTCGTCATTCATTCCTTTTTCTTCTTCCCCTTCCCTTGCTTCGCCGGTGGCACATCTTTCGTACGGCCTTCATTTCTCGACACGTCTTCCGGCTCTGGAATGCGACCCTGGTCGTTCGTCCGCTCGATCCATGCATTCAGGACTGAATTCAATCGCTCACGTGAGGCGCGGTGCTCCGGCAGGTTCGACTTCGCGAGGTTGTTGATCTCAAAGGGGTCGATCTGCAGATCGTAGAATTCCACCTCTGGCATGGTCGGTGCCGCCAGCGCGGCCTGTGCTGGCGTCAGCTTGTCCTGTGCAGCAAGCTCCTTGATCAGATTCCACACTGGATACTGCTTTTCCTTGTAGGCGTTGTGTTGCAGGAAGGGCCGGTCCGGGGTGAAGTTCCGGATGAAGCGATAGCGCGCATCTGCCACGGTGCGGAAGCGAAACACCGTCATGTCACAGCGATCTCGCGCGCCGAATACGTACTCGCGTGGGGGTTCTGCGTTGGCACCCATGAATACCTGCCCCTGCATGCCCTTCGGTTTTGGAATGCCGGCCCATGCGAGGGATGTGGCAGTCAGATCGATTGCCATCAGCAACTGGTCGCTGACTTTTCCGGCCTCATAGCCTGCGGGGGCCGGAATGCCAGACGGCCAGCTCAGGATGAACGGCGTGATCAACCCCTCCTCGTAGCAGAACTGCTTGGCACGCACATGGGCGGCCCCATGGTCACCCAGAAAGCAGATCACGGTGTTCTCCATAAGTTCGTCGCGCTGCAGCAGTTCCATGACCTTGCCGATCTTGCGGTCCAGTTCCGTTGCCGCGTCGAGATACTCCGCCCAGTCTTTGCGAGTCACTTCATGGTCAGGGTAATAGGGCGGGATCTCCACCTTAGCCGGGTCTGCATGGGGCGGGGCATGGAAGGTGCGATGCGTTTCCGAGAAATTGAGCTGGGCATAAAAGGGCTGATGCTGCTTCAAGTCATCCCAGTTGGACGAATCGAACGGCTTGTTAGGCCCCTGAAAGTTCCAGTCGGTCTTGCCGGTGCCCTTGAACCCCGCATCCTGAGGCAGTTCCTTCACATTCACGGTGAAGTAACCCGCCTCACGCATGCGCTCGCTGATCACCTTCACCCCTGCTGGCAGGGTGAATCCATCATCGCGATGAGAGCGGTGATTGTGCGCACCGATCGTCGTCTGATACATCCCCGTGTTGAATGCGGAGCGGCTGGCAGAGCATACGGGCGCCGTGGTGTAGAACCGCGTGAAGCGCATGCCTTTCGCCGCCAGAGCGTCCAGCACCGGAGAGGAAACTTCCTTGGCCCCATAACATCCCAAATCCAACCCAAAATCCTCCGCAATGAGCCAGAGAATGTTGGGCCGCTTCTCATCGGCGTGAAGAGTGACGGCAAAGACAAGGCTGAGAAAAGCGAGAAGTCGGATCATGCATACAGCATGACAAAAAAACTCGTTCGCATGCAAGCAAACATTTTTCAGCTCACTCCCGTCTGCCCAACAAAGACTGGAGCAAATCCTGTTGGATCACTTCACTTTCCAAATTTTCACATCATCGATCCACACGGTGTTTGGCACCAAGAAGCTGAACCAGCGCTTCATCGGATGAGCATAACCTTCCGAGTGGTGACTGACGATGACTTTGCCATCAAGGCTGAGGCGCATTTCGTCACCGTCGGTGACGAGAACGAGTTCATGCCATTCGTGGTCTGCCTTCCATGGGACAACCACCTTTTTGGAGTTGATCAAGGCTTCGAATTCAGCGGGCAGCTTTTCTTTGCGTGCCAGATACTCATCGCTCTTCTTTTTGACCTCCAGGTTCATGGTGCCGGTTTTGTGGTCGATCAGGGTGATGGTGCTTTGACTCAGAATGCCGTAGCAGAGATGCCCGGCGTGAACGCTTTTCAATTCGCGGTCCACAAAGCCAAGCTGAAGTGATTCGCCTTGCGAGAGGCCGGGGAAACGGAAGCGGACGACCGCGCCGCCATCAGTGAATCCAGCCTCGTGATGGATGTGTGCGGCGTGACCTGCCTCTTTAGAGGCACTGGTGATCTTCAAAATGCCCGCATCGAGATCGGCCATCTTGATCTGCGGCACACGATCCGCCGTGGCGCTGTTCCAGCCGTTGCCGATGGCTTTGGCGAGATTTCCGTCCTCCTCACGCTCGAAGGCGTCATGGAAGATCATCTGCCCTTTTTCACGCAGCCACGCTGAATCATTGCGCGGTGCTGCGGTTTCCGCATTGCCATCCGTGGGAACCAAAAAAGCTACAGCTAGAAGAGAAAGGAAGCGAAGACGGGAAAAGATCATGAAGAAAAAAAGCAGGCAAACTGACCCGTGCATCTGATGATAGCCTCAGGGCTTAAAAAGAGCGATTTCCTTCGCCGTGGCGACATCCCAGGCACGGACATTGCCGTCTTGATCGCCGCCGAGTACTACATCGCCAGACCGGGTGGTGGCGAGAGACTGGAGGAATGAGGTGGAGCCGGGAAGTTTTTTCACCTCGCCGCCGTCGCTGGTAATGAGACGGAGCTTGGTGTCGCCAGCGCTAGTGGCGATCTGATCGGCAGCACCGAGGTAGTGGATACCGGTGACTTCCTTGTCCCAGCCATCGACGCTCTTGCGGCGGTCGCCGGTGGTCCAGTCCCAGACTTTGACGACGTTGTCAGCTCCACTGCTGGCCAGCAGGCGGCCATCGGCACGCCATGAAACGCCGAGAACGTGATGCGTGTGGCCTTCGAAGACCTTCACGACTTTGCCCGTGCTCAAGTCGGTGATGCGCACGGCTTTGTCAGCGCCGCCGGAAGCGAGAAGCTTGCCATCGGGCGAGAAGTCGAGCGCAAAGACGCTGTCGAGATGGCGTTCGGCAAAGTTCTTGGTCAGATTTCCCTTCGCCACATCCCACAGGGTGATGTCACCACTGCGAGACGGTTCGCCACTGCCAATGGCGAGGGTTTTGCCATCGGGGCTGAAAGCGAGGCTGTTGGCCCGGTCAGAGATCAGGGAATTGCCATCGCCGGTGCCAAAGGTGCGTTCGAGAGTCCATGTCTCAGTCGTGCTGCCGGGAACGATAGGCTTGCCATTCACGGTGCTCCAAGCGAGCGGCGGACCGCTGTCCTGTTCGGCGATGAGTTCGAGGCCGTTCACAGAGAACTGGAGTGCTTTGGCTTTCTTGAGACTCGTCGTGAGTGTTTTGGCAATCAGATCTCGATCTGCGTTCGCTTTCTCCGCCGCCTTCTTCACCAATTCGAGACGTGCCTTGGCATCAATGACAGCCTGCTTGGCCTTTTTTTCATTTTCGGTGACGAGTTTGATTTCATTCGCCGTATCGGTGATCGCGGACTCGGCACGGGTGAACGCTTCCTGGGCGAGTTTGAGATCCGCCGCTGCCTTCGTGGCCTTCTCCTGAGCATCGGTGTTCTTTTTGACCAATGCCGCATCGGGCTTGTCTTGCGGAACCTTGGCGACTTGATCGCTGATTTCCTTCGCTGCTTTCTCGGCAGCAACTTTGGCATCTTCCTTGGGCTTGATGTCCTTCTTCTTGTCTTCGAGTGCCTTCTTCGCGAGTTCCGCGAGTTCGTTAGCTTTCTTCAAACGATTGGTCTGCTCGGTGGAGTCAGTTTCTGACTTTTTAATGGCTTCATTTTGATACGTCACTTCCAGAGCTGTACGCACAGCGGTGAGGCTGTGCTGAGCAAGGGCCTGCTCGGCGGCGAGGTCGGATTTGATGTGGGCAACAAGCTTGCCACCAGCGGTTTCGGTCAGTTTGATCGAGTTGTCCGCTTCCTGAGTCGCGGTGAATTTGGCGGAAGGAGCGAAGGCGAGGGTTGCGGGAGCGTTGCGTTTCCACAGTTTGACCTCGCGAAAGCTGCCGGTAGCAAGGCGTGTGCCGTCAGGGCTGAAGGCCAGAGATTGCACGAGATCGTGATGGGCGACGCCGGGCTGCTTGTAGAGGCCGGATTTGCGCAAGGTTTCATCCGTGAGCTTGGTGACGAGACTCTGCGTGGGCAGATGGTAGATGCTTATCTGATTTGCCCGGGCAGCTGCGGCAAAGTCGCCCTGGGGTGCAACAGCGATGGCATAGATGGGATTCAATCCCGCTGGCAGCGGCTCCCACGCGATGACCTGCACCTTTTTGGGTGAGGCTTTCGCGCCTTGATCGATCCATGCTTTGAAAAGCGTGAGCTGTTCGGCGGTGAGATTCACTGCACCGACCTTGTTGCCCTTTGGCGGCATCTCAGAGTCCCAGGTATGTGCTGCGGCCTGATACATGACACTGTCCGCGCCTTTGCCAGGAATGATGCCCTTGTCGCTCTCGCCGCCCTTGGCCATGAGTTCGGGCGTCTCCATGTTGAGGCCGCCTTTGGTCGTGGTCTTGTTATGGCAGGCGATGCAGTTGTCCTTCAAGAATGGACGGACCTGCTGGTCGTAGTCGATGGGCGCGGGAGCTGCGGCCATGACGAATGACGAATGAAAAATGACGAATGGGATGATGATTCTCATTTTTTGACGACCTCTTTCACACGGATACGGATGGGATTGGAATAGACGATGAAGGTGGCTTCTTTGGGGGTGGACTTCGCGGCGAGGTCTTTGACGAGCTTGTCGGCGGCAGCTTTGGTGGTGTCAGCCGTCTTGAGGGCGGCAGTGGCGACTTTGACGAGTTCGGCTTTTTTAGGCGTTGCGTCGGCATTGGCGGTGTCGAGCTGCTTTTTGGCTGCGGACTGGGCTTCAGCGGCTTTTTTGGCAGCGGCTTCGGCAGCATTGAGCTCTTCGACACCACGGCGGATTTTCATCTTCGCCGGGCCTTGGAGGATGAAGCCGTAATCTCCCGGAACGAGTTTGAGTACCTTTACATCGAGCGTTAATTTGCCGGTGTCGGCTTTAGCGGGAATGTCGGCTTCAGGAGCTTTGGCGGCATCGATGAGACCGAGGACCTTGAGCTTGAGAGCCTCAGTGAAGCCGGCTTGACGGGTGACTTTGAGGGCGATTTCGAGCTTGGCGTCAGCGGCGACTTCGAGGATGTCGGTCTTCTCGGTTTGAATGAACACAGGAGCGGGCTGTGTGCTGACACCGAGCGCGGGTGCGCCGGTCGTGCGGTAGAGGGCGTTGTCCTTGGTCGTGTCAGCCACCGCAAAACTCACGAAGCGGCTCTGCGGGATTCCGCTGAGGAGGCTGGCTCCTGCGGGGGCATCGGCGCTTGCATGAAAAGCGATGTAGCCCAGCGACTGGCCTTTGCCGATGAAACCGCCGAGACAGGTGACGCCCGCAGGAAGATTGCCAGCCTTGAGCTCAATGGGTTCGCTCAGGGCGTTGCGATTGGGCGCGACGATTTCGAGAGCGGAGATGCCTCCACTAGGGACATTGGCGCTGCCCAACTCTGCCCCCTTGGTCTTGGCTCCGGGTAGAATGGGATTGAGGGCGAAGAGAGGCGCGGGCTTCGGTGCCTCTTTGAGGATGCGCAGCTCGTAGGGCTGCATGGTGGCGAAGTTGTCGCTGATGGAGATGCGGAAGGTGCCATCAGCCTTGGCCACGTAGGCGTAGGAGGGATCTCGATTGATGAGAGCGATGCCCGGTGCTGGCGTGATGGCGGGGGCGTCGGCGATTTCGGCCTGCGGCGTGAGATTGCCGTCGGGCTTTAAATTTTCGATGACGAGATGTGGATCCGTGGAGTGGCCGAGCTGCTGGGAATGAACTTCGAGAATGAACTGATCGCCCGCTTTAAAAGCGAGATCGAATAGGCGCGGCTGGCCCTGCTCTGGAAACTGATCGCGGAAGACATCGCCGATCTTGATGCTGATGGGCGGTACGGGATGCGGTCCGTAGGGAGAGCTCGGCAACGGAGCCTGCTTCATTAGCTCCAGTGTCACCCGATATGCATAGTCATCGCCGGCGCGATACATCAGGTCATTGAGACGCATGCGGTAGGTGCCATCGCCGGGAGGAACGAAAAGCATGACGCCATTGCGCATGCGGGCGAGCTCCTTGCCACTTGTGCTGGTGATGGCTCCAAAGATTTCGGTGCGGGTGTCAGAGCGGTGCCCATCGTAGCTGGCCACAATGGACTGGTCTTTTTTGGCCTCGAATGTGAACCAATGTGGTGAGTTGGATTTGAAGGCCCCTTGAATGGCGGAACCGACTGCCACTTTGAGAGCGTTGTCGGGTTTGGTATTTGCCCCCGTGGAGTCAATGGAATCGAGTGTGCTGACTTCAAACACCCGTGGATTGGAGACCCCGTAGTGGCCGACGAAACGACAATCGTAAAGAGCAGGCTTCAGGTCGGCAGGCAGTGCCACGCTGAAAAGGTTCGGCTTAATGCTCTTGATTGGAATGACACGCTCATTGAGCAGAAGCGACTGCGGTCGTTCGAGGTCGGAACCGCGCAGGGTGAGCTCGACCGTGGCACCGGGTTTGCCGCCGAGTGGAGAGATGGAGGTGAGCGTCGGAGATGGGAAGGTGGCCTGGGAGAACGCTGGAGCAGCGAAGGCCAAAAGCATTGCAAACTGAGAACTGAAAACTGAGAATTGAAAATTGGGACGGGGCATGGCGCGTGCGTTCATTGGCGGATTCCGCTGGAGGCGGTGAGCGCCTAGTGATTGAAGAGGAACTCTTTCGTGTTGAGCAGCGCCCAGAGGATGTCTTCATAGGCTTCCTTTTTGCCTTGGAAGGCTGCATCGCCCGCTTTGCCTGCGGTTTTCTTGTCGAGATGGGAGTGGGCGAATTTGACTTCGGCGGCGTTGGGGTCGCGGCTGAGGGCGATGTGGTAGAGGTCGGCGATCTTGTCGTCGTCGGGGCGCGTGTCCTTGGTGAGGGTGTCGGCACGACCATTGCCACGGGAAAGCTGAGTCTGGATTTCGGCGGCATTCAACAAGTGCAGGCTTTGCGCGAGGCTGGCCTCCTGGGTGCGCTCGCACTCGCAGGCGCTGGAGGAGTCAGGACGACCGAAAACGCTGAGGAAGTAAGTGCTTTGGTTGTAGCTGTTGTCCGGCAGGGCGACGGCACGCGTGCCGGGAGCCTGACCGGCGAAGTTGGTCTGGACATCAAGCAGCGTGTTGACGGAATCGTAGAGGACTTCGGCATTGAGACGCTTTGGATAGTAGCGGCTGAAGTTCTGACGATCCTTCGCGTTGTGCGCGTTGGGAATGGCACTGAGCTGGTAGGTGGTCGAGTTGGTGATGGTGCGGATGAGCTGCTTCAAATCGTAGCCGCTCTTCACGAAGTCAGCCGCGAGAGCGCTCAGCAGTTCGGGATTCACCGGCGGATTGGTCTCGCGCATATCGTCCTCAGGCTCGACGAGGCCGCGATTGAAGAAATGCTTCCAGTAACGATTTACGAGTGTGTGAGCAAAGAACGCATTGTCCTTCTGGCTCATCCATTCGGCGAGCGCGTGACGCGGATCCTGCTCGGGCCTCAGCTTCAAGGCCTGCCCGCCGAGGCTGGTAGGTGTGACGGCTTCCTTCGTGCGTATGTTCGTGGTCTGCGCGACGCCACGCTTGCTGAAGATCATTTCCTCAGTGGCAAAGGCCGAAGGCTTGCGGCTGACGTTGCTGAAAAAGGCGGCGAAGCCGTAGTAGTCCTGCTGGCTCCACTTCTCAAAGGGATGGTGATGACATTGTGCGCACTGCATGCGCGTGCCGAGGAAGAGCTGCGCAACATCCTCCATCTGCTGCTTCATTTCTTTGACCTGCCGATACCAGGCGACGGGAGGATTTTGGTCGAGATCACCGGAAGCGGAGACGACTTCACGCACGAACTGATCGTAAGGTTTGTTGTCGGCGATGCTGTCGCGAATCCATGAGTAGAACAGATAACTGCCGCGCGCATACATGGGCTGTGTGCGCTGGTTGCGCAGGAGGGCACTCCACTTGTTGGCGAAGTACTCGGCGTAGTCAGGGCTATCGAGCAAGCGGTCGATTAGGGCGCTGCGTTTGCCGGCCTCTTTGGAGGCCATAAATTCCTTCATTTCTGCGGCGGTGGGCAGGCGGCCGGTGATGTCGAGGGTGACGCGGCGGATGAAGGTGCCGTCGTCAGCGATGTCGGACGGCGGCATGCCGATGGTCTTCAATTTCGCGAAGACGAGATCATCCACAAAGCCACGCGAGGCTGGCAATTTTTCCACTGGCGCTCCGAGCGGCACGGTGGCGCGGAAAGTGGAAACCTTGCCCTGATAGCGGACCATCACGGCGACATCTCCGGGAAGATCAAAGAGCTGCACGCGGCCGGTTTCATTCGTTTCGGCCATGGCTTTCTCGTTGGCCTCATACAGGGCGCGCTTCGTGACGTCGCGGGTGCTGCCGTCGGTGTAGTGTGCGGTGACCTTGAGCTGCTGCGCAGCCTTGAGCGGCATGGTGAGCTTTGCGGGTTCGACGCTAATGCTCGCCATCTTGGGATCGCTGTCCTTGCCATAGGGCATGCCTTCGCGAATCCAGCGTGCCAGATCGGCGTAGTCCTCGGAGTTCGGATCGAGCTTCTTGCCACCCCCGTGTGGGAGCTGGGCGGTGCCTTTGGTCAGAAGCAGGCTCTGCTCCGCCGACGCCGGAAACACACGGCGACCACGCGCTTCCATGACGATGTGGTCGTAGTCTTCCTGCGGCTCAAAGCCGAGCAGCGAGAGCTTGAAGCCGTTCTGTCCGCCAGCTTTGCCATGGCAACCGCCGGAGTTGCAACTGCCCTTGGTGAGGATGGGCACGATGTCGTTCGCAAAATTCAGCGGACGCGGTGCATCTGCCGCGAAACTAGGCACGACGGCGGACAAGGCGGCGATGAGGCTGAAGCGTGGCAGATTCATAATGGCTAAAACCTACGGGGTGAGAGATGAAATCTTGTCTTGCAGGACAAAAGGAAAGTGAGTTTCCGAGTCATCGGGCTCACACCAGCTCCGCCATTGGCAGATGGCCATCGACGAGATACTGCGGCCTGCCGGTCAAATCGGTGAGCGTGGATTTCGTCACGTCGATGCCCATCTGCTTGTAAAGCGTGGCAAAGACCTCGCCAAAAGCGACGGGGCGGTCGGTGGGTTCGCCGGCTTGTTTGTCGGTGGCACCGATGACCTGACCGTGGCGCATGCCGCCGCAGGCGAGCAGTGCGGAGGCGACACGCGGCCAGTGGTCACGTCCACCTTTGGCATTGATCATCGGTGTACGACCAAATTCCCCCCAGACGACGACGGAGACATCCTGGTCCATGCCACGCTCGTGCAGATCGGCGATGAGCGCGGTGAGTCCGCTGTCGAGCAACGGAAGGTCTTCGCGGAGTTGCTTGAAGTTGTCGCTGTGGTAGTCCCAGCGGCTGAAGGCGAGCGTGACGACACGTGCTCCGGCTTCGACGAGACGGCGCGCGGCAAGAAAGTGCTCGGGCAGACGCGGGCCGCCGTCGTCGCGATTGCGATTTTCACCTTTGCCGTAGCGCTCGACGACACGTGGGTCTTCACGACTCAAATCCAGTGCGTGGAGCAGCTTCGGACTGGTGAGCACATTGAGCGCCTGCTCATTGAACACATCCACCCCGCCCATGAGGCCGGTGGCATCGAGATCACGACGTAGAGTGTCAAAACTGGAGAGCAGCGACTTGCGATCGCGCAAACGATCGAGGGTGATGCCGCGGAGCGACATGTCTTCCGTGCCGCCGCCGCGATTTGGCTGGAACGGTGCATGCGCAACGCCGAGGAAACCCGGCTCACCCGTGCGCGCCCACTCCATGTGGCCCATCTTCGGCGCGAGACCGACGAACGGCGGCATGGCGGGATTGGTGCTGCCCTGCAAGCGCGAGACAATAGATCCGAGCGAAGGCCAGCCGCCGGGAGGCTGCTGCTTGGAGTTGCGGCCAGTGAGACACTGAAAGGCATCGTGGCGCGAGTCGCAGTCAGCCAGCGAGCGGATGAGCGTACACTTGTCCATCATCTTCGCGAGACGCGGCAGATGCTCGCAGATCTGGATGCCCGGGACGTTGGTGGAGATCGGTTTGAACTCGCCGCGAATCTCGCTCGGTGCGTCCGGCTTCATGTCGAACATGTCCTGATGCGACGGCCCGCCGGGCAGGAAGATCATGATCACCGCCTTGTGTGACCTGCCCGACTTCTGAGTGGACTCCGCACGCAGCACATCATTCAACGACAATCCGCCCATGGCGAGTCCGCCGATCTTGAGGAAGTTTCGGCGCGACACACCATCGCAAAAGCCGCCGCTGGGATAGGAGTAGAGGTTGAGCATGGTGGGTTGGAGGAGCCCAAACCTACGGGAGCGCAGAGGTGTCTCTTGCTGATTCAAACCAAACCGCCAATCGGCGAACCCATATACAGCGTGTGCGGGCGGCCGGTGAAGTCCTTCCAGATGGTTTCGCGTGGCAGGCCCAACGCTTCATAGATCGTGGCAGCGAGATTTTCGGGCGTCTGCGCATCGCTGGCGGGATAGCCGCCGATTTTGTCGGTGGAGCCAATGACACGACCGCCCTTGATACCGCCGCCGGCGAGCAGGACGCTTTGGGCGTGGCCCCAGTGATCGCGCCCCGGCAAGGCCGTGGCGGAGATGCTCTTGATTTTGGGCGTGCGGCCGAATTCACCACCCATGACGATGAGCGTTTCATCCAACTGGCCGCTGGCATCGAGATCTTCGAGCAGGGCGCTCACGGCCTGATCCATCGGCGGGAGCAGGTAGTTTTTCAGATTGCCCCACGCGGCCTGATGCGTGTCCCATGTCTCGTTGTTGCCAAGGTTTACCTGCACCATACGTACTCCGCTTTGCACGAGCCTGCGAGCCATGAGCAATGACCAGCCGAAGCTGTGGCGGCCGTAGCGGTCGAGCATTTTGGGATCGACCTTCTCCAGACTGAACGCGTCATGCACCTTGCGGTTGCTCAGCAGGCTGATGGCCGCCTGCCGTGTGGTATCAAAAGCTTCATCACCGGCCAGTGCGGTGAGGTCACTGGTTTGCTGCTCCAAGGCATTGCGCAGGGAAACGCGGTCCATCACGCGATCCATCGTGAGCCCCTGCGGCAGCGAGAGATGCGGGGCCTGAAAAAGCAGTGAGGGGTCAGTTTCATAGCCGCGCTCGTGATGGAACAGGTATTTCGGATACGCGCCGTAGTGCTTCGGATGATAGGGCGACATCTCCAGGAACCACGGGTCATGCTGCGCGCCAAGGGTGCCCGCGAACTGCCCGGCAAGCGTGCGGCCTTCGCGATGCACGAGTTTGTCAGGCAAAACGATGGCGGGCGGCAGGTTGTCTTTGCGCTTCGGCAGCAGTGCGGTGGCAAGTGCCGCCATGCTGGGATGATCGGACTTCTTCGGCTTCGAGGGATCAAAACCCAACGGTGCATCGCTGCGGCCTGTGAGCATGATGTGGTGACCCAGCGAGTGATCATTGCTGCCATGCGTGAGCGACCGGACCAGCGACCATTTTTCCGAGATGCGCGCGAGATTGGGCAGGTGCTCGCAGATGTGCAGCCCTGGCGTCTGGGTGCGGATGGGCTTAAACTCGCCGCGGATCTCCATGGGAGCATCGGGCTTCATGTCAAAGCTCTCATGCTGCGCGAGCCCGCCGGAAAGAAAGATGTAGATCACGGACTTCGCCCGAGGCGGTTGAGTGGCCGCAGTCATCGCCTGGAGGGCGCTGAGATGATTCATGCCGAGGCCAAGCAAACCCACCGCTCCGGCCTGAATCACTTCACGGCGGGAAACGGGATGCGCTGGATGTGGAAATGACATGCACCTTGGAATACGCCCGCAGTCGCAAAGCCTTTCCAAAAGGCCTACTTCCGGTTCCAGGCACCGAGCTTGACCTTATAATCGGCGGCTGATGAATCTGCGGCAGTCTTATGTCGCAGAATTTTGGTTACCACGACTGCCCCATCCTGGATCACCACCCGGAGATCGGCTTCATCCCCTTCTTTGAGTGCCAACCCTTCAGGAATGGTGGTTTTGATCGGATACATGTGCTCTTACCCTAAGGCCTCAAGGCGGCAGGGGCAAGCCGCGTTCCGCTTCAAATCAGCTCCGGCATCGGCTGCCAGCCATCGACAAGATACTGCGGACGGCCGGTCAAATCGTTGAGGGTGGTCTTCACGGTGTCGATGCCCATGTGCTTGTAGAGCGTGGCAAAGACTTCGCCGAAATGCACCGGGCGCTCGGTGGGTTCGCCGCCGAGTCTGTCGGTGGCACCGATGACCTGACCGGTGTGCAATCCGCCACCCGCGAGCAAGGCACCGCCGACACGCGGCCAGTGGTCGCGACCGCCATCTTTGTTCACGATTGGAGTGCGGCCAAACTCGCCCCAGGCGACGACGGCGACGTCTTTGTCGAGACCGCGCTCATGCAGATCCTCAACAAGGGCGCTCATGCCTTGATCGAAGAGCGGCAGATGGCGCAGGAGCTGTGGGTAATTGTTGTCGTGGAAGTCCCAGCGGCCGAAATTGAGCGTCACCACACGTGCCCCGGCTTCGACGAGACGACGGGCGAGGAGGAAGTGCTCAAGATTGAGCGGAGCGCCGTCGCCATAGTTCTTGGGATCGCCCTTGCCGTAGCGTTCGCGGGTTTTAACGCTCTCATGGTTCAAATCGAGCGCGGTGAGCAGCTTGCTGGAAGTGAGTACATTCAGCGCCTGCTGATTGAAGGCGTCCATGCTGCCGACGAGACCGCTGGCATCGAGTTCGCGGCGGAAGGTGTCAAAGCCCGTGAGCAGCGAGCGGCGGTCTTCGAGACGGTCGAGCGTGATGCCATTGAGCTGGAGATCTTCCATGCCAGCGCCGTTCGGGCGGAAGGCGGCATGCGTGTTGCCGCAGAAACCCGGATGTCCTGGCGAGCCATAGGGCGGATGACCGGCTTTCGGAGCGAGGCCGACGAATGCCGGCATGGCGGGATCAGCCTGACCTTTGAGCCGGGAAACGACAGACCCCAAAGAGGGGGGATCCGAAAGACGGCCCACAGGGGCACCGCCACCGTTCGGCGGCGGCGGCTTGCCGGTGTAGCAGATGAAGCTGTCGTGCGCACCGTTCGGCGAGCCGTACATGCTGCGAATCGGCACCAGCTTGTCCATGATCTTGGCGAGACGCGGTGCGTGCTCGGAGATGTGGATGCCGGGGACAGCGGTCTTGATGGGCTTGTAGGGGCCGCGAATTTCCAGCGGCGCGTCCATCTTCAAATCGTACATGTCCTGATGCGGTGGAGCGCCGCACATGTAGATCATGATCACGGATTTGAAGCTGCGGCCCGTGCGCGCCTCCGCCTCGGCTTTCAGCAGTTCCGGCAAGGACAGCCCGCCCATGGCGAGACCGCCGATGCGCAGGAAGTCGCGACGCGAGACGCCGTCGCAAAATTTGCCGTGGGATTTGCCTGAAAGTGTGAGCATTTGATGTAGCCAAAATAAGCACTCAATGTGCCGGAACTATCATCAAACCTGCGTTATGTGCCGGTCATGCTTCGCCCGCTGCTCTGTCTCATGTCCCTCACTTTGACTGTCTCCGCCGCTGATTTGCCATGGTCGCCACTGCCTGCTCTGCCCGATGAACGAGGTTTCGCCGGGTCTTTTGCCGGAGTGGTGGACGGCACGCTCATGGTCGCCGGGGGCACGCATTTCATCGACAAAATGCCGTGGGAGAGCGGCACAAAGGTCTGGTATGACACGCTTTTTGCCCTGGAGAAGCCAGATGGAGCCTGGCGGGTGGCTGGAAAACTTCCCAAACCCAATGGCTATGGGGTGAGTATCACGACTCCCGCCGGATGGGTCATCCTCGGCGGAGGCAATGCCACGGAGCACTTCCGTGAGGTGTTCTGGATGCAGAAAGCCGCCCAACTACCGCCGCTGCCGAAGCCTTGCGCCTTCATGTGCGGCTGCGAATTCGATGGCGTCATTTACATCTCCGGTGGCATCGAAACACCAACGGCCACCACCGCCATGAATACGTTTTGGTCGCTCGATCTGAAACAAGCCGACGCAACATGGCAGGAACTGCCCCCCTTCCCCGGCAAACCACGCATCCTGGCCTGCATGGCTGCGGTGGATGGCATGGTACATCTGTTCAGCGGTGCGGCATTGCATGCGGACAAGGATGGCAAACCTGAGCGCGAATGGCTGAACGATGCGTGGGCCTACCAACCGGCCACCGGCTGGAAAAAACTGCCCGACATGCCGCGCGTGGCCGTGGCGGCTCCGAATCCTGCTCCGGTGATTGATGCCAAGATTTACATCCTCGGCGGTGACGATGGTGCCAACGTCAATTTCGAACCCAAAGCGAAACATCCCGGCTTCCCACGTTCGATTCTCGTCTTCGACGTGAAGTCGCAGACCTGGAGCCAGTCGGGGGAGGTGCCCTTTTCGCTGGTCACGACCAACGCTGTGCGCTGGCAGGACCTAATCGTGATCCCCGGCGGTGAGGCACGCCCCGGGGTCAGATCGCCCCAGGTCTGGAGCGGAGCCCTGAAGTGACTTGCAACTCCTCCCGGCGAATTCCAATGCTTCACGATGAATCGTAGCATCTTGATCCCTGACGCGGATGGAGAGTTGGGCCTTGTCATCGTTGAATGCTTCCTTATGGCGGTCGGATCTTCAATCTGTTCTGGGGAATTGTCGGAGGCTTGATGTTCTTGCGCGCCAGGCATGCCGCCATCATCCAGCTGGAGGTGCAGTGTTATGAGCTAGGGGATGCGACTGGCCAGAGGCTGTTCGACACGGAGCTGTCGAACCACGTCTGATCACAGTGTCCGCAACATCGCCAGCGTTTCGGCGAGTTGCTTGTGGCCTTCGCGGGAACTGAGACGGGGAAACTTGCCCTGGATCATGACGAACTTGCCGTTGCGGGTAAGCATGAGCTTGCGGTCTTTGATTTCGACATCGCTGATGCCAACGTGTGCTGCAGCGAGGCGGATGGAGGCGCAGGTGAGCAGGTTTTGCACGGCGTGGGGCAGCTTTTCGCCGAACTGGTCTCGCCACTGTGCTTCGAGTTCCTCGAGTTCCTTGCGCGTCATGATTTCTCCCACCTGACGGTAGGCGGTGATGCGCAGCTTGAGGTCTTCGATGAAGGTGGAGGGCAGGAAGGCGGGCGTGGCCCCCGTGGAGGCCTGCACCATCATGGCTTCGTTCATGACGAGGAAATCTGAACGCAGCCCGACTTCGACCGGGCGCGCCACACGACGGCCCTGCATGCGGGCGACGCTTTGCTTGAGCATCTGGCAGTACAGATCGAAGCCAACGGCGGCGATGTGGCCGCTCTGCTCGGTGCCGAGCAGATTGCCTGCGCCACGGATCTCCAGATCGCGCAACGCGATTTTGAAGCCGCTGCCGAGGCCAGCGTACTGCTTGATGGCGTTCACTCGCTTGCGAGCATCGCCAGCGGTCACCGCATCTTGAGGTAGGAGCAGATAGGCATGCGCCTGCACTCCGCCACGACCGACACGACCACGGAGCTGATACAAATCTGCCAAGCCGAAGCGGTCCGCACGGTCAATGATGATGGTGTTTGCATTGGGGATATCGACCCCGCTTTCGATGATCGTGGTGCAGACGAGCACATCCGCCCCGCCATCCACAAAAGTGTGCATCACGTCCTCCAGCAGCTCGCTGTCCATCTGGCCGTGGCCGATGATCACGCGGGCTTTCGGGCAGAGATCACGGATGCGCTGCGCGATTTTTTCGATGGTCATCACGCGGTTGTGCAGGAAGAAGACCTGCCCGCCGCGCTCGATCTCCGCCTCAACGGCCTGCTTGATCGTGCGCTCATCGTAGGGACAGATCATCGTCTGCACGGCCTGCTTGTTCGGCGGCGGTGTCTCGATGGTGCTCATGTCGCGCATGCCCATGAGGGCAAGGTAAAGCGTGCGCGGAATCGGCGTGGCGCTGAGCGTGAGCACATCGACGAGACGGAAGAGGTCCTTGAATTTTTCTTTGTGCTTCACGCCGAAGCGCTGCTCCTCATCGATCACGGCGAGGCCGAGATTCTTGAACCGCACGTCTTTGGAAATGACGCGATGCGTGCCAACGACGATGTCCACCGTGCCCTCGGTGATGCCACGCAAAATCTCGCGTTCGCGGTTTGGCGGGGTGAGGCGGCAGAGCATTTCGACCGACACAGGAAACTCGCTCATGCGCTGGCGGATGTTTTCCCAGTGCTGGCGTGCCAGCACCGTTGTGGGCACGAGGATGGCCACCTGACGGCCGCCCATGACAGCTTTGAAAGCGGCACGAATGGCGACCTCGGTTTTGCCGAAGCCGACGTCGGCACATAGCAAACGATCCATGGGTTTTTCAGCCTCCATGTCGCGTTTGATTTCCTCCACGCTGCGAAGCTGGTCCGGGGTCTCGCGATACAAAAACGATTCTTCAAACTCGACCTGCCATTTGGTATCCGGCTGGTGTGAGTAGGCTTTCAGGGTCTGACGCTCCGCAGCGACGCTGAGCATGCGCACGGCGAAGTCCTCGACGCTTTTCTCCGCGCTCTTGCGCGTCTTTTGCCAGCGTGCTTCGCTGAGCTTGCTCAAAGCGGGCGCCTTGCCACCGACACCGACATAGCGGGTGACCAGATGCGTGTGGGCCACCGGTACAAAGAGCTTGGCACCTTCGGCATAATGCAGCACGAGCACCTCTTCGCGCTTGCCGGAATCACGCACCTCGATGCCGCCAAAGCGGGCCACGCCATGTTCGGCATGAACGACGATGTCGCCCTCACGCAGGTCGCGCATGACATCGCGCGCTTTGCGCAGTACTTCGGCTTCATCGAGTTTCGAGCCGCGCACGCGGCGGATCTGCTGATGGCGACCGAAAATTTCCGCACCGGTCAGCACGGCCAGTTTGGCCGCTGGCACGGTGAATCCGCGATACAGCAGGCCCAGCTTCGTTTCGAGCGAGGCAGGCAGGCCGCTCTGTAGTTCGGCGAAGCGTTCACGCTCTGCCTCGTTGTGGAAGAAAATGACCGAGCGCCACCCAGCCATATGCCATTCGCGGATCTGCTTGGCGAAGTGTTCACGCCGCGCCTCATGCAGCACAAAGTCGGAGGCATCGAAGACACCGAGCGGATTCTCATGGATCGCCGCTGAATAATCCTCCATGCCCTCGACTGGCGCGGCACCGCTGAGGATGCGCGCATGCGCCGCCCCCTCGCAGTCGATGGTGACGATGAAATCATCCTGATGCAGATGCTCGCGCACCTGCGAGGCTTCATCCGCATTGTCATTCATCTGTAGAATGACGCCCACGCTCTCCAGCCGCTTGATGGAGGACTGATTGTGCAGATCGAAAGCACGAACCGATTCGATCTCGTCGTCGAAAAATTCCAGCCGCAACGGTTCCTCCGCCTGCCAGGAGAAAAAGTCCACGATGCCACCGCGGCGGGCGAACTGACCGCGCTCAGTGACGACGGGCACGCGCTCATAGCCGGCCGCGCTCAGATCATGCAGCAGGGCCTCCACATCCAGCTTTGCTCCGACGGTGAGCATGCGACGCTGGCTGGAAATTTCGGCTAGAGCAGGTGCTGGCTCATCCAAACTGTCCGCACACAGCACCATGACTGGCGCGTCTCCTTCCATCATGCGGCCAAGCACACCCGCACGCTCCGCAAGCAGTTCGGGATCAACCAGCGCATCGTTCACCACCAGGCCGAGACGCGGGAAATAAAGCGCGGGACATTGCCAGACGCCGAGTTCGGCATGCACGTGATCCTGCGTTTTCACATCTGCACAGAGAATCCACACGCGACGTCCGGGCATGGTCTTCTCCGCATGCCGGACCATCAGCGCCGCCGCAAACCCGAAGGCCTGCGGTGTGACGTGATCGAGCACCATGTCTGGCTGCTTCAGTTTTCGCTGAAACTCGGCTGCGGACAGCGTCAGATCCACCAGACCGAGCGCATCCCCCCGCGCACGCCCGGACGGGGGTGGTGGTTGGCGATTCGCAGCCTTCTTGACGCTGCGAGGTTTGGTGGCACGCTTGACGGGGTCCAAAACAAAGCGCCGGGTGAAAACACCCGGCGCTGCATATCAGCGTGCGAAACGCTCAAATTCAAGGATGGGCAGCGAACTATTTCGGACGGGCGTTGGATTGCGATTTCGAGCCGTTTGATTGCGGCTTGCCCACAGCGGCGACAAAGAGGTCATCCTTCGTGGCCCACTTGTAAACCTCACGGTCGTTTTTATCAAAAATGCGGACGGCCAGACCTCCCATGCCGTCAGACTGGATGGCGCTGTTGCCATTGGCCCAATAGAAGCCGCCATCGAGTTCTTCTTTATGCAGGATGATTTCCGTGGTGTCCACCGTCGCCGTACCGGAGCCGACCACCATGGCTACTTTGCTGCTGCCGGAGGTCTCGATCCGTGCCGCACCTTTGCCTTTGCCAGAGTCTTCCCGGCGGAAGCACCAATAATCGACACGCAGGTCACCGACTGCGGTGGGCTGGCGATTTCTGATGTTGATTTTGTAGATCCAAGTCTCCTCCTCATGAGTCACGGCTCCACGCTTCGTGCGGGTCTGATTGAGCTTTTTTTTGGTATAGGTCACTTCAAAGCTGTACTTCGTGTTGGCGTCCGCCCAGTCGGAGATGAGTTTTTGGTCCGCTGCAATAAAACTGCTGGCAGCCACACTGAAGGTGCGGCTATCGGTGGCTCGTTTGAGTGTGACCTGGCCACCAGCAGCGGAGATGATCTCTGCGTCGAGCTTACGGCCCTGAAGATCGGTAAATTCATGGGCAGGAAGCACAGGAACAGCGGTGAGGAGGCACAGACTGGCGAGTAGAGGTGTTTTCATGGCAGAGGCTTCGGGATAAATTTCATCAGACTAGTATTTTCATCCAGATATAGTCAAGCGTATTCGACCAACAATTATGCAACCGCTCGACTGCATGACGGCACAAATACTATGCATATACAATCAATATCGGATGCACTGAAACCTTGAGACTCGCTTGAAGAACTACTTTAGCAGCCACGTTGACGTTTGATGCCATGAACGTTCCAGTCTCCAACTCCCGCCGCCAATTCCTCCAGCAATGCTCCGCCGCCGCGACGGCTCTGGGCTTTCCAATGATCATTCCTGCCTCCGCCTTGGGGAAAAATGGTTCTGTAGCACCGTCCAACCGCACGACGCTCGCGCTTATCGGCTGTGGCGGTCGCGGGACGGATGTGGTGAAGAATTTCCTGCAGGACGAACGTGTGCAGGTCATCGCGGTGTGTGATGTCGAGCGCGAGTCTGACCGCTACAACAAGGGCATCATCAAAAAGGCTGGAACGCTGGGCCGCGAACCGGCGCGGCGACTGGTGGACCAAACTTACGGCATGCAAGGCTGCGCCACGCATGAGGATTTTCGTGAGGTGCTCGCACGCAAGGATGTCGATGCCGTGCAAATCGCCACGCCGGACCACTGGCATGCGCTGATGGCCGTGGCGGCGGCACGGGCCGGGAAAAGCATCTACTGCGAAAAGCCGCTGAGCCTCACAGTGGCGCAGGGCCGTTTCATGAGCGACGTGGTGCGAGACAGCAAGGTCGTGTGGCAGACCGGCAGCCAGCAGCGCAGTGACATCCACTTCCGCATGGCCTGCGAGTACGTGCGCAATGGCAGGATCGGCAAACTCAAACAAATCCGTGTGGGTCTGGCGAGCGACAACCGAGACAACAACGGCAGCGCCGCGCAAACATCGCCTGCACCCGTGCCGGAAGGATTAAACTACGATTTCTGGCTTGGCCCTGCGCCTGACGCTCCCTTTTGTCCGGCACGGCTGCACTCGAACTGGCGCTGGATGTACGACTACTCCGGCGGCAACATCACCGACTTCGGCGCGCATCACCTCGACATCGTGCAGTGGGCGCTGGGGAGAGATGAAAGCGGCCCGTCCGAGTTCTTCGACCTCAAGGCCACCTGGCCCGCACCCGGCGGACTTTATACCACGCCACCAACCTTCTCCTTCGCTTACAGCTACGAAGATGGCACCACGGTGCGAGTGGCCGACAAGCAGCACTTCGGCTCAGGCATTTCCTTTGAAGGCGAAAACGGCAGCGTGCTCTGCACCCGTGGCAAACTGGAGATCAAGCCCGACTCCCTGCGCAAGCCTCTCGCTGAAAGCGATGTGCGCCTCTATGAGTGCAGGGACCACTTCCGCAATTTCATCGACGCCATCCAAGACGGCGTGAAGCCCGCCGCACCCATCGAGTACGCGCACCGCAGCATCAGCATCGCACACCTAGCCAACATCGTCCTGCGGCTGAACCGCACCAAGCTGCGTTGGGATCCAGTGAAGGAACAAATCCTCGAAGATGCCGAGGCTACAGCGATGCTGTCACGTCCGATGCGCGGTCCGTGGCAGATGGCGTGAGTCTTGCAGGGGTGAAACTGAGACGCCCCCATCCGTTTACTCGTACTCCGGCGTTGTTCGGCGCTGCGGTTTCTGGCCCACTACCCGTGTCGTTTGGACTTCCTCCCCGGCTTGTTTGGAGGCATTGTTTCTGCCAGCGGCTTCGAACGGAGCAGCCACCACCCTGCCGGTCGTCGAAACCGTCGTCGTTACGATGCTGCCAGCCGTCTTTACCGGCACCGTGATGAGGGAGCAGCCAGAAGCCGCCAAGCATAGAACACAAGACAGGAGAAAACGGGGTTTCATGCCTGCATTGAACTGCATCGAAGCCTTTTTGTCATCCAAACTGCTTCCAGAACATGAACGCCGATATGACCAGACCAATGGCAGTGATCAGATGCCTCACCCTTTGAGGTGAGATGCGCTGGGAAAAGTGTGCGCCTAGGTAGTAGCCAATCAGAGCTCCTGCCGTCAGCGCCAGTGCCTGCGGCCAGTTCACCATGCCGACGGCGATGAACCACACGGCGGCAATGACATTGATGAGGGAGCCCAGCACATTTTTGAGCGCGTTCATCTCGTGGATGTCCGCCATGCCCATGAAGCCGAACGAGGCGAGCATCAGGATGCCGATGCCAGCGCCGAAAAACGCGCCGTAAATCGCAACAGGCAGCTGCAGCGCGATGGAAAACCACAGCGCCTTTGATTTCGACTCCGTGGCGGACTTGCGCAGGAAACCCTGGAGAAAAAACAGCACGGTGGCGAAGAGAACTAGGAAGGGAATGAGCTTCGAGAACTGATCGTCACTGGTGTGTGTCAGCAGCCAGCTCCCGATGGCTGCGCCGACGAGACAGATCGGGATGAACTGCAGCAGCTTGGTGCGGATCGACGTGAAATGACCGCGAAAACCCACGATGCTGCCCGCGGTACCGATCACCAGCCCCACGGTGCTCGTGGCATTCGCCAGCACCGGGGGCGTGCCGAACATGAGCAGCACCGGAAACGTCAGCAGGGTGCCGCCACCCGCAATCGCATTGATCGCACCAGCGGTGCAACCTGCGGCGCTGAGGGTGAGGAGTTCGAAGAATGTCATGCCTCTCACTACTCAGCGCTGCGCACGAAGAAAGTGCGGTGTGCTTTTGCAGCCGGACTATTTTGCCTGCGGGTTCCGCAGGTAGTACAGATGCCCGTCCTCTGCGCCGCCGACGAAATCTGGCAGACCGTCTGCGTTGAAATCCACTGTGGTGGGACTCACATCGTGGCCTTCGATGTTGGCATCAATGAGAAGCCCCATATCGGCAAAGAACCATTTGCCATCGGCGCTGGAGGTTTGGCGGATGAAGTTTGCGTTGGCGGAGTTGAGCAGGATGTCGAGTTTGCCGTCCTGGTCCCAGTCCATGATGCAGATTTTGCGACGTCCGCTTTTGCCGGCGATGCCAGCATTGAGGCGCAACGGTTCACCGGGCTTCATGGCGATGGGTGATTTGACCTTGAGGTGTTCGAGCGCCTTGTCGAGCAGGCCGGGAGCTTTTGCTTCCTGTGCGGCGGAGAGAACACGCTGCGGGTGCTTGAGGATGAGTTTGCCGTCTTTTTTCGCACGCTCAAAGAAGGCGAGGTAGCCTTCCTGATCGAGCATGACGAGATCGGTGAAGCCGTCCTTGTTCCAATCGACGGCGACGGGCGTGGTGCGCCATTGGGTGAGCAGGGCATTGCCTTCAGGGCGAAGCCAGCCGTAGGCTAGGGTGGGCTGTGGGCCATTCCACTCAACTTCGACAGGTTGCGCAGCGGCGAGTTTTGGATTTTGACGGGTGCCAATGTTTTTATACCACACGATTTTGCCGAGGATGGAGTTCAGCAGGAGATCCGGCAGGCCGTCGCCATCCCAGTCGGCCACGGTCTGGGTGGTGTAGCCCCATTTTGCCTCACAGGGACCTTGGATGGAGCCATTCGGGCCGGCCATCGGGCGGATGACTTTGTCTGCGGCTTCGAGGCGCACGGGAGCCGCCCACTTTGGCTGCTCCACGCCTTTGCCGCTGAGATTTTCAATGAAGCCGACGTAGCCCGCAGTGTTGCCGCAGATGATGTCCGTGTCGCCATCGCCATCCCAGTCGAAGCCGACGGGCGTGGCAAGTGCGCCGAACTTCACCTGATCTGCCTCCTGCAGGAAATAGCGCGGCTCGGCAAAGACGGGCGCTTTGTTGTCAAATTTGCCGGTGTTTTCAATGAAGGCCACGCGACCATCTTCGTCGCCGCAGATGAGATCGAGATCGCCGTCCTTGTCCCAATCAATCGCGGTGGGCGTGATCATTTCGAGATCCATGGTGAGATAGCGACCCGTGTCGGCTTTCAGGCGTACGCTGAGTTCGTACTTCGGCTTGGTGCGTGTGCCGGTGTTTTGGAAATAGGTGAAGCCGTCGAGGAACTCGCCGCAGAGCAGGTCGAGATCGCCATCGCCATCGAAGTCCGCGAAGTTTGGTGAAGGCCAGCCGAAGGTTTCGACCGGGCGGTCAGTGGCCATGACTTTCTTGGGCTTGTCGTAGGCCGGTTTGTCGTTGGTGCCGGTGTTACGCAGCAGATACACATAGCCGCGCAGGGGGCCGTTCATCCAGCGACCCTCTTCGGTGTAGGCATTGTCCCAGCCGTACTCGGTCCAGTCGCCGACGCCGACGATGAGGTCGTTGTTGCCGTCGCCATCGAAATCCACCATGCGCCACATGTCGGCGCGGATTTTGTTGGGATGAACTTTCGCGTTCACCGGCAGCTTCTGCTCATGCTCCAGAC
>NCCR01000166.1 GCA_002279765.1 Verrucomicrobia bacterium 12-59-8 | reverse complement strand
GGTTCGTTTATACTGTGGCCGCAACGACGGAACGGGTGTGGCATGAATCTCTGCGAGCTTACCCGACAAGCAGCGCACAAACTTGGTTTCGCCGAGATTGGGAGCCTTCTGAAAAGAAGTATGTCTGGGGGCCTGATCGCCCGAAGGGCTTCCCTCGCGATGAGAGGCTGGAAAAAGACACGCTCAGCAACGTGCTGTATCTTTCCAAACACATCGCGAGCAACCGCACAGAACTCGAGCCTGTGTTCCGCTGGTTCAAGGAGCGGTTCACCTACCTGACGTTGGACGCCAACTCGATTCTTGGTGGAGGGTTCACCGGGGAACAACTGCGCAACCAATCTCCTTTAAGCAGCGGCATCGTGCAAATGCTTCGACGCGCTGACCTTGGGATCACTGAAGCCAGAATGGTCGAGGATACTTCTCCTGGCATCAAAGCACTGAAAGAAATACTCAAGGACATGGCAGAGGGGCCTCTTCAAGTTGAGATCAAGAAGCGAATGGAGTCACCTCAATTGAAGCCGCAACTGTCACACCGGGCAGCTGGCGAACGGTCTATTCCTCTCCCTTGGAGGGCTGAGTCCACCGGCACGCATCGCATGTTTGCTCTGTCGGGAATCTGGCTCAACATGCTTGCGGATGGAGATGTGGCGTTTATTGATGAACTCGAAACGTCTCTGCATCCCCTGCTGGTGGCCGAACTGCTGCGACTGTTCTTTAATTCAACGGAGAACAGAAGCCGTGCCCAGCTCATCTTCACCACGCACAGCTCCCAACTGCTGGACAGTTCTCTGCTTCGCCGTGACCAGATATGGTTCACCGACAAGGATTCGGAAGGACAAGGTCACATTTATCCACTGACAGACTATGCCCCCCGCAACAATGAGTCCCTTTTCCGTGGCTACCTTTCCGGGAGGTATGGAGCCATTCCATCCCTGCGGCACGGGTTGATGGGGGATTGGAGCAGTATTCAGGAGCTTCGAAATGAAGATCAACCCGCTGCCACGGCCTATGAGTGAAAATGCCGACTTTGATCTTTTCTGGTATAAGAAGGCTCATGAGGAAAGCGATTTACGCCGTGAAGAACGGGAGACCGCAGCCTCTGGAGTAAGCCTTGGCGATCACTTTTTGATCGTCACAGAGGGAACGGTGACGGAGCCGGTCTATTTCGACCTGCTGCTGGATGAAATGAAGCTTGCCCGAGCGCATGTGAAGGTGATACCCGGAGATAAGCCTGACCCCAAACGGGTCATCCAGACAGCGCGGCGAATGGTTAGAGAACTTGCAGAGCGAGCATCAAAAGATCAGCTAAAATTTGGGGAACCGCCAGCGTTTGAGCATGTCTGGGCTGTGATCGATACCGATAAAGCTGTGCAAGAGGAAACTTGGGATGAGGTGATGCAACTTGCATCAAATGAAGCTGTCCAGCTCGCAGCCTCCTCGCCATGTTTTGAGTTCTGGCTGCTTTTGCATTTGAGTGATTCCACGGCCCCTCTCATCAATGGCAAAAAGGCTAAAAGCGTCCTCGAGAGAAAGCTGAAGATGGCCTATTCAACCAATGCCAAAGTTGCCCGAGCAGCCACTGAGACCTTCATCAAACAATGGCCGAAGGCAGTTAATCGCGCTAGACGAGTGAAAGAGCAGCATATCAAGGCAGGGACTGCTTTGCCCGCCGATCCATCCACGGACCTTGATCTGCTGGTGCGAGCGTTGAATGACTCCACCCCCATTGCAATGAGGGTTCTCAAAAGATAATAACCTCTCCCGAAGTCCGTTCCCGCCTCACCTAAGCTCTCTGTCTGGACTTGAATGGGACCATTCCTTCGCGCCTGAAATGCTTCCACAGCCTTCACGGTGGTAGTTTCATTGTCAATTACTGCCCCTATCCTCAATCACGCCCGCCCACGGTGTTCGATTGTCCGCAGGATTGACGATCAGTCCCGCGCTGTCCTTCCACGAACCATGGATGCCCCCCGAGGTTGGAGATGGGCAAAAGTTGCCATCACCAGCACACCCCACACGCTCAATAATTCAGTGGCTTGAGCTCCGGCAGGAGGAACTTGCCGTCTTTGCGGATGACTTTGCCGTCGAAGCGGATTTCTCCGCCGCCGTATTCGGGGCGCTGAATGTTGACGAGATCCCAGTGGACCTGGCTGCGATTGCTGTTGTCGGCGACGCCTTCGTAGGCCTGGCCGGGGGTGAAGTGGAAGCTGCCGGCGATCTTTTCGTCGAAGAGGATGTCGCGCATGGGCTCTTTGATTTCGCGGTTAAAGCCGATGGCGAATTCGCCGATGTAGCGGGCGCCTTCGTCGCTGTCGAGGATCTTGTTGATGGCGGCGGTGTTGTTGGCGGTGGCGTTGACGATTTTGCCCTTGTTGAACTCGAGCTTCACGCTGTCAAAGGCGATGCCCTGGTAAATGGTGGGTGCGTTGTAGCTGATGACGCCTTCGACGCTGTCTCTGACGGGGGCGCTGAACACTTCGCCATCGGGGATGTTGTGGCTGCCACCGCAGACGATGGACTTGAGGCCTTTCAGGCTGAAGCTCAGATCGGTACCGGGACCGACGATGTGGACTTGCTTGGTTTTGTCCATGAGCTGCTTCAAGGCCTTCATGGCGGGAAGGAGGGCGGCGTAGTCGAGGAGGCAGACGCGGAAGAAGAAGTCTTCAAAGGCCTGGGTGCTCATGCCGGCCTGCTGGGCCATGGAGGCGGTGGGCCAGCGCAGGACGACCCAGCGGCTGTTGTTGACGCGCTCATTCTGCACGGGGCGCAGCTTGGCCATGACGAGCTGCATCTTGTCCGAAGGAATGTCGGCGGCTTCGGTGATGTTGTGGCTGCCGCGCACGGCGATGTAGCAGTCGGTCTGCTTCATGAGGGCGAGGTTGTTTTCGGCGATGATGTCGTACTGCCGGGCCTCCGCATGGATCATCTGCTCACGGGTGAGCACGGCGTCATTGATGCGCACCATGGGCAGTCCGCCAACGGCGACGACTTCACGGATGAGGCTCTGCCCGACGGCGGCCGGTACGTCGAAGAGATCAATCCAGACCAGGTCGCCTTTTTTTACCTTGGTGGAGTAGCGGACAAGCTGGCGTGAGAGGGCGTCAATTCGGGGATCGTGCATGATGTACTGACTGTGGCGGAAAAGACACAGACTGGCAAAAGGGAAAATCGAGTGAATACTGGCGGATGCGTCTGCTGCTGCTCCCTCTCCTTGGTGTTCTGGGTATTGCTCTGGCCGGTGCCCAGTCACCGGAATGGGTCAAGGAGCTCACGCCGGGCACTGCCGGCACGCAGTTGCAGGTGCCGCCATGCAAGCTGACGTTTGATGTCGGCTGGAGCCATGTGATGACGGCGGGCCAGGCCACGCTGACGGTGCGTGAAGCGGGCGAGTACTGGCGTGCCGATGCCACAGCCGCGAGCACCGGCGTGGCGCGCCTGCTGTGGAAGTACGACTGTGAGATGACGTCCATCATGCACCGCGATGATCTGCGGGCGCACTACATGCAGCACCGTGAGACAGACAGTGCGGAAACCTGCCGCTACCGCGTGGCGTTTGAGCGGCAGCGCATCATCACGCAGACGCAGGTGCAGCCGGTGAAAGGCACGCCTTCCACCGCCACCACGGTGTGCCTGCATGGCCCCATGGACGACATTCTCTCGGTCATTCTCTATCTGCGCAGCCAGGACTTGAAGAGCGGGCGGAAAATCACGCGGGTGGTCCAGCCCTGGGACACGCCCTACCTGACCACGTTTGAGGTGCTGGGGCGCGAAACTCTGGTGTATGCCGGGACCAAGCGGCCCTGCCTCAAGCTGGGGCTGAAGATTCGGAAAATCGACCGCACCACGCTGGAGCTGAGCGCCTACAAGAAGATGAAGACGGCGACCATCTGGGTCTCCGATGATGAGCTGCGCGTGCCGCTGGAGATGCAAGCGAATGTCTTTGTGGGCTTCATGTTTGCGCGCCTGACGAAGTTTGAACTGCTCAGCGGCCCAGCAGCGCAGGCCAGCCTGCCGGCCAATACAACGGTCAAACCACCACCCGCGCCGTGATCAAATCAAGGTGCTGCGGCTGCGGCTTCGACGCTGATTTTGATGTCGTCGAAGAACACCGGCTCGCCTGAAAAGGGCGTGGCCCAGATGGCGCATTTGCCCTGGCCTTTGAGATTCTTTTCCGTGTGCTTGATGAGGGGCTCGGCTGGCTCTGCGGCATCGGCAGGCCAGGCTTTGCCGGTGATGGTCCAGGTGTCGTCTGCGGCCTTGGTGGCGTCGAGTTTGACCTTGAGCCACACCTCGCTGGTCCAGGCCAAGGGGACCGTGACGAGCGTCTGGTCTCCTTTGATGAGATCGAGGGATTTTTTGGCGGGATTGACGATAAGCCGGTGGCCGCTCATGCCATGCACGCTGATGCCGAAGCGCGGGGTGCTGCGGCCGCGCTTGATGGCGAGGATTTTGGCCTCGATGCTGGCATTGCCGCTGGCGGAGACGGCCAGTTGCGCGCTGGCATCGGTGACGGGATTGGGATCAATCACAATGGCCTTGCTGCCATCGCGCATGCCGATCCTGATGGTGCCATCCACCACAAAGACTTCCTGCGGGGGCTCACCTTCGGCCCAGTCATCGGCCGTGATGCTGAAGGATTGCAACTGCTGGGCGTGAAGCGAGCAGGCGGTGAACAGGCTGGCGGCAAGGAGCAGTCGTTTCATGGTGGGGTGAAACGAAACTGTCTCAGCGCACGGGTTCTTTCAGCAGGGCGAGGGCTTCGAGCGCGGAGGCATCTTCATGGACGACTGCGGCGAGGCTGCGGGCGATGGCGGCGGGATTCTTGTGCTGCCAGACGTTGCGACCGATGGCGATGCCGGCAGCTCCGGCATCCATGGCGTCTTCGACCATTTTCAGCAGGCCGGCGTCGTCCCCCATGGCGGCACCACCAAGGATGATGACGGGCACGAAGCTCTGCCCGATGATGCGGCGGAAGTCTTCCACGGTGCCGTTGGTTGGGAAGGGAGTCTTGACGACATCGGAGCCGATTTCAGCGGCAAGCCGGACGGCGAAGCTGACATTTTCCACGGTGTATTTTTCCGGGGTGCCGAGGGCGTAGGGCAGTGCTTCGAGGATGACGGGAATGTCCGTGTCGAGGCTGAGGCGGATGAGATCGGCGCACTCCTGGAAGTTGGCCTTTTCATAGGCGGAGCCGGGGTAGATCATGTTCATGACGGCGTTGGCGCCGACCATTTCCGCCTCTTCGACGCCAAAGACGCCGATGCTTCCTGCGCCCTCTCCGGTGGTGCGGGTGTTGTAGATGTCGGTGCGGAGGATGATGCCCTTGCCGGCAAGGCTGTCGGCGGCGCGCAGAGCGACGCCGAGGTTCATGACATAGCCATCAACGAATTCATTGACCTGGTCGATGAGCTGAAAGGGATTTTCCAAGCCTGGCACAGGAATGGCGCAGCCGTGATCAATGGGAAGGATGACGGTCTTGCCGTTGCGAAAGAGGGCTTCAAGATTTTCCTGGCGGTTCATGGGGTCGGGATTGGAATGGTACGCTTCTTCGCAGCGATGCGCGCCCCGCGCAAACCAAAATCCAGCACCTTCGGGCCCCTGCCCCGCTTACCGGCGGATGCTCTGGGGCTGATTATTGACCTTTTCGAATTCGCGGTTGGTCTGCTCCACCTCGCGCTCAAAGCGTGTTTTGTCACGTTTGTAGTCCCGCACGAGGTCAATGGTCCAGAAGGCACCGCTCAGGCTGGTGGCGAGCAGCAGCAGGAACAGCGTGTAGCAGATGAAGGTCATCTGGCGCTCCTGGCTGCGGCGCTGCGGGCGGTCGGAGTCCACATCCAGCACGCCCAGCATGTCCATCCACCAGAGCCGCCAGACGCTCGGGTCCCGCGCAATATTCAAGGCCCAGAAACTGATGAACAGGGCAAGAATGGAAGCAATGGCTAGGCCAATGGGCATGCGGGATCAATCTTGGCCCGGAGACAGGGCGTCAATCTCGTTATTTAAAAGAAGCTGTAGCCTAGGCTTACCAGTTTTTGATCCATTTCGTGGCGACCGTTGGGTCTTTCACGGTGTCGAGGCTCTGCTTGGTGGTGTTGTTCTCATCTTCCGAGTAGGACCAGAGATCGTACGTGGAGTTGATGGTGGTGGGAGTGGGGGTAGTCCCCGCTACGGTTGGAATAGCGGCTTTGCGGTACTGGAACGGATGGCCAAAGCCGTCGATGAGGATGTAGGTGGAACCTCTGCGGGTGAAGATGGTCTGGGGAATTTCGACGAGCATCTTGTTTTTGATCTCGGCAGTGCCTTCCACCTTGCCATCAGACGTGCCGCCTGAGCCGCCGGCACCTGCGCCGGTGCCTCCAGTGACCCCCTTGATCTGATCGTAACCGTCTCCCGAAAGCGCCTGATAGAGGCATGCGGCTCCGGAGGTGTCATAAGTGGCAGTACCTGGTGGGAACTGGACCATTTGATTGCTGCCAGCAGGCTGCGGGAATTCACCGAACTCGGAGTTGTAACGTTCGAGGGCGAGTTTGATCGCCTCGAACGTCCCGGTGGTGAGACGCCGCTTTGAAGAGCGCATGGCATAGGTGTAGCCGCCGAGGGTCAGTGCGGCGAGCATCGAGATGATCGTGACGACAATGAGCATCTCCACCAAGGTGAAAGCGCGGGCACGGGAATGGAAGGCGAGGCGGGTTGATTGCATGGCTCTGGAAGGGTTGGGAGGGGCGTGGGGGACTAGCCGCCAGCGCCGCCGCTGAGGTTCTTGATCACGTCGATGAGCGGGAGGAAGAGGGCCATGACGATCACACCCACGACGAGGGCGAGGACGACGATCATGAGCGGTTCGAGCATGGAGGTGAGGGCGGAGACGGCGTTGTCCACTTCGTCTTCGTACACGTCGGCGATTTTCAGCAGCATCTCGGGCAACTGGCCGGTTTCCTCTCCCACATCGACCATGGAGATAACCATGGGAGGGAAGACTCCGCTGGACTCCAGGGGGGCCACCATGGACTCACCTTCTTTGACGGCGTCATGCACCTTGGTGATGGCGTCTGACACGATGGTGTTGCCAGCGGTGTCTCGGGTGATGTTCAGGGCCTGCAGGATCGGCACGCCGGAGGTTACCAGGGTGCCCAGGGTGCGGGTGAAGCGTGAGATGGCGGTTTTGCGCTGCACATCGCCAAAGAGCGGGAGCTTGAGCTTGGTGCTGTCGATCCAGCGGCGGCCGCCTTTGGTGGCAGCCATCATGCGCCAGCCGACGATAATCGCGATAGTGCCACCCAGCAGGTGCCAGATGTAGTCGTACATGGTACGGCTGAAACCGATGACGAATTTGGTCAGTTCCGGCAGCTTGTCTTTGCTGCCCAACATGTCTTGGAAGATGGATTCAAAGCGCGGCACGATGACCAGCATGAGGAAGATCATGATGGCTGCGGCGATGAACATGACGATGATGGGGTAAACCATCGCGGCGACGACTTTGTTTTTGAGCTTCTGGGCCTTCTCCTGGTACTCGGCCAGACGGTTGAGCACGAGTTCAAGCACACCGCCAAGCTCACCGGCTTTCACCATGTTGATGTAGAGCTTGTTGAAGATGCGCGGGTACTGCTGCAGGCTTTCGGAGAAGGTGCTGCCGGTCTGCACATTGTCCGCGAGGGTGTTGATCGTCCCTTTCATCACCAGATTCGGCTCCTGGCGGCCCAGCACGGTGAGACCGCGCAGCAGGGGGAGGCCGGAGTCGATCAGGGTCGCGAGCTGGCGCGTGAAGATCATCAGGCTCTTGCTCTTGACCTTGGCATTGACGCCGAGTTTGACGGTTTTGGTCTTGCCCTTGGAGGTGGATTTGACGCGTTTCTTGATCGCGGCTGCCTGCCCCTGGCCCTCGGCGGCGACGCTGGTCGGATAGAGGCCGGACTGGCGCAGTTGATTGATGGCATCTGCCTCGGAAGCGGCTTCCAGGCCTCCGGCGGTTTCCTGTCCGTTCTGATCCAGGGCGATGTAATGAAACGTGGGCATAGGGGAGGGGCGTATCTTGGCGGCGTTAGTTCAGGGTAATTTTAGAATACCGGGACGGCGGGTGGTCTGTCCATCAAATAATGTACTGGCTTGCACACGACTGGCGCTCGGGCCGGCAATGCGCAAATCAGGTGTATTTCAGGACTTCTTCGATGGTCGTGGCACCATCGTAAATGCTGCGGAGTCCATCTTCACGCAGGGTGACCATGCCCAGCTCGATGGCTTTCTGCTTCAGCACGATGGAGGGAGCGCGCCCGGTGATGAGTTCGCGGATGGGGTCGGTGACGTCCAGCAGCTCGTAGAGGCCTTTACGGCCTTTGTAGCCGCTGTTGCCGCAGGCAGAGCAGCCGGAGCCGGTGTAGAAGTGCTTTCCGCCGAGATCCTCGGGAGAGAGATTGAGCTGATTGAGAATGTTCAAGCTCGGCTCATAGGGTGAACGGCAGCTTTTGCAGATGGTACGCAGCAGGCGCTGGGCGAGCACGCCCTCCAGCGTGGCGGAGACGAGGAAGGGCTCCACGCCCATGTCCACCAGACGTGTGACGGCCCCGGAGGAGTCATTGGTGTGCAGGGTGCTGAGCACCAAGTGGCCGGTGAGCGAGGCCTGGATGGCGATCTGGGCGGTTTCCAGGTCGCGCATTTCTCCCACCATGATGCGGTCTGGGTCCTGACGCAGGAAGGAGCGCAGGGCCTTGGCAAAGGTGAGTCCGACGGCTTCGTTGATCGGCACCTGCATGACGCCATCCAGCTCATACTCCACGGGGTCTTCGGCGGTGATCAGCTTGCAGTCGATGGTGTTGATGCGGCGCAGGCAGGCGTAAAGCGTGGTGGTCTTGCCAGCCCCGGTCGGGCCGGTGACGATGAAGATGCCGTTGGGCTTGTGGATGGTCTCGACGATGTAGTCTTGCAGAAAGGGCTGCATGCCCAGGGCATCGAGCTCGATGTTGATCGAGGAACGATCAAGCACGCGGAGCACCACGGACTCGCCGTGCTGCGTGGGCAGGGAGTTCACACGCATGTCCACCGGCTTGCCGCCCACGTTGGTCATGATGCGTCCGTCCTGCGGGATGCGGCGCTTCGCGCTCAAAGGGCTCGAAGTGAATGTCGCTCGCACGTTCCTTGATGGCCTGCTGCATCACCAGATCGACGAACTTGACGATGGGGGCGGAATTGGCCTCGGCTTCCGCCGTGAGTCCATCCTTTCCAGCCTTGCCGAGCTGGCCGAAAATCTCATCAATGCTGGGTGCGCCAGCGCCATAGAACTTCTCGATCAAGGTGAGCACCTGACTGCGGCGCGCGACCACGGGCACAATCGTTTTTTCGAGTCCGAAACGCAGGTCTTCGACGAGCTGGGGATTGAGCGGATCGGTGAAGGCGACATGGAGGCCCTGGCCATCCAGAGTGATGGGAAACGCGCCGTAGAGGCGTGCCATGCCTGCCGGAATGAGCGCCACGACGGAGGGCGGCGGCTCGAAATTGTCGAGATCGAAATGGTCGGCACCCAGCTCCTCGGCCACCTGCGCCCAAAATTCATCCTCATTGGTGTAGATGCCGTAGGACAGCAGCACCTGGACAATGTCTTTGCCGTTTTGCACGGAATCCTGCTCAATGTCATAGGCGAGACCTTTGTCGATCACGCCCCGTGTTTTGAGCATCTCTACCACATTATGGGGTGTCATAGTCGTCTGGAGGAAATGAAGTTCGTTGAAAAATGGAGGAGCTAAAAATCAATCGGCGTCGGACATGGTCGCCTCGATCACTTCTTCGGCGGTGGTCGAGCCGGAGAGCACCTTGCGGATGCCGTCCTCGCGCAGGGTGCGCATGCCCAGCTCACGGGCGCGTTTGCGCAGTTGGGGGGTGGTGAGCTGCTGGTTGATCATGCCGCGCACTTCATCATCAATCTTGAAGATCTCGACGATGGACATACGGCCGCGGAAGCCACGCTGGCGGCATTTGGAGCAGCCGACGGAGCTCATGATGGTGGACTCCGCCATCTGGGCGGCTTCGAGGCCGAGGGAGCGCAGCTCATGCGTGGAGAGCTTGCCGGGCTGTTTGCAGTCAGGGCAGAGCTTGCGGACGAGCCGCTGTGCTTCGATGGCGCGCACGGCGGAGGCCGTGAGGAAGGGCTTGACCCCGATGTCCGTGAGACGTGCCACGGCGCTCGGCGCATCGTTGGTGTGCAGCGTACTGAAGACCAAGTGACCCGTGAGCGATGCCTGGATGGCGATGGAGGCCGTTTCCAAATCTCGAATTTCCCCCAGCATGATGATGTTGGGCGCCTGACGCAGCATGGCGCGCAGCGCTGCGGCGAAGGTCATACCGACATCTTCCTTCACCATGACCTGATTGATCCCCGCGAGTTCGTATTCGACGGGATCTTCAACCGTGATGATCTTGCGGTCGGGGCGGTTGATGAAATTGAGGCAGGCGTACAGCGTGGTCGTTTTGCCGGAGCCCGTGGGGCCGGTCACCAGAATGATGCCGTCAGGCAGGGTGATGAGCTGCTCAAACGAGGCCTGGTCATCACTGAGGAAGCCGAGGTCCACCAGGCCGAGTTTCAGGCTGCTCTTATCGAGCACACGCATGACGACGCTTTCGCCGTTGTTCGTGGGGATGATCGAGACACGCATGTCGATCTCCTTGTCGTTGAAGTGCATCTGGATGCGGCCGTCCTGCGGGATGCGCTTTTCATCGAGCTGCATCGAGCCAGTCATGATCTTGAGACGGCCGATGATCGCGGAATGCAGGCGCTTGGGATGATGCTCCACGTCCACCAGCACGCCATCCATGCGGTAGCGGATGCGGATGTCCTTTTCCAGCGGCTCCACATGAATATCGGAAGCCTTCTGCTTGAACGCCTCCATCAGCATGTTCTGCACCAGCCGGATGACCGGGGCGTCGGCGTCTGAGGAGGTCCCGGCGTCTGCGCCTTTGGTGGTGATGCCCAGGATGGCCTCATTGCCATAGATGTTGGACTGCACCGTCTTGATCAGCGCGGGCGTGGAGCAGAAGAACTCGATGTCCGGCTGCAGCACGTGGGGCAGTGCGTCGAGCGTTTCAAAATCAAACGGGTCCGCCACGACCACCTGCAGGGTGCTCTGGTTCGTCCCCAACGGGGCAATCTTGTACTTCTGGGCCACTTCCAGGGGGACGAGCGCCTTCAGGCCGGGATGCGCTTCGAAGCCATTGAGATCAACGTACTCCATGCCGGCATTCACAGCCACCGTGCGGGCGATCTGCTCGTCTGACACTGTTCCTGTTTTGACCAGCACGGCCACGACGCTCTCGCCGGGTTTCAGGCCCGTTTTAGCCTGCTGGATGTCACGCTCGGTCAGCAGTCCGGTTTCTTGGAGCTGTTCGAGGAGGTATGCTTCATTGGAGTACATGAATTCGGATCTGCTTGGCGGGTGGTACGAGAAAACGGTATTTTACGATTATCATCAGACTACAGCCTCACGCAGGAAAGTGTCAACGACTCGGCGCTCGCAACATGAAAATTGATGGCAATCAATGACAAACCGCTGTTGGTGGGAACGTTCGACTTGCCCCGCCAACCATCACGACGATCACCACCATGCACCTCGCTCAGCGTCTCACTGCCCCGTTTCTCGGCATCTGCCTTGCCTTTTCAAGTTTCACACCGCGCACCGCCGGGGCGCACGAGGCAGGCACCCAGATGGCCGCCATCGCCAAGGTTTTTCTGGCCGCGCTGACCCCGGAGCAGAAGGCGAAAGCCTGCTCTGAGTTTGCCGCCGATGAACGCGAAAACTGGCACTTCATCCCGCGTGAGCGCAAGGGGCTCCCACTCAAGGAGATGACGCCTCAGCAGCGCCTGCTCGCCCACGCCCTCCTCAACACCGGGCTCAGTTTTCGGGGTTCCGCCAAGGCGGTGACGATCATGAGCCTCGAAGAAGTGCTCTATCAAATCGAAGGCGCGGATGAGTCCAAGCGCGCTGCCGTCCGTGAAAAGCGTGATCCGGAAAAATACTTTGTTTCGATTTTCGGCGAGCCTGCAGACACAGGTGCCTGGGGCTGGCGCGTCGAAGGACATCACCTCTCCTTGAATTTCACCCTCAAGGACGGCCAGATGATCCGTGCCACGCCCTCCTTCATGGGCACCAATCCGGGAGAAATCCGCCAGGGGCCGCTCACCGGACTGCGCGTGCTTGGAGTTGAAGAGGAGCTGGGCCGTGAGCTGGTCAAGTCACTCACACCAGAGCAGTTCAAGACGGCCTTCGTTGCCACGGAGGCCCCCAAAGAAATGATCACTGCGGCTGAGCACAAAGTGAGCCCGCTGGCACCTGCCGGTCTTGCGGATTCCGAACTCAACGAGAAACAGAAGGACATGCTCACGCGCATCATCGCCGAGTACATTGACCGGATGCGCCCTGAAATCGCTGAAGCTGCACGCGCTGAGTTTAAAGCCGGTGGCCCGATCTATTTTGCGTGGGCGGGTGGCAAGGAGCGCGGCGAGCCGCACTACTACCGTGTGCAGGGCAAGAGCTTCCTCCTTGAGTACGACAACACGCAAAACGATGCCAATCACGTTCACAGCGTCTGGCGCAGCTTCGATGGTGACTTTGGTCATGATCTGCTCGGTGAGCATGTGAAGCAGGCGCATTGATGCTGGCGACACAGCCCTCATGGGGCATCCGCCATGCGATGGCGACTATGACAAATCATGCACGCATTTTGTGTGCCTGATTCTGGTTGCACACAGCTATTCTCAGCCTGTGCACAGGTTATTCACGCAAGTTCGAATGATTCTTCACAACAACGCGTCAATAATTTTTGAATGTTTCGCATACTCGCGTTCAAACTTTAAAAATATATCGAAGAAGAGCTTGTTTCACGTGTCGTTTTCGACATACAAAGAAGCGTCGTTTAAAAAGATTTTCAAAGGTCTCTTGATTGATCCCACCTGCCTCTCGCAATCTCCCACCTGAATTTCTTCCGACACTTCTTTCCCATCCAATTTCGACCCCACTCTTCCAGAATAAAATCATCATGGCGCGCAACGATGAAAACTCGAATCACACTTCCCTCAATGGCTCGGCTCATCATGCACCCACGGAACTTTTCACGCCCGTCCCTACCATCTGGGATCAGGTGTGTGTAGTCTTGATGAAGCGTCTCGGTGACG
>NCCR01000165.1 GCA_002279765.1 Verrucomicrobia bacterium 12-59-8 | reverse complement strand
AAACCGTTTCGCGGCTCGCCCTTGAACTCGGCATGGCATGCGAAGCCTTCGCTGACAAGGCGATGGTCAACCTCCCCTGCGAGCGCATCCAATGCGATGAGATTTGGGCATTCTGCGGAGCCAAGGAAAAGAACGTGCCAAAGGCGGAAAAGGGCGAAGGACGCGGAGATGTGTGGACGTGGGTTGCCATTGATCCAGACACGAAGCTGATTCCCCGCTGGTGGGTTGGTGACCGCACTGCCGAGACGGCATACAAGTTTCTGCGCGGCCTGGCTCCCCGCCTGCGCAACCGCGTGCAATTGAGCAGTGACGGCCACAAAGCCTACCTGACCGCCGTAGAGGCCGCTTGGGCCTTCCGTGATGTGGACTACGGCATGCTGGTTAAAATCTACGGTGACAGCACACCAGCGGGCCGCTACAGCCCCGGCGAAGTTATCGGGACGCGCAAGGAGGCAATACAGGGCCAGCCAGACACCTCACTGATTTGCACCTCTCACGTTGAACGCCAGAACCTCACCATGAGGATGAGCATGCGTCGGTTCACCCGGCTTACGAATGCGTTTTCAAAGAAGCTCGATCATCACCGCTACGCCGTGGCGTTACATTTCATCCACTACAACTTCTGCCGCATTCACCAATCTACCCGCGTCACTCCTGCCATGGCTGCGGGCCTTTCGGATCACGTTTGGAGCCTTTCCGAACTGGTAGGATTGATGGAATCACAGCAGCCGGAGGCGGTGACTGTGTGAGGGCAGCGGCCTTCTGAACGATGTCGAAGGCCCGCTGGTTTGAATCTTTTGGTCTTTTCTTCACCCTCCAAAGTTCTTCACAAATTCACATCATGCACCATGAAATTCAAAGTAGCCCACTACCGGAATTCGCTATCAAAGGCGCCGGTGAACTTGGATGGACCATGGCAGTGCCGATCGGTGCTTTCAACATCTATGCTGGTTACTACTATGACTTCCGAGTCAATGGTTCCTACATGCAGCTTGGTGCTGATTACACCTTCGCAGTCACCGACTGGCTTAGCATTGTGCCTTCCTTCAACACTGGCTACGGCATCGACTACTACACCGGTGTCGGCTCCCCTGTGCTGACGAAAGTCAACAGCAATGGTAATTCGCCCATCACCAAGACCCATGGCTTCACCCACTGGCTCTACACCGTCGCTGTGCCAATCAAGGTCACCAAGTCCGTCACCCTGACGACCTACGTGGCACTGAATCAGTCCGGAGAGCTCCGCAAAAACCTTAACACGGTCGCCAACGAGTTCTACTGGGGAACCAAGCTCAGCTTCGCGTTCTAATTCGTCGGGGCTTCACGCCCTGTTCAAACATATCTGATTATTAAGTTGGGGCTCCCGATCAGTTCGCTGATCGGGAGCTTTTGTTTTGGCACGGAACGTCTTTCCGTCTAGCATCCGCGCCGCATGACTGAACATTCGCTCAACTGGAACTCAAACAACCTCACCCATGGCTGGCAGCGCGGCGTCAACGCCTTCTTCTGGGGTCTGGGTTTTAAGCCCGAAGATTTCCACAAAGCGCAAATCGGCATCGGCACGCCGCTGCTCGACGGCAACATTTGCAACGTCCACGCGCACGAGCTCGCCCAGCTCATCGCCCAAGGGTGCAAAGAGGCGGGGCTCATCGGCTTCCCCTTCGGTGTCTCGCCGGTAAGCGATAACATCACGCAGGGCAACGTCGGCGGAGCAGCCTCCCTTTGCTCACGCAATCTCATGGCCAACGGCGCGGAGATGATCTGTACCTCGCACTGCTATGATGCGCTGATCGGCCTGCATCACTGCGACAAAAACGGCCCGGCCTTCGCCATGGCCCTGGCGCGCACCAATTATCCCGGCCTCATAGTCAATGGCGGCAGCATCATGCCCGGCTGCCATAAAGGACACTCCACTTCCATCCTCGATGTCTATGATGCCGCCGCGAAGGAAAAACAGGGGACGATGAGCTACGAGGAATCCGAGCAGATCATCCGTACCGCCTGCCCTGGCGCAGGTGGTTGTGGCATCGCAGCCTCCTTCAATACCTGGGGCATCGCGCTCGAAGCCATGGGCCTCAGCCTGCCGGACACTTCCTCCATGCCCGCCATCGAATCAGGCAAACGTGAGGAATGCCTGCGCGTCGGCAAAGCCGTACGCCGCCTGTTGGAAATGAATCTGCGCCCCCGGGACATCATCACCAAGGCCTCCATCACCAATGCCATGACCGCCATCTGCGCCATCGGTGGCTCCACCAATGGCGTGCTGCACATCCTCGCCGTTGCCCGCGAAGCAGGAGTCGATTTCACCCTGCGTGACGTGCAGGCCATTGGCCGCCGCACGCCTGTCCTGTGCAATTTCGCGCCGCGCGGACGAGGCACGATGGTCGATCTGCATCGACTCGGCGGCACCACCATGCTGCTGAAACACCTCATGAAAACCGGGCTGCTGGACGGCTCCTGCATCACCGTCACCGGTCAAAAGCTGGCGGAAAATCTCGCCAACGCCGCCGAAGTGCCCTTCCCCAATGAACTTATCGCGCCCATCGAAGCGCCGTTCAAAGACTTCGCCGACATCCAGATCTGCTTTGGCAACCTCGCCCCCGACGGTATCGTCTTCAAAGTCTCCTCGCTGGACGAGCCCCGGTTCCGTGGCAAAGCCATCTGCTTTACGGATTCCAAAGGTGTATCCGATGCCGCCGCCGCCGGTCGCATTCAGCCCGGCCACATTGTGGTCATCCGTGGCTGCGGTCCGGTGGCGCTCGGCATGCCCGAGATGCACGTGGCCAGCGCTGCCCTCGCAGTGCCTGAGCTTTATGGCAAAGTTGCCCTGCTTTCAGACACTCGCGTCTCCGGCGTTTCTGGTGGTGCCGTGGGTGTGCATTGCAGCCCGGAAGCAGCCGTGGGTGGACCGATTGCCGTGGTGGAAGATGGCGATGAAATCGAATTCGACCTGCTCGCAGGTACTATTCACGTCAATGCCGACCTCGATGCCCGTCCGCGCACGATCTTCCCCGTCAGCCATCCGTTCGGCTACCTCGCCGACTTCGCCGCCACGGTGACCCAGGCGCATCAAGGCTGCGTGCCACGCTGGGTGGCTGATCGCAAATAAGTATCCTCAGCCCGCCATCTTGGCTGCAAGCAGCACAGCTTCCACTAGGCTGCGCCCATTAGCTTTGCCCTGCCATGCGATGTCGCATGCGGTGCCGTGATCCACACTCGTGCGCGGCACCGGCAGCCCCAGCGTGGTGTTCACGGCCGTGTCAAACGCCAGCGCCTTCAGCGGGATGAGCGCCTGATCATGATACATGCAAATGTAGGCGTCCACCGCCCGGCGTTTCGTCGCAATGAAGGCGGTGTCAGGCGGCAGCGGGCCTTCGACCATATGCCCTTTTGCCCGTGCCGCTGCAATGGCAGGTGCGATAATCGCTTCCTCTTCGCCACGGCCAAACAGTCCATGCTCACCTGCGTGAGGATTGAGCCCGCAGACTGCGATGCGCGGTTTCTTTCCGCGCACACGCTGCACGGCTTCGGCGGTCAGCTCGATGACATCCAGAATGCGGTGGGACGTCAGAGCAGGCACCACATCCTGATAACCGATATGCACCGTCACCAGACTACAGATCATTTCTTCGGAGAAAAAGGTCATGCAGGAGCGCTCTGCCTGCATTTTTTCGGCAAACATTTCGGTATGGCCAGGATACTTGATTCCTGCGTCATGCAGCGCCTCTTTGTTCAGGGGGGCCGTGGCCACGGCAGCGACTTGCTTCGCCAACGCAGCCTCAATACTTTTTTCAACGTAGCGATAACCCGCCGCACCGGTCCTGGCGCTGACGGTTCCCGGCGAGAAATCTTCCGCATCAAAGCCGAAGAGATCCAGAACCACCGGTTCGTCAATGCTGCCACATTTTTCCGCCCATTCGATCTCGCTGATGATGCGTTTGGGAGCTGGAAGCCCGGTCTGCCGCGCGCAGCGCGAGAGCAGCCGTGCATCGCCAAAAACCACCGGCGTGGCAAGCTCACACACCTCCTTGTTGGCGAGCAGTTGCAGGCAGATTTCAGGACCGACCCCGGCAGGGTCGCCCATGGTGATGGCAATGAGTGGTTTCGGCATGAACCGTCACTCTGACTCAACGAAGCACCTTGTCGAGGAACTTGGCAACGATGGCGGTTCGTTCTTCGTCATAGAACTCCGCTCCGCCATGCAAGCTGCCGGGAAGCATGATCAGCGTCACCGGCAACCCCAGGGACTGATAGGCTTTGGCCAGATCTTGTGACTGCTGCGGAGGCATCTGCGGATCGGCATCGCCGTGAATGAGCAGCAGCGGCGGATCTTTCTTATCGAGATGTGACACCGGACTCGCCAGTTTTGCCAGTTCGGGCTTTTTATCCGGCGTATCCCCCAGCAGCAGTTTCAGCGCAGGAATGCGGAAATCGAGGCCCTGCGGAGTGCTCTGGGAGAGGATCGTTTCCAGATTCGAAGCGCCGTAATAGCTCACGATGACCTGCGCATCGCTGCTTTGATCCAGGTGTTCACCGATGCCGCCTTCGAGGTCTTTGTCGTTGGTCACGCCTACCAGCGCCGCCAGATGACCACCGGCTGAGGAGCCAATGATGGCAATTTTGCTGGCGTTGATGTGATAAAACCCCGCATTGGCCCGCAGAAAACGAATCGCCGCCTTGATGTCATGCACCTGAGCGGGAAACACCGCCTGAGTGGACAGCCGGTAATCCACGCTCGCGATGGCAAAACCCCGATCATACAAGTCTGCGATCGGCACATCCTCTTTGGAACCCGCCCGCCACCCACCGCCGTGCACATAAACGATCAGCGGCGGATTCTCCCCCTGCGGACGATGCAGATCCAGCTTGAGCGAAGCTTCACCCACTTTGGCATATTCAATGTCCGTCTGGGTGTCGGCCAGCGCCGCCGAAGTGAGTAAAATCAAAGAACAAAGGAACTTCATCATGGCACGATCATCATCTGCTCCTCAGGGACTTCCAGTGTGATTTTCGTGCCATAGCTCAGCCCCTCTGTCCATGGCAGCAGCAGTTCCAGCACGTCCGGCTTCTGAAAATGCACCGGCTTAGTGTCAGGATGCGGGTGGTAAATCCAACCATAAATCGGCTCAGCCCCACCGCGATGCACGGTGACATCAAAGAACGAAAAATCCTCCACCGGATCTTCGGGATGCCACTTGAGCGCACGAAACATGTGTCGGGGCTGCACGACGAGATAACTCCGTGGCGCAATGCTCACATTCAGCGTGCCGGGATACAAAGCGCTTAGATCGAGCCCAAGTGCCGCAAAGAACGGCAACTGCATGCTCAGCGTGCCGCCTGGAAATCGCGGATTCCCATTCAGGCCTGAGGCCACACGATGTCCTTGAACGATGGTGGCGGGAATCATGCCAAAATCTGCTTGATCACATGGCACGGCTCTACGCCTGTCAGCTTAAAGTCGAGCCCGGCCTTGCTGAAGGTGAGGCGCTCATGGTCAATGCCCAGACAGTGCAGAATCGTCGCCTGCAGGTCCGCTACGTGAGTCTCGTCCTCGATGATGTTGAAGCCCATTTCATCCGTCGCGCCGAGGGTGACGCCGCCTTTGATGCCACCACCGGCCATCCACATGGTAAAAGCCTGCGGATGATGGTCACGCCCCAGGCTGCGGCCCAGCGACACGCTGGCCTCGACCATCGGCGTGCGACCGAATTCACCGCCCCAAACCACCAGGGTGCTGTCGAGCAGTCCGCGTTGCTTGAGGTCCTTGATCAGCGCGGCACTGGCCTGGTCCGTGATGCCGCAGTTCTTTTTCACATTGCCCGCCACATCGCTGTGCGCGTCCCAGCCCTCGTTGTAGATGTTGATGAAGCGAACGCCGCGTTCGACCATCCGCCGCGCCAGCAGGCAGGCGCGGGCGAAAGACGGCACCTTTGGATCGCAGCCGTACATTTTCAGGGTGGCCTCGTCCTCCTTGGTGAGGTCCATCAGCTCTGGAGCGGAGCTTTGCAAACGGTAGGCCATTTCGTAATTGGCGATCCGTGTGCCTGTTTCGCTGTCGCCATCGAGCTTGAGGCGGCGGTGGTTCATCGCGTTGATGAGTTCAATCGTGTCACGCTGCGTACCTGCCTCAATGCCCTGCGGCGTGCTCACATTCAAGATGGGATCGCCCGTATTACGGAAGCGCGTACCGGAATACACGCTGGGCAGAAAGCCGCTGCTCCAGCAGGCCGCACCACCGCTGATGCCGCTGCCGGTGCTCATCACCACAAACGACGGCAGATCCCGCGTCTCGGCACCTAGACCGTAGGTGATCCACGAGCCCATGCTGGGCCGCCCCGGCTGGGAGAAGCCCGTGTTCATGTAAATCTGCGCCGGTGCGTGGTTGAACTGCGTCGTGCGGCAGGATTTTACAATCGCAATGTCATCCACGACCGTCGCCAGATGTGGCAGCATCTCAGAAAGCTCCGCACCGCACTGCCCGTGCTTCGCAAACTGATAGCGCGGCCCAAGCACCGCCGCGTCCGGACGGATGAAGGCGTAACGCTGCCCGCCGATGATCGAAGGCGGCAGCGGCTTGCCTTCGTACTTCGTGAGCATGGGTTTGTTGTCGAACAACTCAAGCTGTGACGGCGCACCCGCCATGAACATGTGAATCACGGCTTTGGCCTTCGGCCGAAAATGCGTCGGTGCGGCGGCATTCGGGCTCTGCCCTGCGCCATAGGCTGACTCTGCCAGCAGCGATGCCAGCGCGATCTTGCCCGTGCCGACGGCGCAGTCCTGGAAGAAGTGACGACGGGTGATGTTGGAAGTGTTCATGGATGCGTGATGGCTTCGTCGAAGTTCAGTGCAGCGCGGCTCACGTCGGTCCAGAGGGCCTCGCCTTCGACTTTTTTGTCGCGCTGCTTTTGCAGGAAAGCTTTGAGCATCGCCAGTTCATCGGGTGCAGCAGGTCGTGTCGCGACGCGGCGGAAGATGTTTTGGAGGCGTTCATCATCGGTCTGCGATTCTGCGATCACTTGCTTCGCCATGGCCTGAGCAGCTTCCATGAACATCTGGTCATTGAGCAGCGTGAGGGCTTGCAGCGGACTGTTGGACACCTCGCGTTTGGCCAGGCAGGATTCACCCGTGGGCGCATCAAAAGTCGTGGCCATGGCAAATGGTGCCGTGCGCTTGGTGAAGGTGTAGAGGCTGCGGCGGAAGTGATCCTCTCCCTCGCTGGTCTTCCACTCCACCTTGCCGTAGGTGCCTTCGGAGGTCACACTGGCTGGTTGCGGCGGATAGACACCGGGGCCGCCCATTTTGGGTGACAGCACGCCGGCGGCTTTCAGCGCGGAATCACGAATGACTTCAGCATCGAGCCGGAAACGCGCCCCTCGTGCCAGTAGGATGTTCTCAGAGTCTTTTTCTCCGAGTTCAGTTGTGATGCGGCTGCACTGTTTATAGGTCTCACTCGTCACAATGAGGCGATGCAGTTTCTTCATCGACCAGCCCTGCTTCACGAATTCAACGGCCAGCCAGTCGAGCAGTTCGGGATGTGAAGGCGGATCACTCTGATAACCGAAGTCTTCGAGCGACTTCACGATGCCACGGCCAAAGAACGCCTGCCACTGGCGGTTCACCGTCACGCGCGCAGTGAGCGGGTTTTCAGGTGCAAAATGCCACTTGGCAAACGTGAGCCGGTTCGCGGGCGCCCCCTTGGGCAAAGCAGGCAGGAACGCAGGAACGCCGGCCGTGACCTCCTCCTTCGGCTGCAGGTATTCGCCACGATGATAGCGATGCGTGATGCGCGGATTGCTCGCAGGGCGCTCATTCATCACGAGCGTGGGCTGACCGCGCGGTGGATTTTTGCGTGTGGCGAGCAGAGGTGCGGCGGCCTTTTGCATTTCGGGTGCCGTTTCAAGGAAGTGCCGCAGCAGAATTTCATGCTTGGTTTTGTCACCACTGGCGAGCGCCACCTCGACTTCCGCTGGAAGTCTCGTGGCTTCGGCGTGGTCGCTGGTGGTGACGGAAATCCGGAAATGACCGAGCGGGCAGGCAAAGTGCTTTTCAAACAGCATCTTCAAATCAAAGCCGTTGGTGAGATCAACAGGCTGGTCGAAATGAAACACCGCTGCATGCTGCACACCATAGCCACCCAGCACCTGCCAGCCGCTGGACATCTCGCCATCGATCGTGGCTGCAGCATTGTTCTTTTTCTTTGGCTTCGCTGCCGCTTTGGCCTTCCCCTTGGGAGCGCTGGCAGTGGCGTCGCTGATGCGGTCATCCTCGTCGTCGTTGGTGTCCTCAGCCCGGGCAATCTTGACGCGCTCGCCATTCTGCGAAGCCTGCAACTCGCTCAGGAAAAATCCGCCGAGCGGTCCTTCGTAGTTCGTGAGTCCGGGGCCATCGTTCGGCAGGCTGGGATGTGAAGTGACTTCAATGCGAAGCGCACGCACTCCCTTGATCGGCGCCTTGAAGCTCAGATCATAGACTTCGCTCTTCGTGATGTCGCCACTGCCGAGAATGAAGCCATCTGCCTGCTGCTCCAGATGCGGCATGGTGGTTTTCATTCCCGTGGGACGAATGACCTCCCATTTTGAAGCCCTATGTGATTCACCTTCGGTCCATCCCGCAAAGCGGCTTTCCATGGCCGCCTTGCCGCCGGGAAACTTCGCGGGCAGCTCGGCCTCGAGTTGGGCAATCTTCTCTGCCTGGGCCTTCTGCTGCGCTTCAATCTCAGGCGTAGGAATGAAATAGGTGGGTTCGCTGGCGTTGTTTAGCAATGCCAACGTACGGTAATAGTCGGTGTGGAGAATGGGATCGTATTTGTGCGTGTGACACTGGCAGCAGTTCATGGTCAGTCCCATCCACGTCGTGCCGGTGACGCTGACACGGTCCACCATGGCGTAGAAGCGGTACTCGTTGGGATCAATGCCGCCCTCCTCATTCAGCATCGTGTTGCGATGAAACCCCGTGGCGATGAGATCTTCCGGCGTGGGCTTGGGCAGCATGTCACCGGCGAGTTGCTTGATGCTGAACTGATCAAAGGGCATGTCGGCGTTCAGCGCACGCACCACCCAGTCGCGGTAGGGCCAGATCTGGCGCGGGCGGTCTTTCTCAAAACCGTTTGTGTCCGCATAGCGTGCGAGGTCCAACCAGCGCCGCGCCCAGCGCTCGCCGTACTGCTTGGAAGCGAGCAGGAGGTCCACGAGCTTGTCATAGGCATCCGGCACCTTGTCATTCACAAACGCATCCG
>NCCR01000164.1 GCA_002279765.1 Verrucomicrobia bacterium 12-59-8 | reverse complement strand
CGATGGTTTTTGCAACCGCCAGCATCTGCCCGCCAAAATACGTGTCGGGAAAAAGCGATGAAATGGCCGAGCTATCGTAGGCTTTGAAGATGGTCTGAAAATTTTCCTGCAAATCCATGCTCGTCTTCGTGAGCTGTGAATAAGATTCCTGCATGAGGTTGCTGTAATGCTGGGAAAGGAGGCTGCGATGCCCGCTGTTCTTCCATGCCCCCGGGTTCGCGGGATTGGAGTCCGTCGGCTGGGTCAGCGCCAGCGCTCCGGAGTCAGTGATGACGAACTGCTGGGTGTTGTTGCCGACCTGGATCAGATTGTTTCCACTGAGGGAAATGTTCATCGCAGTCGCTCCACTGTTCGCACTGCCATGCAAAATATCCGCCGCGCGGCCAAACCAGCCGCTGACCTGCGACATCCCCTGCGGCACTGAGGTCTGCCATTGGTCAATCTGGTCCGCGTGGGAGAAAAGCGCACGCGGGAGCGTTGCATTGCCCGCAACATACTGCGCCTTGGTCGTCGGTTGGATCAGCGTACCAATGTTCGAGATCATCGCCAGCCGACGCTTGGCTGTATCTCCACCGAGGCCGTTGAAAAGCCCCTGCAAGCCACTACAGCTCGGGTGCAGCCCGTAAAGATTGCCGTCACCTTCCGGTATCTGATTCAGCGCCTTCAAGGACACCTTGTCCAGCGCGAGGTTCCCCCGTGAGATGGTGTAGTTTGCATGGCGGGTATCATCCCGTGGCACCAGGACATTGAACGAATCCATGCCGCCGTTCAGGAAAATGCACACCAGCGTTTTGCGGTCTGTCGGCGCATTCTGCGCGGCGGCGCTCGTCGCCAGACGAAGGTTCAGCATCATGTTCGCCATCGAGATGGAACTGATGGCAGCACAACTGGCTTCTCCCAGGAATCGGCGGCGGGTCTGTTTCATAGCAGCTTCAGCAATCGGTTGTTTCATCACTTAATGACGGCGCCTTCGGGTGAGACGATGGTGAGGTAAACGGCCACCTTGGCCCGTGCGGTAGCCTGATCCGCAGGGATTTGATTGATCGCATTCAGGATGATCGCGCGCGTGGTCGCGCTCATGCGCCCTCCGCAAAAAAGCATGTTCAGCTCATCCACCAGCAGTTCCGGTGTTCCAGAGAGGGTCGCGGCCCACGAGTAATCCAGCGGGAAATGATAAACGCCCGACATATGGAAGCCATCGTCAATGATGCTCCAGAGTTTGTTCGGCATCGCAATAGACGAGTAACTGTCCGTGATCTGGAACACCGGACCGGCAAGGTTGTTCTGTGTCAGCAGTCCTGCCGCACGATACTCCGGGCGGTAGAAGTTGAAGACGCTCGGCGAGTTCGTCGGCTCCTGGCGTGAGCTTTCGTAGAAGTCGCCCCAGTCCCACCACACAAAGTTCGCCACATCGCGAATGCCGAAGGCCCGCGCGAGCCCCATCGTGCGGACGACGGGCTCCTTCAGCTTACCGTGTGAAGTCACATTTTCCGAATAGCGCGGATCGCGTGCTTCATCATCCAGCAGGATCGCACGAACCACGGCGGCCAGGTCACCCCTCACGCCGCTGCCATTGTTGGTAAATTTTGACGAGACACGCTGCACGTAGGCGGGGGAGGGATTGTCGGTGACGAGAAACTGAATGAGCTGCTTGCAGATAAACGGCGGGCAGTTGGGGTGATTGAAGAGATTGCGAACAGCCTCCGCCACGTCCTTCATACCATCTTCATCGGTCATCGGGCGCTGCGGCAGTACGAGGCCGCGCACGAGTGTCTTGGGGGCAAAGTCGTGATACTCCGCGTGCATGGTCATCGGCGTGCTGTAGTCAGGATCCGTCCAGCCACCGTTGCCCCATTCGCGCCCGCCAAACCAGAGGCCGGTCATGGCGCGCGCAGTCTGGGTGATCTCCGTGTTGGTGTAGGTAGGAATGTTCTTGTCATTCGCATCCACTTTGCGGGAGCCATCCGGGTTCAGCTCCCAGAGACCGATGCTGAAGAGCTGCATCACTTCACGCGCAAAGTTTTCGTCCGGATACTGGTTGATCTCAGGCCGGGCTTTTTGATTCCCCACGTGGCTCAAGTAACGTCCCATGCAGGGGTGCAGTGTCACGTTCCACAGCACGTCGTAATAGTTACCAAAGGCATTCTTCACAAAGATGTCGTAAAAGCTCGCCATCCCGAGCGGCTTTTCTGTCAGGTTCGCATCACGCCGGGAGGCCACCAGAATCTGGCTCAGTGCAAAGGCCACGCGCTGGCGCAGTTGGTCATCTCCCTGGACTGCGGCGCGGGCAAAGGCGCTCATCATGTTATTGCCAAAGAGGAGGCGGGAATCGTTGGTGTTGTACAGAGGGTCCGTGTGCGCGCCTTGAACGTCATCGAATATCCTTTCGATGTAGGTGGAGTGCAGAGTCGGCGCCTTGCTCATCTGCTCCGTGAGCCACGCGGCATATCCCAGGCCTTGCAGACGTTCGATGTCCTGCGGTATGGGGCCAAAAGTGGCCTGCGTGAGGAAGCGTGCCGCATTCGCTCGCGAGATGCCGCTGCCCGTGCTGCCGCCGTTGTCACTGCTGGCAAAGCCACCATTCACCGTCCCGCCCTGATAGCGCTCGATGTAGGCATAGTAGTCACCGCTGATCGTGGTCGTCACCGGACTGCCGCCTGCCATCGTCCTTACCGCGACGGGTGCGTGCAGGCTGTTCGCGCTGGTGGGATCTGAGTGCATGACGTTCGTCTCCAGCCAGTCGCTCACACCATCGCCATCCGTATCCACATCATTCATCGCGACTTTATAAAACTTCCGCGAGCCGCCCAGAACATTCGCAAAAGTCTGCCGCATCTCATTGGCCATGGGGGAGGGGGTACCGGACGCAGGTGCCCAGTTTTGCAAATCCGTGCTTTGCCAGACTTGGTGCTGCTTGTTGGCCGCGAGTCCCCAGCGCAGCGTGAAGTCGTTGCCGCTTTGCAGGAAACTGAGCCAGGGGTGCGATTTGGGGTCCAGCGGATTCGTGCCGGCAGTGGCTTCCTGCGCATCCGTGTAGCCGTCTCCATCACTGTCCCGCCAGCTTTGCAGATTAAAGCTCCCCGACCATTGTTCATAGGCATCAGCAATGCCGTTGCCATTCAAATCCACGCCGTTGATGCCGGCGGGCAGGCCTGAGAAAAATGGCGGCTTGCTCAGCGGATTCAAAGGATCAGATCCAGCGGCGACTTCCACCCCATCCGGTACAGTATCATTGTCCGTGTCCGCATTGTGCGGATCCGTGCCCAGTAAATACTCCTGCAGGTTGGTTACTCCATCAGAGTCTGGGTCCAGTCCGGCATCTGCCGCGTCGTTCTTGTTCAGGCCATGCGCATCCTGCCAGGCATCAGGAATGCCATCCTTGCCCGTGTCCCGATAGGCGGCAAAGGCCGTTGTATCGGTAAGAGCTGCCGGACGAAAAAAGAGCTGCACGCCTGGCCGGGTGTCGATCGAAAGCCGGTTTGCCACGGCTGGGTCTGCATGGTTCTGCCACGTCGCTGTGCCATTGTGCGCACTCGGTGCCAGCGTACAGTTCGTAAAGGTCACGCTGTCCACCACCTGGTTCGTGTCCAAATTGCGAATTTCAAAAATCATCGTCCAGGCATTCGGATCATTCCCCGCGTTGGTGCCATAAACTCGGAAACGCAGCCGCTGGGAGATGTCCACCTTGCCGTAGCCGCTGAAGCCGAGCGCGGCTTTGAGATCCTGCACGTACCAATTCCAATCCGTGTCCCAAATGTCCCACGTCGGATTGTTGGAGTAGCTGAAAGCGCCCGCCACCCCCGAGTACAAGTACCGTGTCACGCGGTTCCCCGTGCAGCGCAGTCCCACGCGCAGCGAGTCCTCCCCGGCGGCAGCAGAGTTGGTCACTGCCGCAGTAAACAGGATGTCCTCCCAGCCCCCCACCGCCGTCTGGCCTTGGCCGTGATCCCACACAAGCTGCACATTGTTAAGCGACCAGTCAAAGCTGCGGGGAGTCGTGGTGATCACCGGCATCAGATACGTGGCTGCCTCCGCTGCGGCCGGATCGCTGCCCATTCTCAATTCCTCCGCATCAGTGCGGCCGTCACCGTCAGCGTCCCCCAGCAGAGGGCTCGTGTGGTAGAGCTTCACCTCATCGCCATCGGTGAGCCCGTCTCCATCCGTATCTGTCAGCAGCGGATTGGAATGGTATGTATGGATCTCTTCACCGTCCGTCAGGCCATCGCCGTCCGTATCCGCCTTGCGGGCATCGGTTCCAGCAAGGTATTCTTGCGAGTTCGTCGCCCCGTCCATGTCAGGGTCCAGACTGGCATCCGCTGCAGCGTCGGGACGCAGCTTGTATCTCAGCTCCCACCAGTCCGGCATGCCATCCGCATCCGTGTCTGCTGTGGCATGCACGATCTGGATCGCATGCAGCCCCACCGCGTCATTGCCGTAGCGGTACAGTTTGATGTTGAAAGTTGAGCCGGTGAGATTGCGAAAACGCAGCACATTCCCCCGCCAGGGTCGGCTCTCCGAAGACAAGCCTGGCTCAATAAACTCCGACTGCGGTCGCGTGGAATTCGCCAGGAAATGCCGGTCCGTGGCCGCATCATCATTCAGACGCAGGTAGCCGTGATTGCCATCCGTGTAGCTGCCGACGTAGGCGATGACATCGTACTGAGAAAAGCTGATGTTGCTTAGCGTCACACTCACCGGCGTATCATCGCCCACGTTCAGGAAGGTGTTCATCAGCCGCTGGTTGCTGCTGCCATTGTTGCCTGTGTACCACATGCCGCTGGCCGTCCAGGCGATGTTCACGTTCGTATCCGCACCGGAGCTGTCCACCAGCTTGCCCAGCGCAGGAGATGCCACGTCAGAGACATCGCCGTTCACGCCGCCCCATGGCGTCATCAGCCGCGTCTCGTTCCAGTCCATCTGCGGCGCATAGCCCGTGACCTCCAGAGGTTTGATCACATTGTTCGCATTCTGATCCGTGGCGAAATGAAAGCCGATGGCATAGGGAAAGGGCGGGGGCTTGCTCGCAGCAGCGCTGGCATCATAGCCCGTGCGTATCTCCCAGCCATCCGGCGCACCATCGTCATCCGTGTCCACCAGCAGGGGATTGGAGTGGTAAATTTTGCCCTCTTCTCCATCAAGCACCCCATCGCCGTCCGTGTCTGCCAGCAGGGCATTCGTGTGGAAAGTGCTCGCCTCTTCCCCATCCTTCAGTCCATCCTCATCCGTGTCCGCATCGTTCGGATCCGTTCCCACAGGATACTCCTGCAAGGCCGTCAGGCCGTCGTGATCATTGTCCTTGGCCGCGTCCGTAGCATCGCTGTCGCTCAGCCCCTGTTCGTCCTCCCAATACTGCGGCATTCCGTCGTTATCCGCATCCACCAGCGCAGTTGGGTTGACTTCAAACGCCACATCATCAAACGCGATCCATGCATCCGTCGAACCGCCCACGCGTGAAATCTCCAGCACATTTTCCCCGGCCACGGCACCCACCTGGCTCGCATTAAAATTCAGCACCCAGCCGTCATCATGCGCAAAGGTTTTTGTCCCGACCACCACGCCATTCATTTTCACCACGACATCATGCCTGCCGTAGCCTTTTCCCCCGGTGCCCTGCTCCGGCAGCCACCAGCCGCCCCAGATCAGGTGAAACGTCAGCCGGTAGCGCCCCGTGCTGGAGGCCTGCTCCGCGCTGAGCATGAAATGCAGACGGTCATTCGGATCACTCGTGGTGATGGCGCGCTCAAAATTCGTCGCCGGATTCTCACTCACTGCAACCACGCCAATCGGGGCAGGGTACGTGCCCGCGAAATAATAATCGTCATCTTTCTGCGTGGCGCTTCCCGGTGCGGCATTGCTGTTGTAGCTCTCAGAGACGAATTCATTCGCCGAACCATCATTCACTCCGAGGGCCCAATACGTGCTAAAGCCAGCCTGGAGCGAACCGGCACAACCCAGCACCAGTAAAAACGCAGCCAGATGCAGGTGATGAAGGCGACCAAAGGCGGGGGCAAACATTCTTTCAAAACTAGCATAGTTTCGGAGAATCTCCACATCGTTTGCCAATTTCAGCAGCCTATCTGAGGCAAAAAACCCGCACCAACAGGTACGGCGATGCACGCCCACCTTCCATGCCTGAAATGGTGCTCCCGGTGGGATTCGAACCCGCAACCAAGGGATTATGAGTCCCCTGCTCTAACCGTTGAGCTACAGGAGCGTGCGCACGGAGTCCGCGATTATGCATCGCACAGAACCCCCGGCAACTCCTGATCTTGCAGCATCGAGTGTAGGACACCATACAGAATGCAGCTTATCTTCCTCAATCAGCGACTTTGCAGCATTCGGTAACGCGTCGCCCTTCCACTGCCAAGGCGCTCCACTTTCTTCATGTCGAGCAGCTTTTTGATGATGGATTCCACAGTCCGAGCCGGAAACCCCAGCGCGTCGATGGCACCTTTCCGTGAGAATTCTCCGCCGGGCGCTGCCGCCGCCCATTGCCACAGTCGCAATTGCTTCTCCGAAAGCAGATAATCAATATTCTCCCCTTCAAGAATCCGCAGTGCCTGACGGGCTTGAGTCTGCACAATCCGTAGGAAGAAAAGCAGCCATTCGGAGACGTTTTCCTTTTTCCCCTTCCAGGTCTTTTGCGTCTTGTTAAGGGCCAGATAGTAATCGGCCTTGGTTCCTTCAATGAGCTTTTCATGCGATACCACGGTTGCAAAATGATAGCCGTGCTGCAGCAGCATCAGATTGCTCAGCAGTCGGCTCGCCCGCCCGTTCCCGTCCTGGAAGGGATGGATTGCCAGAAACTCGAAGATGAAATTGGCCACCAGGATCAGGGGGTGCTTCTGTTTTGCCTCCACCGCCCATTGGTACCACTCCACCAGTTCCTGCATTTCTTTTTTGACCAGGTGTGGCGGAGTCGGGTCGAAAATCACCCCGAGGACATTCCCGCTCTGGTCCTTCGCCTCAACACGGTTCGAGCCGAATTTGTACTGCCCTTTGTGCCGGACATCTTTGTCGCTGTATTTAAGCATGTCACCATGCAGTTGCAGGATGGTCGATTCCTTCACGGGGATGTCCGCGAAGTTTTCGAAAACCAGCTCAAGCATTTCGAGATAACCGGCAACCTCCTGCTCATCACGGGTCGCAAACTTTTTGATGCGGAGCTTCCTGTAGAGCGTCTCCACTTCTCCATCGCTGAGCCGATTGCCCTCGATACGGTTCGACGAGCCCGTCGAGGTCACAATCACCGAATGCGTGAGCCGCTCCAGGGTTTGCGGCTGCAGCCTTCCGGTGATCTGCCAGCCGTTTTTGACAGCATCAATCTCCGCGATGATGCTGTACACCTCCTCAACCAATTCCGCCTTGAGGCTCAGCCGGGTAGTCAGTCTAAAGCCCTTCCAATCCATAGTCACATACTCCTATGTGAGATTATGTGAGATTATGTGAGAAAGTCAAGCTGCTCGAATCTGGCATCGGGTCTGAAAGACCCACGGACTCAGCCCAGGGCGCAGGAGCGCAGCGACAAGCCCTGGGTCACCTAAGCCACCGCACATCGTTGCTTCAACCGCGCTGAAGTTGCTGCTTTTTCCTGCCCATAGTTGTGGGACGACGCAACGTCTGCAACAGCAGGGCTTGATACTGCGTTTCACCTCGCATGAAAGGCCTCCTGGCATGTTCAATGATCGTCACGTTTTGGCTTGGTACGCTCGCCCGGGCGGACACCGAAGTTTCCTCCGCCGCCGCTGAAATTGACGCGCTTCTGGCGCGGGACTGGGCGGCTAACAACTTGATGCCCAACGCCCCGGCGGATGACGATGTTTTCGTGCGCCGCATCTTTCTGGATGTGGTGGGCCGCATTCCCACCACGCGTGAGGCTGAGGAGTTTCTGGCTTCCAGAGAAGATGGCAGGCGGGCGGCGCTGATCGACAAGCTCCTCGATTCCGAGGGCTATGTGCAGAACTACTTTCATTACTGGGCGGATGTGCTGCGTGTGCAATCCAAGGGCCAGCGAACAGGCCCCGCGTATGTTCATTTCGTCAAGGATGCGCTGCGCAGCAACAAGCGGTACGACATGTTCGTGCGGGAGATGGTCGCCGGAGATGGCAAGGCCTGGTCCGATGGGGCGATTGGCTACTACACACGTGATCGCGGCATGCCCTTGGACAACATGGCGAGCACGGTGCGCGTCTTCCTGGGCACCCGGATCGAATGCGCCCAGTGCCACAATCACCCCTTTGACAAGTGGACCCAGATGCAGTTCTACCAGATGGCGGCCTTCACCTCTGGCGTGGAGATCAGAGACTTCCGCGGCGGTGTCACGGGCGGCATCAGCGACCTTCTACGTGATCAAGGCATGGCCATTCGCGCCACGTTCAAACAGCCTGAATGGCCCAAAAACCCGACCACCGAGGCAGATCGCCTCGCTTACTGGGCGGAGGTGGAGAAATTGGGGCGGGCACGCCGGGCGGCTGAGGAGGCCTTGCGCCTGGCTGAGCGTTTCTACAATCAGGCCCTGAGCGAGTCTCGTGGCATCGGGCGCTATCCCAAGTTGACCTTTGACGAGAGGCGCAAGGTCACTCTGCCACCGGATTACAAGTATGACGATGCGAAGCCCAAGTCCTTCGTGGAAGCGGCTGGCATGATGGGCCATGCATGTACTCCTCTGCCAGGTGAAACACGGGTCCAGGCCTACGCACGCTGGCTGGCGAATCCCGAGAACGACCGCTTCAACAAGGTCGTGGTCAATCGCCTGTGGAAAAAAGCCTTCGGCCTCGCCCTGATCGAGCCGCTCGACGATCTCACGGACACTACCGTGGCGGTGAATCCTGAACTGCTGAGCCATCTTGAAAAGCTGATGGTGAGCCTGAATTACGATATGAAGGCGTATCTGCGCATCCTTTTCAACACGAGCACCTACCAGCGCCAAGCCTCCCACGAGGAGGTGGCCCCCGGGACTCCCTGCCACTTCACGGGCCCGCTGCTGCGCCGCATGACAGCCGAGCAACTGTGGGACAGCTTTGTGACGCTGATCAACCCGAATCCCGACATGCTAAATATGACCGCCCGCGAGTACTTGGAGCAGCGCAGGCTGGCAGTGGAAAAAATCGCCGCTCCGGCTTAGACTTTCAAGAGCATTCAAGCGGCCGCCAAAAAGCACCAGGAGCAGCCGGAAGGTGTCGAGGCCATGCAGAAGCTGATGGCGGAGGCCCGCGATGAGGCCAAAAAATACCAATCCATCGCCGCCAAAGTCAAAGGCTGCCCTCACCCGCGCTGCAGAGTGCAATGCGAAAGTGAAATCCATCAGCCGTGAGATCACGGCCCTTTATAACAACGCCAGCCGCACCGTCATGACGGAAGTGATCATTCCCGGCCAAAAAAAGCTCTTCGAGAAGGTCACCGGCAAGGCCTTCGAGACCATTGCTTATGAACCCAACCGGGAGGTTCCGGTTCAAGCCGCCCCCATCGCCGACATGCAGGCGGTCGGCGCTGCCAACGACGGGCGCGCGATGGCCGCCGCTGGGGATGGCAAGATCAAGATGACCAAGGCAGAGGCCGCCGAAGCTGAGATAAAGGCCTGGAGCGAAGAGGCCATGTACTATGCCATCCCACGCAAGCAGTGGCGGGACTACTTCCGTTCGCGGGCCAGGCAGTCCCGGCAGTGGCTGCGCGCTGCGGAAATCGAAAGCCCCGCCCCACGCGGTCATTTCCTGCGCGAATTTGGCCAGAGCGACCGGGAATTCATTGAGAACAGCAACAGTGAAGCCTCTGTTCCCCAGGCTCTGGTATTGATGAATGGAGAGCTCCTGTCGCAAATCGTTGACCGCTACAGCCAGCTCATGCTCACCGTGGGCAGGGCCCGGTCTGCCGACGAAAAAATCGCCGCCGCTTATATGGCCGTGCTTTCTCGCAAGCCCA
>NCCR01000163.1 GCA_002279765.1 Verrucomicrobia bacterium 12-59-8 | reverse complement strand
CACTCGGCCATCGGCTACCTCACCCCCAACCAGTTCGAAACTCAGCAAATCAACCTCAACTAATTAAGCGACTCTGGTCCAATATTGCGTTGCACCTCAGAGACCTGCGGCAAGCAGGCAGACGAGAGGCAGGATGGCGATACGAATCATGCAGGCATGCAATCATGCCACCCGCCCTGGCGCAAGATCAACGCATGGATGGTTTGCCAGCACCCGTAATGCTGCGAGGGTGTTTTTCCGCCCCTCCTCATGTTCTTCGTCCTTATTGTCGCTGCTCTTTTTCTCGGCCTTGCCGTCGCCCGCTGGGCGCAGGCACGTCATGAGTCAATGATGCTCAAAGGCTTTCGTGCCAACGCACCCACCGCGCATACCGGCAGCGAGATCGCTCTCATGTTTCTCAAATCCGAAGGGGTGGATGACGTGCAGATCGTCGAGCACAACGCCGTCGTGACCGATTACTTCGACCCGACCCGCCGCCGCCTGTTTTTGCGTCGTGAGGTCGCCCAGGGCACGACCTTGTCCGCCTGGGCCATCGCCCTGCATGAAGCAGCGCACGCACTGCAAACCGGCGAAACCCTCGGTGAACTCAAATGGCGGCAGAACTGCATCCGCATGAGCCGCTACATCCCCACCGCCGCTGTCTTCGTTATTGTGGGATTGATGATCGCCCGCGTCCTGGTGCCAAAGTTTGCTATTCTTGTGGCCGCCGGAGTCGTCATCCTGCTGCTGTTGCTGAATCTCGGCAGCGTGCCGCTGGAGTTTAATGCCAACAAGCGCCTGCGCCGCTTCCTCGATCAGCATCTCCAAAACCATGCCCAGGCTGGCAGCCGACTCGATGAACTGCTCTTCTGCATGGCCATTCGCGAGGTCGGTGATCTGCTGCGCTCACCACGCTATTTCTTCCTCAGCGCCCTTCCCGGCACCGGCAAGATGCGGCCGCAGTGATTCCTGCCGGTATCAGTTCACAGTGAAGCCCGCAGGCAGCGCCCAGGTGTTCGGGCCGAAGATGACATTCACGTCGTAGATTCCCACAGCGGTCCCTGCTGGAATCACCAGCTGCAAAGTGACCACGCCTGTATTGGTGTCGCGGGTGGCCGTTGGGGTGAGCGTGGCCGGGCCTGTAAGGGAAGCTGCGGAGGGCGGATTGCTGCTCGGCGGCGCAGGCGGATTGCTCCCCAGCACCACGGTCAGTGTCACACTGGAGCCTCGACTGCCGCTGGAAGGTGACACACTGCTGATGGTGCCGAAGCTCGCGGCCGCAGTGGTAAAAGTTAGCTGCGTACCGTAGGTGGTGCCGCCAGCATTCACCGCCTTGACGCGAAAGTAATACGTCGAGCCAGCAGTCAGGCCGGCAAGGCTGCATGCCACGCTGGTGCTGGAACTGCCGGTCACTGCGGAAGGCGTAGCACTGACCGTACTGCCGTAGGAGGTGGAGGTCCCGTATTCAAAGGTCACCGTGGTGCTGCTGGAGTTGGCATTGACCGTTCCATTGAGCGTCGCCGTAGTAGTGGCAACCGCGCTCGCAGCGCCGGTGGCGGCCGTGGGTGCTGTGAAGGTGCCGGCTGCGGCAGTAGTAAAGGTCACGTCTCCGCCATAGGTCGTGCCGTAGCCGTTCGTGGCCACCACGCGGCAGTGGTAGGATGTCAGCTCTGTCAGACCCGTGATGGCGGTACTGACGCTGGTGCTCGTACTACCGCTGAGCGTGGATACCGAGACGGAGCTGCCGTAACTGGTCGTGGTGCCATATTCGAAGCTCACCGTCGTGCTGATGCCATTGGCGTTCACCGTGCCATTGAGTGCGGCCGAGCTGCTACCGACCGCGCTTGCAGTACTCGTCGTGGCCGTCGGCGCGGCATAGGTGATGCCTCCGCCACCGTCATAGGTTGCCAGGGCGCTACGCTGGATCTTGTAGAAGCGCCTGCCATCGCTGGTGGCGTTGCTCTCCGTCACACTGGTGTTCGTGGCATTGGCGGCTGCAGGCTGGGCCGTGGCCAGCGTGCTCCATGTGGTTAGGTCAGTGGAGGCCTGAATCAGGTAACTGCCGCCTTCAACACTGGTCCAGGAGAGGGTCACGTCACCCGTGCTGGTGTTCACAGCACCCATGCTGGCAGTTTCACTGAGGTTTTCGCCGCCTTTGAAGTAGTTGGTGACTGTCTCCGTCACGCTCGTGATCGCCCCTCCGGTGGGTGATCCGTAGTACCAGCGGTTGCACATGTAGGGAAACTGAGGTGATCCTGCGCTGGTCACATTGAGAAAGTAAGCCCACGTCCCATTGGGGAACTCCGGCGTCACGCAATAGCGCACATTATATTCGTTCAGGTCAAAATCAGTCCCCATCTGATAATATACCCCTGAGCTTTTCTGCAAATCTCCCAGGTAGGCATTGTCCTCGATGTAGCGACCCAGAGGGTAGGTGGTGCTGACTGCAGGCCCGGCCACAGAGGTGCCGCCATTGCGCAGTGACCACGCAGGCACCGTGCGGCCTGCTGTCGTGATATTGTCCACGCCTGTGGTCGCCCCATTGCGCACGACGTACCCGCCAATCATGCGGCGCACGCCGCTCGTGGCATCCATCGCGCTACTGTAGCCATAGGGTCCGTACAGCGGCAACCCGTCAAACATCCAGCCGACGATGGGGGAGTGCCTTGCAGGTGTGGTGGTGTCGCCCTCGGCATAGCTCTTCGTGGTCGAGTCGTAGGTTACATTGTCACCCAGAAGGTAACGCAGACCATATGGGTTCGCGTGATTGTGGTATTTGCCCAGGTTCTGCTGGTGGGCGTAGCTCTTGTCAAAGGTGATGCTCTCGTTCACATACGCATCACGGTGCCATTGGCCGGTTCCGGGAGAGGTCTCAGTGCCATTGGCATAGGAGAAGCCGTCCATCGGGTCAAAGATGGCCACACCATCCGCATAGAGCCCCACGGCGTCCTGCATCACCCCGCCCACTGTCAGTCCCTGAGTGACCGTCTTCGTGGAGGGAATGGTGCTGCTGCGCGGGAAGCGGGCGATGATGTTCTGATTCTTCGGAATGTTGACAAAAAGAGCGGACTTCGCGGCGTTGTCATACCACGGACCCATGAGGTAGGTGGCTAGATCGGGCGTCTTCAAATAGACCCAGCTTGTGCTGTAGTCGATCTGTTGCGGCCCCGCATAAACCGGCAACGTTTGCGCGAGGGTGTTGGGACCGCTGGTGCGCGTCCAGGTCGTCTCCGAATTGCCGGCGAGCAGTGCGGCATCGGTTTCAACGATGCGGGCGTACTTGCTCGAATCAGCCGTGTACCACGACGAGAGCTGAGGGTCGGCGTAAGCAGTGGCCATGAGCAGAAAGAAGGCAAAAAACGTTTTCATGATGCCGCCAGTCTGCCGGGCCATCATTAAACCAGCATGAAACCGGAGAAATAATCTTTACCCCATACAGCATGCAAACTTCATCGCCGCTTAATGAAGACGCGTTATTCTGTCCCCATGCGCCTCCTGATTGTGGAAGACGAACCCGACATGCTCGACACGCTGGCCGAAGCCATGCGTGGGGAGGGCTACGCGGTGGACGAGGCTGCCGATGGAGATGACGGCCTCTTTAAAGCCCTGGAAATTGACTACGATCTCATCATATGTGACGTCATGATGCCCGTGCATGACGGCTTTGAGCTGTTGCGGCGACTGCGCAAGGTCAAGAAGACTCCCGTGCTCATGCTAACCGCCCGCAACAAGGTACAAGACCGTATTCAAGGTCTCGACACCGGAGCGGATGACTATTTGGCCAAGCCGGTGGATCTCAATGAGCTGGCCGCCCGTGTCCGTGCGCTCATCCGCCGAGCGCATGGCAATGCCACGCCCGTCATCACCATCAGGAATGTGGAAATCGACACCGCCGCACAAACAGTGAAGGTGGCAGGCCAGCCCATAGCGCTCCGAGGGCGCGAATATGCGCTGCTGGAGTTCTGCGTACAGCACCGGGGAAAGATCATCACCCGCACGCAGCTTTATGAGCACCTACATGATGAAAATGACACGCCCATGTCCAACCTCGTGGACGTGCATGTCTTCAACCTTCGTAAAAAGCTGGGGCAGGATTTCATCGTGACGCATCGCGGGAGGGGCTATAGCATCGGCTCATGAAATGGCTGCCAAACAGCATCCGTTGGCGCATTCAGCTCTGGCACGGGCTGCTGCTGCTGCTCGTGCTCGTGGTCTTTGGCGTCACCGCCTGGCGGCTGCAGTACCACAACGAGATCCGTATTCTCGACGGGCGGCTGCACCTGCTGCTTTCCGAACTCCACGTCGGACTCGCCCACGGCGGAGATGCGGCAGCGCCACCCGAACCGCAGGATGATCTGGCGCTGCTGCTGGGCATTTCTGCATTAGACCTGCCCCTTGGGCCCCCACGCCAGGGCGAGCAGCGCCGCACGAATTCGGTTCCGTCCTTTCCTCACTATCATCGCATCTGGTGGAGGGATGGCACAGTGAAGGAGAGTGTGGGGGCCGTGCCCGCAGGCCTGACGCTGCCGCCAAACAGTGGCAAGGTCGAGCAGCGCACACACGCGGGCTTTCGTGAGGTGTATCAGTTCACGCCTCCAGGAGAATGCCTGATGGTCGGAGTTCCAGAGTCGGTCCTGAATGCCCAGATGCGCTCTTTTGCGGCCCAAGTAGGAGGCATTTGTGCGGTTGTGTTTGTCTTTGGCATGATGGGTGGCTGGTGGATGGCCACACGTGCCATCGCTCCCATTCGTGACATCAGCGAAGCCGCCCAGCGCATCTCAGGCGGTCATCTGAAAGAATGCATCCCGGTGGCCGAGACGGAGAGCGAGCTTGGCCAGCTGGCCAGTTTGCTCAATGACACCTTTACCCGGCTCGACGCCTCCTTTGAGCAGCAGGCACGCTTCACCTCAGACGCGGCACATGAACTTCGCACGCCGGTCTCCATCATCCTGGCGCAGACGCAGCTTGCCCTGTCCAAGCCACGCAGTACCGAGGCACATGTGAAAACGATCGAGATGACGCGACGCAGCGCTCAGCGGATGCAGGAGCTGATCGAGTCCCTGCTGATGCTGGCCATGGCGGATGCTGGCGCAGACACCGAACGCGAGGCCGTGCAACTTGACGCCTTGGGCCGCGAAAATCTCGATCACATCCGGCCACTGGCGGAGGAAAAACAGATCACGCTGCATGACAATCTCACACCGGCCACCTGCCATGCCCATGCGGGTCATGTGACACAAATTCTGACCAATCTCCTCGGCAACGCCGTCAAATATTGCCGTCCAGGAGACGAGGTGCGCGTCAGCACCCACCGGCAGAATGGCCACGCCATTCTCACGGTCGCCGACACCGGCCCTGGCATTCCACCCGAGCATCTGCCGCATCTGTTCGAACGCTTCTACCGCGCCGAGGCATCTCGCAACCGCACCACAGGCGGTGCGGGTCTTGGGCTTGCCATCTGCAAAAACCTCGTGGAGGCCCTCGGCGGTCACATCACCGTCGAAAGCGGCCTGCAACAAGGCACCACCTTCCAGGTGACATTGCCTGCTTGAGACGGATGGCGCGCAAGGCACCGCCCATGCGCGGCGTTATCCTTGCATGGTCAAATACCTCGTTCTGATACTCGCAGTCTTCCCCTCTCTTCTTTCAGCGGACACCCAAACGCCAACCTCCTTCAGCGGTGATTTTGTCATCCCGGTCAACTACCGCTACCTCTTGAGCAAACCGGAGGGCTACTCGGACAGCCCGGATAAGAAGTGGCCGCTGGTCGTCTTTCTGCACGGCTCCGGCGAACGAGGCACGGTCCTCGAACTGATCAAAAAACATGGACCGCCGAAGCTGCTCGCCGCAGGACAGAAATTTCCCGCCATCATCGCCAGCCTGCAATGCGAACCCAACACCCTGTGGAATCCGCATGGTGTCAAAGCGGTTACCGATCATTTGATCAAGACGCTTCATGTTGATCTCAAGCGCGTCTATCTCACCGGCATCAGCATGGGCGGCTTCGGCACCTGGGAGACCGCCTTTGAATATCCTGAGACCTACGCCGCCATCGCACCCATCTGTGGTGGCGCCGGTGTGCGCTGGGTGACTGCGCAGCGTCTCAAAAGCATGCCCTGCTGGATCTTCCACGGCGATAAAGACGGCGCAGTGCCCGTGGAAAACAGCCAGAAAATTTACGATGCTCTGAAAAAGATCGACGCCCCCGTCAAACTCACCATCTACCCCGGCATTGGTCATGATTCGTGGACTCAGACTTATGCCAATCCAGAGTTCTGGACGTGGCTGTTTGAGCAGAAGAAACCATAGGAGGGAGGGCGCAAGGCAGCAAGCCCGGCGGGCGTTTGATCTCCCATGATCCGATCTTTCCTCCCGCTTCTCATTGCCACCTCGTTGCACGCTCAGGTGCTGCCGGGCACCAAGCCGTTGGAGCCGAATCCCGACTTCTCGGCCACCATGGTCGCGGGCATCGACAAAATGGCTCTGCGGCTGATCGAGCAGTCAAAAACGGGCCGCAAACCGACCCGCGAAAAATTGAAGGCCATCATCGGTGCGGTTGACGAACGCCTGCCCATCACGGCGCTCGACCTCGTTGGCGACACCTCCAATCCGGCGCTCCTCGCGGAAACCTCCACCGCGCTTATTCTGAGAGTGCGCTGGCCCGTGTTCGATGGCGTGCATGGCGAGGGCATTCTGATTCAGCCAAAAGCCCCTCCTGTAGCGCGAGTAATCTACATCCCGGATGCCGACACCGATCCCGAGAAACTCGCGAATGACGCCATGCTGGCCTACAGCGGCTGCGAGATCGTCATTCCTGCGCTCATCAGCCGCGGCAGCGAGTTCAGCACCAATGACAAGTTTGGGGTGAAGACGAATGTGCCGCACCGCGAGTGGATCTACCGCCAGTCGTATGAACTCGGTCGCCACATCATCGGTTACGAGGTGCAAAAGATGCTGTCCCTCGTCGATTACTTCGGCACGCAGCCGAAGCTGCCGGTGCTCGTGGCCGGCCTCGGCGAAGGCGGCCTGATCGCCATGTATTCCGGGGCCATCGACGAGCGCGTCAGTTCCGTCTATGTCTGGGGCTGCTTCGAGCCGCGTGAAGGCGTGTGGGCCGAGCCGATCTACCGCAATGTCTTCAATCTGCTGCGTGACTTTGGCGATGCCGAAGTCGCCTCTCTCATCGCTCCGCGCCCTCTCGTGGTACAGAATCTCGGCTTCCCGAATGTGCAGGGACCACCGGCAGCCAAGCCGGGCGAACGCAACATCGCTGCGCCCGGCAAGATCACCAAACCAGCTCTCGCGGCTGTGCAGGCAGAAGTCTCCCGCGCGAAAGCACTCGCGCCCGGTGACTGGCTCATGCTGGCCACTGAAGAGCATGGCCTGAAGGAGGTCGTCGCCCATCTTCTGCCACCGGCTGTAGCCGATCAACTCGTGAAGAGCATCGAGCCGATCATGCCGCAGAAAAACGAGCAGCGCGCCCGAGTGGATGCCACCCGCCAGAAGCGGATGGTGCGTGAGCTGGAAACGTTCACGCAACGCCTACTCTTCAGCACCGAGATCGAGCGCAACAACGAGTTCTGGAAGAAGCTGCCGCTGACATCAGTCGCGGACTTTGAAGTGCATACCGCGAAGGAGCGCGACCGCTTCTGGAACGAAGTCATCGGCCGCATGCCAGATCCGAACCTGCCGGTGAATGCCAGAAGCCGCTTCCTGCGTGAGACCGACAAGGTCACGATCTTCGAGGTGACGATGGATGTGTGGGACGATATCTTTGCCTGGGGCTGGCTGTGCCTGCCGAAAGACCTCAAGCCCGGTGAGAAGCGGCCCGTCGTCGTCTGCCAGCATGGGTTGGAAGGCCTGCCGGAAGACACCATCACCACCGATGAAACCCAGCGCGCCTACGGGGCATACAAAGCTTTCGCGCTGCGTCTAGCTGAGCAGGGCTTCGTCACCTTTGCCCCACACAATCCGTATCGTGGCCAAGATGCGTTCCGCACGCTGCAGCGGAAGCTCAATCCGCTGGGCCTCACGCTCTACAGCGTCATCAACGGCCAGCACCAGCGCATTCTTGAGTGGCTCAAGGCACAGCCTTTCACGCAGCCGGACAAGATCGCCTTCTACGGCCTCAGCTACGGCGGCAAATCCGCCATGCGCACGCCTGCTGTTCTCACGGATTACTGCCTGAGCATCTGCAGTGGCGACTTCAACGAATGGGTGCGCAAGTGCGTCAGCACCGACATGCCGATGAGCTACGTCGCCACCGGCGAATATGAAATCTGGGAGTGGAACATGGGCCGCACCTACAACTATGCCGAAATGGCCGCCCTCATCGCCCCCCGGCCCTTCATGGTCGAGCGCGGCCACAATGACGGTGTGGGCGCGGATGAATGGGTGAACTACGAATTCGCCAAGGTCCGCCGCCTCTACAACAAGCTCCTCATCGGCGATCGCGCGACCATCGAGCACTTTGACGGCCCGCATACCATCCATGGGGTGGGGACGTTTGAATTTTTGAAGCAGAAGCTCAGGTGGAAGTAATTTCATCCATTTAAAGAGGCCGCCTCACCTGTTTGTCCTGACGCGGCAAAGGCTTAGGTGCTTTTGAATCAACTGCCAGGCGATGCAGTTGGTGGTTCATCTATGGTGTCGCGCGATGAGCGTGACCAATTTCTTGAAGAAGCCTGTATTCTCCCTGCCGGCGCGCCAGGAACTGCCCAACCTGGGGCATTTTTTCAGGCGTCTTTGGCTCATCTTTGGCGGTGCCGCAGTGCTGCTGGTGCTGAGTTTTGTCGTGTTTGGGAGCATCGGCTCCAGTCTGGAGCATCAACGTGCCTCCAGTGTGAGCGCGGTCAATCTGCTGGGGCGGCAGCGCACGGACAGCCAGGTGCTGAGCCGACTGATGCTGCAGGCTGAGAGCAGCAAACCGCCGCTTCAGACCTATTACCTGGGACGCATTGATCTCGTCTGGGGTGTCATGAAAACCTGTGAAGAGTCGATCCAGTCCGCAACACTGGTGCAGCATGCAACCGGCTCGCAACTGGCCGATATTCAGGGAAAGCTGGAGCAGTCCCACGAGTGCTTTTTGAAGATAGCCAGGGTGATGAAAAAACTCTACCCCCACACGGATGCCATCAACACTCTGCTGGGGGGCATGAGGGAAACGTTGACCGAAGATTGCGATGCCCTCGCTGGCTCCCTGGATCAGGCCGCCCAAAAAATCATCCTGGTCAATACCGATATCAATGAGCATATCCGCCTGCTGGGCTGGCTGCAGATCGCAGTGACCGGAGGCATCGCATTGGTGACAGCCTTGATGCTTACACGTGGCCAG
>NCCR01000162.1 GCA_002279765.1 Verrucomicrobia bacterium 12-59-8 | reverse complement strand
CGCTCAAGCAGCGGATGGTTCGGCCGCAAATCGCGATCCGTGAAGCGCCACCAGCCGCTGGTGAGTCCAAAGACCGCGTTCAGCCACAAATGCGGCGTCGCGACTTCGACAAACAACAAACTGCCGCCAGGGACGAGCAGGTCATTCAGGTTGCGCAAGGCGCTACGTACATCGCTCACGGCATGAATCACATTGGTGCCGAGAATGAGATCGAACGAACCAGGTTTGAATTCCTGTTCAGTTCCGGGTTTTTCCAGATCAAAGAGCTGGTATTCGACTTCGGCATAAGCATTCAGCTTTTGTTTCGCAGCGGGAAAAAAGGCGGCTGAAACATCGCTGAAGACATAGGAATGCACCCCGCGTTCCAGGCCGGGAAGCACCTGAGATGCAAGGCCGCCGGTGCCTGCTCCGATCTCCAGGATGCGGAGTCCGCGTCCTTCAGGGAGCTGGCGTGCCGCTTCGCCGACCGCGCTGGAGATGGCCGCGAGCCAAGGACTGGTGACGAGACCGTCGCCATAAAACTGATCCAGCAAATCCGCGCCGCCGTTGGCGAACAAGACCTGCACGGCTTCCTTTTCACCGCGCATGATGGGGCCGAGTTCGGCACAGGTGGCACCGCACAGCAGCGCTTCGGGCAGGTGGCCGGGGTACATGGCAATACATGAACTGAGCAAGACCGTTGCGGCATCTGCGGCCTTCGTAAAAGACCGTGTCGTCTGATACCCGGCACCTTTTTGGATCAGCAGCTTTTGCTTCACCAGATTGTTCATCAACTGCACGAACGAGCGCTGCATGGAGTCGGCGACGCCGAGTGATTTCGCCGTGAAACTGCCTTCTGCGCCCATGGCACGCAGACCGCTCGCAACTTGGGCGGCAGTCAGCTCATCGCCTGCGGCGCTGGCAGCGTCGAGGTTGTTGCGGCCGCGTAGCTCCAGCACTTCATCCAGCGCCTTCTGTGCCACTGCATGCAGACGGCTCAAGGCCACCGGGGCTGCGGCAGCGGCTTGAAGGCCAATGCAGCGTTTCTCCCAGGCGATGTGATAAGTCACGTCACGACCTTTGCCGTTTTTGCCCGTGCGGCGGGCTCCTTCGACGCTGATGGCGCGGAATCCATCAATACGCACACAAGGTCTGCCCGATTCGTCAAACAGTTCGATGCCGCCTTCCACAAATTCGTCATTGGCCTCCTTCACTCCCGCACGTACCCGGCTCGACGCCCCTGGCGTACGCAGGAACAAAATGCGGGCAAAGCGCACCGGCAGTCGCAGTCCGGCAGTGCGCCCTTCAATTGTCGCAGCACCAGCGGAGAAGATTTGCAGCGCTCCATCAAACAGCACCGGATGCAGCGGGTACTCGGCGGCACGCGTTGCTATCGCAGCACTCAGTGACACGCGCCCGGCGGATTTGCCAGCACTGGCGGACAGCTCACGAATGGGGCGGAACTCTTCGCCGTAACGCAGCCCCATGTCACTCATGTGATCATAGAAGGTGTCGAGGCGGACGGCTGGTAGCTTGGATGTCTCCCAGGTTGAAAGGGCAAAGGAGGATTCGGTGCGTTCGCCGCGCATGGCACCCACGACGTGCGTGGACCATGACGCCCCGCTTTCAAAACGGCTTTGAATGGAGAACGTGCGCTCCGTCAGGTCATACGTCAGCTCCAGCAGCAAGCCGGACGGCGGGTCAGGCAGGATGAGCGGCTTGCGGATTTCAAAGTCCTCGATGACGAAGGCTTTGCCTTCGAACAACTGCACCCCGGCTTCAAGCGCCATTTCGACGAAGCCTGCAGCGGGAAAGATGATGAGGTTTTCAACGCGATGATCCTTTAAGAAAGCCATATGGCGATTGTCCAGCCGCGTGATCCACGTCGGCGTGGCGCGCGCGAGTCGGATGTCGAGCAAGCCGCGTCCACCGGGGGCCAGACGTCCTTCGCGCATCTCGGCGGATTCATTCCACCAGCGGCTCTTGTCCCATGCATAGACTGGCAGCGTCAGATGGCGCCGCGACGGTGTGAGCGCCTTGAAGTCGAGCACGACTCCGGCAAGGTGCAGATCCAGGGCGGTCTCCAGCAATGATTCATGCTCGCGTTCACGGCGTGCAGAGGCCAGCACGGTGGCTTTGCTGGCATCCTCGCTCAGGCATTCCTGCATGGCACGGACCAGCGCCGGATGCGCGCCAATTTCAAGCCAGACATCGACACCAAACTCCGCCACCGCAGCAATCGCCTGCGCAAACTCAACCGGCTGCCGCACCCCGCGTGACCAGTGACCTGCGTCGCAGGACGCTCCATTGAGACGCTTGCCTGTGACGGTGCTGAAAAAAGGCAGGGTTTCTGCCTGCGGCTTCAAATCGTTAAGTGCAGCCTTCAAGGCATCCGCAGCGGGTTGCATCATCGCATGATGGAAGGGGTGGCTCACCTGCAGGAAGCGCGCAAAAATGCCTTTCACTTCCAGTTCAGCAGCAATGGTCCCCAGCGAATCCTTCATGCCCGACAACGTCAGCGATCGTGGGCCGTTGAATGCGGCAATGCTCACTGTGCGGTCATATCTGGCGATAACACTGCTTGCTTCATCAGGGCTCATGCCAACGGCCAGCATCGTGCCGCCCGCTGCAGCGCATTCGTCCATGAAACGTCCGCGCAGTACGATGATCTTCGCGGCCTGATCCAGCGTGAGGATGCTTGCGATGCACGCTGCGGCGACTTCGCCGACACTGTGTCCCACGACCGCAGCAGGCTGGACGCCCCAGGATTGCCACAGCGCCGCAAGTGCCATCTGCATGGCAAAAATGGCGGGCTGCGAGATCGAAGTTCGCTGCATGTTCGTCTCGGCCTCGGGTCGATTGAGTTCATCGATCAAGGAGAACTTCGCCCATGGCCGCATGGCCTTGTCACAGGCTTCGATCATGCGTTTGAACACCGGCTCATGCAGCATGAGTTCGCAGCCCATGCCCTGCCACTGCGGCCCCTGGCCGCTCATGACGAAAACGACACGTGCTGCATGCTCGCGCCTTGGGGTGAATGAGTTGCGCATACGGGGGCCAGGCTGTCCCGTCGCAAAGGCGCTGAGCTCCTGCACCATCTCGCCAAGTGTGCGCGCGGTGAGCGCCAGACGGTGCGAGTGATGATTGCGCCGCGCGCCGAGCATGTAGGTGAGGTCCGGCAGCAGCGGCGAACTACCATTCATTTTTGAGTGATCATCCACCCAGGTGCTCAACTCCCATGCCGCAGACTGTAGCGCTTTCTCGGAGCGCGCGGAAAGTGCCAGCGGCCATGCGCGGTTGTTGCCAGGAGTCACATGGGCTCGCGGGGCCTGTTTCGGCGCCTCAGACAGGATCACATGTGCATTGGATCCGCCAAAGCCGAAGGAATTCACACCAGCAAGACGCAGGCCGCCAGTGTCGGGAAACTCTTCACTGGCCACGGGCACGCGCAGCTTCAGCGCGCTAAAGTCGATGTTCGGATTCGGCGTTTCAAAATGCAGGCTGGCCGGAATACGCCCGTGTTTGAGCACCAGAGCTGCTTTGACGAGCCCAGCCACACCAGACGCTGTTTCCAGGTGGCCAAGATTCGTTTTCACTGAACCAATGATGAGCGGTGCCTCCGCTGTGCGTTCTGCACACAAGGCTTCGGCGAGTGCATGAGCTTCGATGGGGTCTCCCACCGCTGTGCCGGTGCCATGCGCTTCGACATAGCCGATCAGCGTGGGTGAGACACCGGCAATCACGCAGGCATCATGCACCAGATGCGCCTGGGCCGCAGGACTCGGCAAGGAGATGCCATTGGTATGACCATCTGAATTCACCGCAGATCCCATGATCACCGCATGGATCGGATCACCATCCGCGATGGCATCGGAGAGTTTTTTCAGCAGCACCATGCCGGCCCCTTCGCCACGCACGAAGCCATTGGCCGAAGCATCGAAGGCCTTGCATTTGCCTTCGGGGGAAAGCATTCCTGCCTGCGAAAAGCCGATGAATCCATCCGGTGTGATCATCACGGTCACCCCGCCAGCCATCGCTGTTTTGCAGCGTCCATCCAGGATGTGCTCACAGGCCACATGTACTGCAGTGAGCGCCGATGAACAGGCCGTGTCCATCGCGATGCTCGGGCCGGTCAGATTCAGACAGTAGGAAATACGGTTCGCCGCGATGCTGTGGGCACTACCCGTGGGCGTATGCGAGCTGATGCCGGCACGATCCGTCGAGGTGTGCTGCAAGCCCTGGTAATCATTGTGTGAGATGCCCACGAACACGCCGATGTCCGTGCCCTTGTCGAGATCAAGCACTAGGCCTGCATCCTCAATGGCTTCATACGCTGTTTCCAGCAGCAGGCGCTGCTGCGGATCAATGTAAGGCGCCTCACGCGGCGAGATGCCGAAGAACTGGGGGTCAAACTGGTCAATGCCCTCGATGAAGCCCCCGCGCTTGGCCACGGTCTTGCCGACGATGCCCGGCTCCGCATCGTAGAAACGCTCCACATTCCAGCGGTCCGCCGGTACATCCCCCACAGCCTCGCGTCCTTCTTCAAGCAGCTTCCAGAACGACTCCGCGTCATTCACCCCACCAGGGAAACGACAGCCGATCCCGATGATGGCGACACTCTCCTTGTTTAAGATTGGCAGGGCAGGCGGTAGAGACGAAGAGGAGTGTTTGAGTGTGGGCATGTGTGATATGGGAAAATGTTCACGGCCCCGCTGCATGAGTCCGTCTTCACCGCTGACCTACAGCGGCAGTCCCTCCCAATAGCCGATCACTCCCCTTCCTCGCCATGGGGTAAAACCCTACCTAGCCAGTTAACGATTGCTTCTCACCCCCAAACGCAACGATAGCAGGCCGCATATGTGTGGCATTGCTGGTGTGATGGACCTGGCCGGTAGGCGAACGGTGTCTGAAGGTGTGGTCGAACGCATGGCTCGGGCCTTGATTCACCGGGGGCCGGATGAAGAAGGATTCCTTAGGCGACCCGGCGTCGCGCTGGCGTCACGCCGCCTGCGCATTGTCGGTCTGGCCGATGGTCAGCAGCCGATGTGCAATGAAGACCAGAGTGCTTTCACCGTCTTCAATGGCGAGTTTTTTGATTTCCCCGAGAAGCGCTCGGCGCTGGTTTCGCGCGGTCATGTTCTGCACACACACTGCGACACCGAGATCATCCCACATCTGTGGGAGGAGAGTCATGAAGGCATGTTTGAGCGCATGCGCGGCCAGTTTGCCGTCGCCTTGTACGACGTGCAGCGGCATCAGCTCACCCTGGGTCGTGATCGCTTCGGCATCTCGCCGTTGTATTGGACACGGCAGGGAGACTGGCTGCTGTTTGCCTCGGAGATCAAAGGCCTGCTGGCTTCAGGAATGGTGACTCCACAGGCTGACCTGAACGGCATTGATCACATTTTCACCTTCGGTGCCATGCCCGGGCCGGTGACGTGTTTTGCCGGCATTCAGCTTCTGCCTGCGGGCCATTACTTGCAGATCACACCGGGTCAGGCGGAACCCATCCAGGAGCACACCTACTGGGAGATGGATTTCCCAAATCAAGGCGAGGAAGACCCCGGCGCTGATCCAGCCAAGCTGGTGGATGAGTTGGAAGATCTCCTGCTCCAGGCCGTGGACAAGCGCCTGCGTGCAGATGTGCCCGTGGGTGCCTACCTCTCCGGGGGCCTCGACTCCAGCATGATCGTGGCGATGGCCTGCAAGCTCAAAGGCGAGTCGATCAACACCTACACCATTCGCGTGGACGATCCGAAGCTCGATGAACTCAGCGCTGCCAATCTTTCCGCACGGCACATCGGCACCAAGCCACCCATCGTGCAGGAGTTTCGCGCCAGCGATGCGCTGGACATGTACCCACAGCTGATTCACGCCGCCGAAGCACCGGTCATTGATACCTCATGTGCCGCGCTGCTCATGCTGGCGCAACGCGTGCATGCCTGCGGGCAGAAGGTGGTGCTCACGGGCGAAGGCGCGGACGAATGGCTGGCTGGCTATCCCTGGTATAAAATTGCCAAGATATTCAACGCGCTCGATGTCATCCCCGGCTTGCGCCTGAGCGATCTGGCGCGCCGTGCCTATCTCCGGCTCAATCATGTGCCGCACTATCCTGCCACGAGCCGCAAGATGTGGGAGGACGCCGTCGGGGGACCGAATGCGTGGCTCGACAGCTATGGCGTGCTGGCGCTGTCCAAGCTCCGCTTTTACGGCGAGCCCATGCGTGAAGTGCTGGCCTCCGCGCGCCCCTGGGAAGGGCTGGGCATGGATCTGGAGCGTGCGAAGCACTGGAGCCCGCTCAACCGCAGCCTGTGGGTCGGTGCCCGGGTCACGCTGGCCGGGCACCTCCTGCAAGCAAAGGGAGATCGCGTGGCGATGAACTCCTCCGTCGAGGTGCGCTATCCGTTCCTCGATGAGGACGTGTTCGACTTCACTTCCAAACTGGATCCGCAGTGGAAACTGCACGGCTTTCGCGACAAGCACCTACTGCGCCTCGTCGCCGAGCGCTGGCTACCGAAAGAGATTGCTCGCAGGCAAAAAGTGATCTTTCGCGCCCCGCTGGACAGCTTCCACATGGATCCCGAACCCCAGTTTGTGAATGAATTGCTGAGCGAGGAATCACTCCGCCGCACCGGCTACTTTGAAATCGCCCAGGTGCGCCACTGGCGGAAAGCCTTTCGTGATCTCCGTGTCGGTTCGCTGCCACGCCTCTCCGTGGAAATGGGTCTCGCCGCTGTCGTCGCCACGCAGCTCTGGCATCACACCTTCATCGATGGATCACTTGCCGATCTGCCGACGTCCGCACCCAGCAGGGTGTAGGACGAGCCGCAGCATCATTCACGGCAGCTTCGCCAGTTCCTCGCGTCCCCGCTGCTTGACCTCGGCATCATCTTTTTCCATGTCGGGCATCTTGAGACCCTTCTCGATATACTTCCTCGCTTCAGCGCTCTTTCCCATCTGGGCAAACGTCCGCCCAAGCTCGATATAATGACGTGGACGACGCGGATTGATCGCAATGGCCCGCTCAAAGCACTGGATCGCCGCCTCATTCGTGGTGGTCGGCAGCTGGCCGTAGATCAGTCCGCCCAGGAGGTGTTTGAGCATGCCCACATTGGCAAGCACCTGATGCCATCTGCCCAGCACATGCCAGGCCACATCGTTGCGCGGATTGAGGGCTATCGCGCGGTCCGCAGCCGCTTTGATCAGCGGTGTGGACGCCACCTGCTCCTTGTTTCCCTGAAACGGCAGCATGCGCCCGTAAGTGATCGCCGGGGAGATCTGCGCATCCGAATCATTCGGTCCCAGCTTTGCCGCACGCTTGCCATAGTCGAGCGCGATGCCGCCCATCCTGAGCTTCTCCGCGCCCGTCCTGGCATCCGACATCAAATGCCGGTACTGCCGCGCTATGCGCACCAGCAAAGCCACATTCGCAGGTTCCAGTTTCTCCGCCGGCAGATAATAGCGCAACGCATCGGCGGCTTGAAATTTGAGATCAAAGACATCGCCGCTATGCATCAGTTCAGTCGCGGTTTGTGCATGACTGGTCGCACAGGTGATCAGCAGCGCGGCTGCCAAGACAGTGGTTCGGCAGATGAAGAGTAGGCACATGGTGTTAGTTTGGGAGTTCAATCAGGCGGCCCGCATTCAAGAGTGCGGCCTCGCTCAACCGCGGGCCGACAAGCTGCAGGCTGGTCACTGGAACGGTTTTGCCCTGGGCTGGCATCGTAATCGGAATGGCCAGCGCGGGATTGCCCGCAAAGTTCACCGGCAGCGTGTTCTGCATGCCAAACACGCGCAGTTCAAACACCACATCCGAACCCCAGAAGGGCATTTTCGGCGGCAGCCCCTGCAGCGTTGGCATGGCGATGAAATCCACCTGCCTGAAGACCGTGCGCAGTTCACGCTGCCATGCCGCCTTGCGTTTCACCGCCTCCTTGTAGCCGTGCTTGTACTCCAGTTCGCCCATGGCAATCACGAGTTTCGTCAGCAGGCTCACTCCTTTCTGATTCGCGTACTTTTGATCGTTGTGCCACGCATCCGCCAGCGCCACCACCTTGCCGTCCTTCTCCGCCTGACGCCATTTCTTCTCGAACCCCTCGCTGAGTTTGACGATTTTGAAATGCTTGGCGATGAGCTTGGCGTCGATGGCCTGGTCAATCGCCGGGTCAGTGCCATTCAAATAAAGCCGCCCGATGGTGATGTACCGCGCTTGCGGTTTGTCAGCCACTGCTTCCCGGTATTTGCCCGCAAACCCGCGCTGCAGCAAATCCATGCCCTGAGTCAGATCACCGATGTTTCGTGCCAGCGGCCCGACTGTGTCGAGATGCTTCGGCGAGATCGGAAACACCCCTTTGGTGGAAACCAGACCGAAGGTTGTTTTCAAGCCATACACGCCACAGCATGCTGCGGGCACCCGAATCGAGCCACCTGTGTCCGAGCCAAATGCCACGTCCGCCATTTGCGTGGCGACGGCCACCGCAGAACCACTCGACGATCCGCCTGGAATCACATCGTGCTTGCCATCCAGACGGCTTTTCGGCGTGCCAAAGAAGCTGTTTTCGCCGGAGACCGTCACGGCAAATTCCGTCAGATTTGTTTTACCCACGATTTGGACGTTTCGTTCCCTCGCCAGCGCCAGACATGGGGCATCACGCACCGCCGGAGGACTATTCTTCGCCACATATTCAGATCCAGCGGAGGTCACTCTTCCACTCATGTCGATGTTGTCTTTGACCGCCAGCCGCATTCCCTGGCTCTGTGCCGGCCAGTAGCTGATGAACGCATGCTCACGTGCGCGCCGCAGGCTCCGTTGCTGTGGCGAGGCGCAGCCATTGAAAAGAAGCACCAGCCCGCCGAGAATTATGCCACAAAGACTTTTTTTCATCATATTGACCGCCAGCATGGTGCCCCAGCGGAACGGCAACAATGGGGTGAACACTCCATTGCTTCAGCGCGGCAGCCCAAGTCGCCCCCCCACCGATTGAGACACGGTAACACCCGGCGGATGTACGATTTGAACCCACTCAACCGGCTTCAATCAAATGGCAAAAGCCGCGTTCGGGATAATGGTTTCGCCCTGGCATCGTGGATGAATGAAACGCACGGCAGTAAGCCTCGGTCACTCAAGCCATTCTAACATGAATGGGCGGGAAATGGCAGGCCCTGCAGAGAAACTCCGCAATGGGCGAGGCGAAAAAGTGTCCGATTAATCTCTCAATGCATTTTTCTGCGCATCAGAGACGCTGGGTGCCGCTGGCCGGACTCGAACCGGCAAGGGAGTTACCTCCCAGCAGATTTTAAGTCTGCTGTGTTTACCATTTCACCACAGCGGCGTGGGGGAATGCCTGCGCCGCGAGTGTAGCGGCAATGTGCGCCGCCTCAATAGCTGAAAATCTCGCCTTCCTTGAAAAAGCGCTTCAGTTCGACTGCGGCGGCTTCAGGGGAGTCGGAGGCGTGGACGACGTTGGTCATCTTGTCCGTGCCGAAGTCGCCACGGATGGTGCCTTTCGGCGCGATCTTGGAATCCGTCGGGCCCAGGAGGTCGCGCACATGGGAGATGATGTTGTCACCGCAGATGGCCACGGCGATGACGGGCTTGCTCTTCATGAAGCTGGCCACATCCGGGAAGAAAGGCTTGTCCGCGATGTGCGAGTAGTGCTCCTTGAGCAGTTCATCAGTCAGCTGGATCATCTTGCAGCCACGGATGCGGAAGCCTTCGTCTTCGAGACGCTTGAGGACTTCGCCATTGATGCCGCGTGCGACGCAGTCGGGTTTGAGCAGGATGAGGGTGGTTTCTTGGGCCATGGGGGACGTGGGGGAAAAAGGGTTCGCACAGTGCCGTCCGCCGGTGCATCCGTCAAGGCTGGGAATGTTTTGCCAGATGGAAACGCAGCGCTACGCTCTCCGTCGGTCCTCCACCCCCGTGTCATGCCTGCACGCTCCTACGCCTTCTTTGATCTCGATCACACGCTGCTCCCGTTCGACACGCAGGCGCTCTTCTGCAACTTCGTGCTCCACCGCGAGCCATGGCGGGTGCTGCTGCACGGCTTGTTCGTGCCCGTGGCGCTGGCGCGTGCCTGCGGCCTGGCCAGCACGGCCACGGCCAAGCGCGCCTTTTTGAGCTACCTCCGCGGCATGCCGCGCGAGCGCCTTGCGGCATACGCCCGCGAGTTCGCCGAAGTCTGCGTCCCGAAGTGGGCCTACCCGTCCCTGCGCGCCGAAATCCTGCGTCACAAGCACCAGCACCGCGTGCTGGTCCTCAACACCGCCAGCCCCGACTTCTACGCGCATGAGATCGCCCACGCCCTCGGCTTTGACCACTGCATCGCCACGCGGTTTGAGGTCGGTGCCAAATTTCCCGGCATGCCCAGGCTCGTCACAGGGAACAACAAGCACGAGGCCAAGATCGCCGCCATGGAGGAAGTCGTGCCCGGCCTGACAGAGCTCACCGACCAGCAGCGCGCCCACTGCTGGAGCTACTCCGACAGCGCCGCAGACCTGCCCCTGCTCGAATACGCCGGCTACGGCGTGCTCGTCCACCCCTCCCGTCGCCTCGCCGCCATCGGCAAGCTGCGCGGCTGGTCCATCCTGCACCCCGAGCGGCCCTACGACAACAAGCTCGGAGACATGCTCCGCGTAGTGCTGCAGATGTTCGGCATGCATCCCGAATGAACCGCGCCCTTGCTCAAAGCGCAGATGGACTTATGATCGCACCGGTTTGCAGAGGCACCCGTAGCTCAGTGGATAGAGCAGCCGATTTCTAATCGGCTGGTCGCAGGTTCGATCCCTGCCGGGTGCGCCAAAAGGTGAGGTGAACATGGGCTCTGCTGTATGGGAGGCTGAAAACTGAGGCTGGAATGGGGGCTGGAGTGCAGCGCATCGAGCGAACAACCTCATTTCTTTACCATACCAGCGCCAGGGCAGGGAATGCCAGCAGGGTGGCGTGGAGGTCTTCAAGGCCCGCCACACTATGGCGCATGAGATCAAACAGCGCGGACAGCGCGTCCGAGAAAAGCTGGACTAGGAAGGGGGGCACGGTGCCGCCAAGGATGCCGCAGGACCGCAGGCGGAGGCCAAAAAAGGATTGAAGGGCACTAGAACAAGGCGCTGGAGGACAACAAAATGAGAAACGCGTGCGTGCGGATGTCAGCAAGACTCTGGGGGAAGAAACCCACCACATCATCCGAGAAAACGGCCCGCAGTCTGCTCTGACCTGCTTGTGCGACCGCAAAAATGTTAAATGACACTCCAGTTCATCGGCATAGAATAGCGGACGCTCTATCCTCTTCATGGACACTCCTCCTTCCAGCAACATGGCAGCAAGCGCGGCAGATGATTTTGATCAAACGATCAAGATTCGCACTCCCGCATCAGGAGCAATATACTTCAACCGCTACCGTCTGAACCGCGTCCTGGGGCGTGGCGGCATGGGTGTGGTCTGGCAGGCGGACGATTTGAAACTGGAGCGGCCCGTGGCGCTGAAGTTCCTGCCCAGCTTGATCGGGCTCGACCCAACAGCCGTCAAAGAACTCAAAACCGAGACCCGCCGTGGTCTCGAACTCTCTCACCCGAACATCGTGCGCATCTACGATTTTGTGGATGATGAGGATGAGGCCGCCATTTCGATGGAATTTGTGGATGGCAAAACGCTTTCCGAACTGCGTGCCGCGACTGATCATGGCGTGTTCAGCACCGAGCAGGTCGCCAAATGGCTGCCAGGCGTCTGCGAGGCGCTCGATTATGCGCATTTTCAGCGCAAGGTCGTGCATCGCGACCTCAAGCCCTCCAACATCATGGCCATGAGCATGGATGAAACTGCGAAGATCGCCGACTTCGGCATCGCCCGCAGCATCTCGGACACCATGCAGCGCCTGTCCATCTCCCAGCTCGGGATCAGCGGTACACTGCCCTACATGAGCCCGCAGCAGGCCATGGGAGAGCGGCCTGCACCCACCGATGACGTGTACTCGCTGGGGGCCACCATCTATGAGCTGCTCTCCGGCAAGCCGCCTTTTTATCGCGGAGACATTCCTTCCCAGCTCACCTCCAAAATCCCCTCCACCATGCTCGAAAGGCGCGAAGAGCTGGAGATCAAGGCGAGCGACAGAATCCCCAAGGAATGGGAGGCCGTCATAGCCGCCTGTCTCCACAAGGATCCGAACCTGCGCCCGCCGAGTGCTGGCAAGCTCCTCGAACTGCTGGGGTTAAGATCTTCGACCAACGCCACCACCCAGCCCTTCATTCAGCCTACGGCTCAGCACAAAAGCCGCATTCCGGTCTATGCCGCTGCTGCCGTGGCGGTGCTGGCAGCCGGGGCGGCGTTTTATTTTAAAACGACCACGCCAGGTGCTGCGCCTGCCGCAGACTGTGTGGTTCCAGCAAATGAAGCAGCCGCCACCTCCGCTCCAGCGCCGGTTGTTGCGCAGGCAGCACCAGCAGCTCCTGCTTCTTTAGAGGCACCTGTTGTGCCAGTCGCAGCTTCGGCAGTTACTCCACATGCCATCGCACCCGCAGCCGCCCCGGCTGGTATTCCGACAATGGTTGCGCAAGTCCCGCCAGCAGCTCCGTCTGCCGCGCCGCCTGTCGTCGCCCAGGCCATGCCAGCTACAGCTCCAGTGGCAGCACTGCCTGCTGTGGCTCCCGCGTCGGGCACCGAGCCACTCCCTCCTCCCCTCGCTCCTGCGGTGCCAGTGGTGGCACAGACCATGCCAGGGACACCCGCCGCAGTCATCCCCGGTGCAGCGCCTGCGGTTGCAGCCACACCGCCGCCCGGTGCGCTGATCCAACCAGCCGTCTCCGAGCCATCTGAAGGCTATTGGTCGATCGAACGCATTTTTCCAACCCCGCCGCAGACCGCCTACTCTGAGAGTGGCCGCCGTCATCTGCTGTTTGAAGTGCAGCGCATTCTCAAAGAGAAGTCTCTCTACACCTCCACCCAGGATGGCAAGGAAGGCAGGGGCACCCACAATGCCATCATCCTTTATCAGGCAAAAAACGGCCTCGTGCCCAATGGTCTGCTGGATGGTCCCACTCTCGTTTCGCTGTCTCTGATGGATAAGCCAGATGATACAGAATGGAGACCACCACCGCCGTCATCCTCCATGGCTGGTTCGTCTGCAAACTTCCGTAGAAGAACCGTGCCCAAGGAGGAGCCCAATATGCTGCAGCGTGCCGGCAAATCCATCGGGCGCTTTTTCAGTCAGGACGACTAGCCGCTCGGCCTCTCGTGCTGCGGCTTTGTCTTATTTCCTGCCATTGCCCCGACTCTGCAACGACTCCTCCAGCAGGCTCGGTACCTGCACTCCTTCGGCGCTCAGAAACGAGCCGTCGCTCTGCCGCTGCACATCATCCGGGGTCCACATGACCCTGTCGGGACCCGCGCTGCGGATTTCCAGGCGGTCTCGCGAAATCGCATGAAAATAGAGCGGCGTGCCCCAGCGGTCCACGATCTGTCCTTTGGCGTTGAAGATCGGGCTCGTGTCTGGTACAAAGCGCTGCTGGAGGCGGTTGCGACCGCGCAGCGCAGCAGCAATTTCTTCATTGACACCCAGCGGCAGAGGATCGTCTCCTTTCACCAAAAGGGCGAAGTTCTCCAGCAAATGAGACACCAGGGTCAGGTCCTGCCGCACCGTGGCACGGGCATCGGCATACCCTTGCAGAATGCCTTCTCCCACCAGTGGCTTTACCACTGCCGGTTCCTGACTCGTGACTTGGAGAGTGGAGGAAACTAAGTTTTGGCCGGCACGTTCATCAGCCGGGCGTGACCTGTGAATCGAAAGCAACCAGACTAGGCTCATGCCACACACTAGGATGGCTCCGATCCAGCGGGCATAGGTGCGCCGGGTCTCCGAACGGGACGTGGTCAGCTCCATGTGCCGGGTTGTAAAAAGCCAATCGGCAGCGTGCTGGAATTCACGCTGTAAAAGTTCTCGATGTTTGGCAGCACGTAGCTCAAATCGGCGGAGCTGACGCCGAACCAACGCAGCAGCTCTCCGAAAAACTGGTCCACACTCGTGGTGGGCATCATGCGCCCGCCGTAGCCTACGTCGTCATTGCTGTCGAGCGTCACATCCGGAAAGGTGCCATAGATTTTCCCACCTTGTACCGGGCCGCCCATGACAAAGTTATTGCCGCCCCAGGCATGGTCCGTGCCCCGCCCATTGCTGCGCAGCGTGCGGCCAAAATCAGAAGCCGTGAAGGTGATCACGTCATCCTGCAATCCAAGGGCCTCCAGTGCTTTTTGAAATCCGGTCAGGCCGCCATCTAGCACTGAGAGCATCCCTGCCTCGGTGTTCAGCAGTTCACCATGATGGTCCCAACCGCCGAAGCTGAGGAAGATGGTCTGCCGCCGCAGCCCGAGCGACTGCCGGATGGCGATGGTTTTTGCCACCGCCAGCATCTGCCCGCCAAAATACGTGTCGGGAA
>NCCR01000161.1 GCA_002279765.1 Verrucomicrobia bacterium 12-59-8 | reverse complement strand
CCGTGATGATCGACGACCTCGTCACCAAAGGCACTACCGAGCCCTACCGCCTCTTCACCTCCCGCGCCGAGTACCGCCTGCTCCTCCGCCAGGACAACTGCGACCTCCGCCTCACCCCTTTGGCCGCCGCCATCGGCCTTGCCTCCCCTTTCCGCATCCGGCATACGGAGACCAAATCCACCGCCCTCGCCACCGCCCGCACCCTGCTGCAGGAGGTCCGTTTGGACGGCGTGACCCTGGAAAAATGGCTGCGCCGTCCCGAAAGCATCCCCTCCCAGCTGCCTGCTGAGATCTACTCCCAGTTCACCCCCGAGGTCTGGAGCCTCGTCGAAAACGACGTGAAATACGCCGGCTACATCACCCGGCAGGAAGACATGGTCGCCAAAACCTCCCGCATGGAGGAAAAGATGATCCCCGCCGACTTCGATTACCACGCCATTCCTGGCCTCAAAACCGAAGCCAAACACCGCCTCACCGCCCTCCGCCCCGCCACCCTCGGCCAGGCCGCGAGAGCCCAGGGCGTGAATCCGGCCGACATCGCCCTGCTGGCGGTGATGCTGAAGCGCGGCAGCAAGGAGACTGAGGGCGCGGAATTGGGGTTGTAGTTCCCTTTCGTCCTCGATCCTTTCGTGCTGACGGGCCTTCAAGCGAACAAGCCCCCTTCCCGCTCCCAGCTCGTCCTTGCCGCTTCCATGACTTTCCTCGCGCTGCAATAGCGTCTCGCGAAACTCATTCCTATCAGGTGCCTCCGGCTCGAAGGTCCATAGGCTTTGGCGGCGGCTGGCCGAGGACAGCCAGCCCCACCTCGCGCCGGGCACGCGAGAGTTCATGGCGCAAAAGGTAGGGCGGTTGGTCCTCCAACCGCCGCCGCCGAAGCCCAGGACTTCCAAGCGATGACTCATCGAATGATCGGCCAAGGCAAAACCAAGGAGAGGGACTTGCCAAGACCCATTGGAGCTCACCAGCGCTGAGTTCTGGAATCACAGCCTCATTTCACCACCCCGTTGGGGTTTGGATCTAGGATCACAGGATCAGTACCTATATATAGGTACTGATCCTGTGATCCTATTGGGATCAGGATCAAATCAGGATCATGATCCTTGGTTGATCCTGATCCTGGCTTTTCACCCGGAGATTACGCGCAAGGGGCGCAAGGCTCACGGGAGGGTAAGCCAAGGAGGGAATCCTCTCCATCTTCTCCGGGGGGGTGTACGCAAATGCGCGTCCATCCCGCAACTCCCCGGCAAAAGCTGCCGTGAACCGCGGCCATGAATTGCCAAGTTGGCCTTCAAGGGTGGGGATCCAAGCTTGCTTGAACAAATGTTTCTAGAGTGGCCTGCCCTGTAGGTGATGTGCTCACGCTCTCAATGAAACCAACCAAGTACGCACGAGCTGTCGCAGTCGATACGCAGCCTGGACCTCCAGGATGGCGAGGAGCTATCATACACGGGTGGCGAGTAGCTCGCCCGAAGTCCTCCCGGCCATCCGTTCGTTGGACAGTCTCCTCGCCAAACTCGCACACGCCGAAACGAACGCCGATTTCATCGACCGCCTTACCGCCTTCCTCGTCCCCAAGGCCTGCCTCGACTATACCGTCTCGCGACCTTGGCAGATCACGACACGGATCAGATCATGGACTCCGGTGACGGCGGCTTGTCCGCAAGCGTCTCCACCGCATGCTTCCCGGAAATCAGTTTCGCAAAACGCTATACTTCATCGAAGACGTTACCCCCTCCAATCCGAAAGGTATGTTGCTGTGACCGGTTTGCAGTATGGGAAGTTTTGAGGCAGGGTTTGTTCAGCCATCACAGCGGGTGGCTAAGAGTCTGGCCTCTCTGGCTGCCACCTCTATCAAGACACCCACTGGGCACCGCCGATGATTCGGTAACAAAAGCCGGACTGTGCCCAGGTGTTCGCCACGGTTTTCGGGTTCCATTGTGGGGAGAAATGTAGAACGGCGTTGGGGTTCAGGTCGAGCGCGTGAGTAGGGTAATCAGACACTCTGGGGCCGTTGTCGATGAGCAGGCATTTCAGGGCTGACTGTTCACCTTCGGAGATCTTCCACACCATGACGGGCGTTTTCCATGGGATGTGCGGCCCTTTGAAGGGAAGCGCGCACCCCATGAGATTTGGATCACTTCCATCATTCTTCACACCGCTTTCTGTCTCGCCGTTGTCTCCGGTGTCATATTTGCCGCCAAAACAAGTGGCGGCAATGTTCGTGACTACAATGTCGTTACCATCAACATAAGGCGTCCAGGGGAGCTTGGAGGGGAGAGGATTCATGCTACACATTTTGCTATAATTATGTAGGTGCTGTCCAGTGGATTCTGGGCCTTGTATAAATTAACGGCCTTCGGAGTCTGGCTGCGAACCAAGGGCGTCTTCCATGAGACAAATCCAGCCGCTTACCCCATTCCAAAACAGAAAATGCGCCTCTAAGAGCGATCTGCTGTGCAGGAGGATTTGAGGGGGGGATTATCATCAGCATCAGACTCGCTCACCAGTCTGCATCGCGGCAAAGTATTTCGATCTTCGCTACGAGGCGCTTGATCTCTGAGGGCTTAAAGACATTCGGCTGGCTGGCCATCATCATGTCAAAGGCATCCTCCAAAGCGCCGGGGTGCAGGACGCGTGGGTTGTAGCATTTGCCAGGGACCACTTCCCAGCCAGGAATCGCGATGATTTGCTGCACGGGGATCGTTCGGCCGAACTCCTCGCGCACAAGATCGGCCACCCATCGCGCGCAGCGTTTCACCTGCTGTACAGTCTTTAGATCATCGGGATACGTCGGCCAGCTCAGCCGTTCTCCATCAAACGTCACCTCTTGATTGCCCCTGTTTTCTTTCGTGGAAATGCTGCGCGTTTTGGTTTCGATCAACACAAGGCCATCATGTGGTCCCACCGCCAGATGGTCGATGTTCTCCATACCCTTTTCATGCGTTACCGGCACATCGTGAAACACCTTGTAGCCCTTGGCATTGAGCACTTGCAGGTGGCCTGCCACTTCGCGTTCACCCGCTGCTCCTAGACGATAATTGGCGCGTTTCTTGCCGATCTTAACGACCTTGCGCAGGTGGTGAACACTGGCCGTAAGGAATAAAACAGCACTGCTAAAGAGCAACCATCTCACGTCAGCTGCGGGCACCCACACCAGTACAACCAAAGGGCCCATCATAAGGATCGTTGAGGCTACCGCCCCGTAGAAGAGTTGATCCACCATTTCTTCAAGCAGCTCGTCCGCCTTGAGTCGCGCTGTTTCACCCGGCAGACGCAGCAACTTCAGATGAATGGGGGGGCGGCTCTGGCGCTTGGCTTTACTGCGGAGAATGAGCCACTTGGCAGCAAAAACATACAGCAGAAACAGCAGGGCAATCCAGAGGGGCATAAGGGCAGCATGCATGAGTACCTTCAATCAAAGTTCTTGGTACAACTACCTCCCCACCTGCACCACCAATCCCCTCACCTCCAGGGTCTCACCTGGCCGTAGCTTGAAGCAGAAGTAGCCTTTCATACCAGCGGAGGCTTTGCTGTTCTGCACCTGGACGGAGGCTTCTTCGATGCGGGCAACGTACTGGCCCTGCTTGCGGTCGAGGAGGATGGTGTGCCATTGGTTGTCCTGCGGTGGGTTCAGGCAGGAGAGGCGCTGGTTGCCACCGTCGGCGGACTGAAGGTCGAAGGATTCGAGCTGGCCGCGGTAGTCGGCGGAGATGATGAAGTCGCCGTCGAGCAGGGTGCCGCGATAGACGAGGATGGCGCGGGGCCAGTTGCTGTTGGTGGTGTTGCGGGCGCTGAGCACGCCGTCCTGAATCTGCACGGTCATCTTGTCCAGCGGATGCTCCACCCAGCGGTTGTCGGCTTTGGACCAGCACCAGACGCACCAGTCGGCGGCCTGCATGGGGATGTTGCGTGCGGTCATGGATGACGAAGGCGCTGCCGCAGGAGCGGATGATGGCGGTGGCATTGCGGTGGTCGGAGCGCTGGTGGTGGAAGGGCGCAGCTCGCGGAGCTTGAGGTTGCGGTAGGCCACTTCGGCCCCGTGATCCTGCAAGGCGATGGCGGTGGCGCGCTTCACGCCGACGCCCGGGTAGTACTTGTACTTGCTGCTGGCGATGATGCGTTGCAGCTCCGCGCTGCCCAGCTCGCACTCCGCCACTTTGCGGCCATTGAGCCAGTGCTCCACGTGATTGCCATCCACGACGACGCGGCCTTGATTGAACTCGCCCACGGGACGCAGCGTCTTGCCCGTCGCGGTGACGAGCGAGTAGATGGAGGCGGCGAGCCGGTTCGCCGCGTTGTTCGTATGCGGGGCGTCATCAAGCACCTGGTACTCGAAGCCCATTGGGCTGTCGCCGGTGTCGCCGGGGTAAAACGAGGCGGTGCGCTTCTCGCCTTCGGTGAAGAGATACTCCACGCCGCTGTTGCCCACGGGGCCGACGCGCCACTCGAACTCAAACTCGAAGTTTGTGAACATTGCGTTGGTCACGAGATCGCCGCCGGTGCCATTGGGCCGGCCATTGCCTGGAGGCAGGACGAGGCAGCCGTCGTGAATCTTCCACGACCCGGCAGTGACGGATTTCTTCCCATACGTGTGCCAGCCAGCGGTGCTGCGACCATCAAACAGCAGTCGCCAGCCTGCCGCCTGCTCCTGCGGCGTGAGGGTGTTGGCATCAGCGGCCAGCGTGCCTACGGATTGAAAGAGCAGTGCGGCAGCCATGACAGCGAGCCGGGGAGAGAAGAGCGATGGTCGGTGCATGGCTGTTGGTGTTGATGGGATGAAAGCGGAGTGCGCGGTGGAAGGCAAGCCTGGAGCCAGCGTGCTACCGAAGGTCATGCCATTCGCATTCTTCCTAATTCTCATCCCAGCGGATGTCCCGCCGCACGCCCACGTTGTGAAAATGATCATCGGCATCCTGAATGAAGCCTTCTTTGTCGATGCGCAGGCCTTCGGCTTTGAGCAGGCGGCGTTGTTTGCGTGAGAGCTTGGGGTCCATGTTTGGGCTGAGGCGCGCATTGGCGGAGACGACGCGGTGCCAGGGCAGCGCGGCGGATTCTTCAGGCGTCAGATGGCTCAGCACTGTGGCCACATGACGTGCGAGGACGTTCATGTGGATGGCGATGCTGCCATAGGTGGTGAACTGGCCGGCGGGGATCAGGGCGACCAGTCGAATGACCTCCGCACGAATGCGGGCGAAGGCGATGGATTTTCCACGGGCGGCCATGATGGCGGAGGATGCGCAGCGTGTGCGCTTTGTCGAGGTGGTGAACCATGAGTCGTGCCTGCCGCTTCCATAAATGGATGGGAAATGTCATGGCGGCGGCGGATGCGCAGCGCATGATCGCGCTCGTCATGCAAAGTCCTCTTGCCCATCACAAACGTCTGGAACGCGTCGAACTGGAACCCGGCCTGACCGCGTTCCGCTGTCCTGAAACCGGCGGGCATTGGATCCCGGCGGAGAACTACTGGCGCTGGCGGAGCACGCTGCCTGCCACGGCGGTGGTCGTGGAGAGCCCAGCGGCAGAGACGGTGCCGGTGAGCGAGTATGATGGCGCGGTGAAACTGTGCCCCGAGTCGGGCACGGTGATGATGCGTTATCGTGTGGGTCACGGGCAGTCCTTTCGCGTGGAGCGCTCCCACACAGGTGGCATCTGGCTGGACGGTGGCGAGTGGGAGGCGCTGTGTGGCGGGCACCTGCACAATTCCATCCATCTGATTTTCACGGCACCGTGGCAGAAGGCCGTGCGGCAGCAGGAGATGGATGCCGTGCATCTGGCACAACTGCGCGAGCGGCTCGGTGATGAACTGCTGGAGAAGCTTCAGGTGCTGCGCCAGGAGCTGGCTGAGCATCCCCAGAGATCCGCCGCTCTGGCGTTCCTGAATGCGCAAGCCTGAGCGGTGGCATCAGCGCTTGAGACCAGCCCCAGACGCCAGCAGGCCGAGCTTACGCAGCGAGGCGAAGAGCTGCCTGCCAAAGGCCTGCAGCAGGTCGGCGTCCACCTTCCGTTGTAGGGCCGGAGCGCCTTCTATCGCCGTGGAAACCGCGATGGACTGTTCCAAGGTCGGGACATGGATGAAGAGCACCAGACGCAGCGCTTCGGGATGCTGCTGCTGGGCGTAGAGCAGGGAGTATAACATCTCCTCGCACAGGTAACGTCCGGCGCTTTGAGAGACGTGCGTGGGAAATCCCGCCTGGGTCAATGAGGCGGCAAGGTCCGCCACCTGCGCCTGCTGTTTCAGCACGGGCGCAGCGGCGCTGACGATGTCAGGTGTGGCCGGCTTGGCCTGCTGGTTGTCCGGGTACATGCCACGCTGGTTGTGCGCGAGGATCTCAATCTGAAACTCCGGGGTGCCCTCGCCAAAGGCGATCCACACTTGCGGCAATGGCTTGACGTTGTTGATGGCTGTCAGCGGCGCACCCCAGACGACGGGAATCTGCAAGGCGCGGACTTCGTGTGGGAAGGCCTTGGCGATCTCTCCGGCCAGAGTCCAGGAGGCATTGCGGTCACGTCCGCCAAAGGGCTCAAAGCCGCTCACCACGATGGCAGGCCGCTGCGCATCGGGGGCTGTCTGCGCCCGCAAGACGGAGCCCGCCAGACCGAGGACTGTGAGCCAGACAAGCGTGCGAGCAGCGGTCATTGCACATAGATGTTGCTGATTTGAAACATGCCGCTGTCACTCGGTTTGTCGGCAAAGTACCAGGTACCTGCGAGCAGGCCGGAGCCCGGCGGGAGTGAGCCGCGATACGCCACCGGAGGCTCCTTGGAGTGGCGGTAGGTTTTGGTGAATTGAAGATGGGTAAAGCCATCCTCACCCTCGCAGGTGCCGACGATGTCCGCCCATACAAAGCCATCTTTGAGAGTGCCAAAGCCGGTGTAGGTTTCCTTGATGACGCCTTTGATCTTGCTGGAACCACGTGCCTGCTGCAGGGAGATTTCAAAGGTGACCGTCTGCCCGGCCAGCTTGTGGTAGGCGCTGCCGTAGGTGTAGGAGCCTTGGTAGATGCCCTGTACATTGGGCGTGGTGGCTCCGGTAAGCCCGCCATTGCCGGCAGGCACATTGCACGATGCCAGCACGACCAGCGCCGCTGCCTGCAGCAGGCAGAGCTGCCAGCGTTGAAAGACAGACACGATGGCCTGGGAGGAAGTCTTCATACTACGCACATTCTGCCCGCAGAGCAGCAGCGCTGTCAAACAGCATCAATCCAAACTTCGAGCTTAAGCGAATGAAGTGGTTTGAGTCACTCCCGCTACTTCAGCGGAGCACGCGCGAGTTCCGGCGCAGGCGTGGGCGCTGCTTTGGCCTCGGTCTTTTGGAGAGCAGCGGCTTTGTTGAGGGCCGCAGTCGCTTTGTCGGCGGCGGCTCTTACCTCGATGGCTTTTTGCCGGGCTTCAGCATTCATGCCCGACTGGGCATGCGCAGTTTGTTTGTGGCAGGCCGTCAGGCCCGAGACAAGGAGAAGAGTGAGTGCCAGCAGAGAGGATTTCATGGGCGAGCTTCCATGCGTATGGAATGGATCACAAGCCCGGTTCATCGACGTCCCGTGCGTGTGCCGGGCTTTTGAAAGTGGAGCCCGCGTTGTTTCAGAGCCAGGCGGGATGACGTGGGTAGAAGCCGTCGTAAGAGCGGCTGGCGATGCGCCAGCGGGGGCCTTCGCCGGTCTGTGTGCCCGAGGTGTCAAACCGGAGGCCGCAGACATGCATGAAAACATGCTGCCCGGGTTTGACGTAAAGCGTGACGTAATTCCCAGGTCCGGGCCAGGCGTAACGCGCAAAGGCGGAGGAGCTGAGGGGCTTGTCCAGCAGCTTGGCACGGTAGAGCACATGGGACACGGAGCCGGAGCAGTCGAAGCCGTTGTCGAAGAGAAATTGGTGACCGCCGCCCCACTTGTAGGGCTTTCCCACCAGTTCGTTGGCGGCGGCCACCAATTGATGCACAATCGGCGGATGGCTTTCGTGAGCGTAGGCATGCAGGCCGTTGAAGAAGAGCGGCACCACGGAGGGCGGGGCCATAAAATAGCCCGCGCCTCCCCCGACCGCACCCAAGGCACCCCACATACCCAGTTTCAACCAGCGTCTGCGCCCGACCAGCTGCCGCACACATTCGGCTTCGGGCGTGTCTGTCAGAGATTCCGGTATGGGGGTGTCATTTTCAATTTTGTCCACGCGGATAAGCTAACGCACCGTCTGAGTTCAGCCTATAAAGAATCATTCAGAACCCTCTCAGGGCTGTCTTAGTTCTTAAATAAAAAAACCGCTGCCTGGTGCCAGGCAGCGGTTAGGATTTTAACAAGAATCAGGCAGCCGGTGCTGCGATTGCAGCGTCAGACCTTGGCCTTCTCTTTCTTCTTCGCAGCGGCTTTGGGCCGTTCTGGCGGAGACAGCGGCTCCTCGGCGGGTGCGGGAGGCATGGGGATGAGCGGGAAGGGATTGGCCTGCGGCTCCATGGCGTACTCGCGGTCTTTGAGGATACCAGGCTGTGGCACTGGGTACTTGCCGTTCGCATCGGCGATGAGCGGTGCAGGACCGTCGAGGGTGAGCTTGTCCACACCTGGAGCGAACTCGAAGGGGCTGTTGATGTAGTCATCGTAGCGGATGACCTGGCCGGTGTGCGCGGCGGCACGGCCCATAGCGGTGGTCACGCTGGATTTGATGCCGCGCTCCACTTCGTTGTAGGGCTTGTCGGCAATGATGGCGTCGATGAGATCCTGCCACTCAAGGTCGTACGGATTTGGCTCCGGCTGCTTGCCGCGCCAGATGATGTTCGAACGCTGCATCTTTTGGCTGTTGAAGGTCATCGCCTTGGAGGGGAAGTGACCGGCGGTGGAGACGATCGCGCTGCCCTTCGTGCCATGCACCTGCGTGGCAAACTGGTTGTGCGTGCCGATGGCGGTGCGGCCTTCGAGGTAGAGCTTGGCACCGTCCTTGAAGGTGTACTCGCAGCTGTAGTGGTCGAAGTTCTGATCAATGTAGTCGCCACGGTCGCTGCGGCCGCCGCTGGCCTGCACTTCGACCGGCCAGTCGTTCTTCATCCAGCAGGCTTCGTCGATGTTGTGGATGTTGAAGTCGCTGAAGCCGCCGCCGCTGGCCCAGAGGAAGCTGTGGAAGCGCTGGATCTGCCATGCCAGTTCGCTCGGGTCCACTTTAGGATCACGCGGCAGGGTGAAGGCGGAACCCACAGGGCCTTGCATGCGGTAGGCGCGCATGAGGAGCAGATCGCCGATCTCGCCATCCTGGATGCGGTTGAAGAGTTCGCCACGGACGCGGCAGTGGCGGCACATGAGACCGACACCGACTTTGAGATTCTTTTTCTTGGCCTCTTCGTTCAGCGCCAGCAGACGGCGTGCGGTCGGGCCGTCGGTGCAGATCGGCTTTTCCATGAAGATGTTCACGCCTTTCTCGATGGCGTACTTGAAATGCACCCAGCGGAAAGCCACGGGTGTGGTGAAGATAGCCACGTCTCCTTTGCGCAGTGAGTCGATGGCGTTTTTGTAGGCGTCGAAGCCGATGAACTTTGCGTCTTCAGACACGGACATGCGGTCAGGGTGCTTGGTGCTCAGCGCTTCAAAGCTGCCCTTGAGACGTTTCTCGGAAACGTCCGCCATCGCCACGAGGCGGGTCACACGCTTCTGGATGCCCATGGCATTGCTCGCAGCACCCGTGCCACGGCCACCGCAGCCGATCAAAGCCGTGCGGATTTCATCACTGCCGGCGGCATGAACATAGGGAAGGCTGATGCCGGAGAGCACGGACAGTCCGGCGGCGGTCTTCGTAGTGGTTTTGAGAAATTCGCGCCGTGACGCGGAGGCAGGGTCGGTGATGGTGTTCATGAGGAACACTCTTGTACGTCAGCGGAGCACCGGAGCTTGCCGAAGAATCGTCTCAGATGACGCTGTGCGGCAGAATTCAGCTGATCATTCCGCCCCGGGCGGAGATTTCTGAAAACGCACGTGTCAGGGCGTTGTTCAGTTCATGCAGCGTCGCTTGTTCGAGCTGCGGATCGAGAGCCGCCGTCAACGTCGGTGGCAGGACGATCGCCTGATGCACGGTCGAAACGGTCTTCGCGGCTGCCAGAGGTGGGATTACTGCGGGGGCGGGTTGCTCCGCAGGTGCCTGCGTCACTGGATGCGGGGCTTCGAAGAGCGTTGCCATCGAAAGAGTGCGTTTTGACTCATCGGCCTGCGTGGCAGCACAAAGCTGATGCAGGCTGGCGAGCTGGGCATCGAGCTGGGTGTTAAACCACTCCCGGGTGCGCTGAATGTCCTGCACCAGAGCGGCTAGCTCATGGGTAAAGAGATCCCCAGAGCGAGCAGGCAGACCGGGGGGCGGCAGAGTAGCGTTGGGAAATGGGAAGCTCATGCGGCGGCAAATCTATTAAAATTTCCATAAACAATCAAGCCTTCTTCACTCTCAATCTCATGGAATTTCAAAATATTGGCATTATTGCCCCTTAAATTTTTAACTTTGGCTGCACTGTAAATGGATGTTTAGGAAAGAACACATCGATTTTTTCTATTCCTTTTAGCAGGGGAAGGACCAAACAGCGCAGGTGGGGAGGGGCTGTCCTCAGCTCACAGTCGAGTGGCTCCAGAGTCGCTCTCCGGAAATCAGTTTCGCATAACGCCATTCCTGCCCCAGACGTGTACAAAAAAGAAACGGCCCGGAATCACTTCCGGGCCGCGTGGGGTTTTGGGTTTTGATTCGCTGCGGGGGTTGGGTCACGCAGCGGTCAAATTGGGGACGGGACAGGAATGCCCCGCTTACGATTACATCATGCCGCCGTGGTCGTGGCCGTGGCCGCCTGCGTCAGCTGCTTCTTCCTTCGGAATGTCGGAGATCAGACATTCGGTGGTGAGGAGGAGGCCGGAGATGGAGGCTGCGTTCTGGAGAGCGCTGCGGGTCACCTTGGCTGGGTCAACGACACCTGCCTTGATGAGGTCTTCATACACGCCGGTGGCGACGTTGTAGCCGTGGTTGCCGGTGCCTTTTTTGACTTCGGAAACGACGAGCGCGCCTTCGATGCCTGCGTTGGCAGCAAGCTGACGGAGAGGAGCTTCGATGGCACGAGCGACGATTTCAGCGCCGGTCTTCTCGTCGCCGGTAAGGCCGAGATCACCGATGGAAGCCTGAGCACGGATGAGGGCGACACCGCCCCCAGGAACGATGCCTTCTTCGACGGCTGCACGGGTGGCGTGCAGGGCGTCTTCGACGCGGGCTTTCTTTTCCTTCATCTCAGTTTCGGTGGCAGCACCGACGTTGATGACGGCGACGCCGCCTGCGATGGCTTCGCTGCCGCCTTCGCCTTCGACGATGACGGTGTTTTCCTTGCCGATGGTGATGCGCTTGGCACGGCCAAGGTCAGCGAGCTCGATGTTCTCAAGCTTGATGCCAAGGTCTTCGGTGATGCAGCGGCCGCCGGTGAGGATGGCGATGTCTTCGAGCATGGCCTTGCGGCGGTCGCCGAAGCCAGGAGCCTTGACGGCCACGATGTTGAGGGTGCCGCGCAGCTTGTTCACCACGAGGGTGGCAAGGGCTTCACCTTCGACGTCTTCAGCGATGATGAGGAGGGGCTTGCCGGAGCGAGCGACCTTCTCAAGCAGAGGCAGCATGTCCTTCAGATTGCTGACCTTCTTCTCGTTGATGAGGATGTAGGCGTTCTCAAGGTTGCACTCCATCGTCTCCGGATTGGTGACGAAGTAAGGGGAGAGGTAGCCCTTGTCGAACTGCATCCCTTCGACGACTTCGAGGGTCGTTTCGATGGACTTGGCTTCTTCGACCGTGATGGTGCCTTCCTTGCCCACTTTGTCCATGGCTTCGGCAATGATGTTGCCGATGCTGGAGTCCCAGTTGGCGGACACGGTTGCGACCTGGGCCACTTCCTTGCTGTCCTTGACGGGGGTGGAGATTTCCTTGAGCTTGGCCACGATGGCCTCGGTGGCCTTCATGATGCCGCGCTGAAGCGAGATCGGGTTGGCGCCGGCGGTCACGTTGCGGAGACCTTCAGCGTAGATGGCTTCAGCCAGGACCGTGGCGGTCGTGGTGCCGTCACCAGCGATGTCGGAGGTCTTGGAGGAGACTTCCTTGATGAGCTGAGCGCCCATGTTTTCATATGCGTCTGGAAGCTCGATTTCCTTGGCGACGGTGACGCCGTCCTTGGTGATCGTTGGGCTGCCGAATTTCTTTTCAAGGATGACGTTGCGACCTGCAGGGCCGAGAGTGGCCTTGACGGCGCGAGCCAGCTTGGTGACGCCGCGGAGGAGAGCCTGACGGGCGGCTTCGTCGAAGTAGAGTTGTTTAGCCATAACAGTTTAAGTAGTGTGAGTTGAGGTGTGGGGTTTGAGGGGGGGATTAGCCAATGATGCCGAGGATGTCGGTCTCGTTGATGATGAGGACGTCTTCGCCGTCGAGCTTCACTTCTGTGCCGCCGTACTTGGAGATGAGGACTTTGTCGCCCTTCTTCACGGTGAAGAGGGTGGACACGTCTTTGCCTTCGTCGTCCTTGCCGGTGCCGAGTGCGAGCACTTCAGCTTCCTGTGGCTTTTCTTTGGCAGTGTCAGGAAGGAAGATGCCGCCGGCAGTCTTTTCTTCGCTGGTGGAACGCTTGACGAGGACGCGGCGTCCGAGGGGTGTGATGGAGGTGGCCATAGTTGGTCTGGTTTGTGCTTTGAGGGTTTCTGGTTCTAGTTCGGTTTGGTTCGGGTTGTCTGCCCGGCCTGCTGTCACACGGGTTGGGTGTGCCGGCTGGCCGGGCGGAAATTCATTCGGGGTCGGTGGGCGGTGCCGCAGTGGCTGGCGCGGGAAGAGTGTTCGGGACGATGGCCACGCCATTCGGCGCACGGTCAAGTCCGCCATAGCTGAGATCAGGGGCCGCTTCGCCGATTTCACTGACGAGGAAGTCCACGATGCGCTGCGGCTCTTCGGAGAGCACGGACTGCAGCATGCGTGAGGTACGCTCTTGATCGTAGCCTTTCATGTCCAGGTCAAGCTTCGCGGCACCCTCAAGGCCTTTGATTTGCGCAGCCAGGTCCACGGTGGAGTTCACGCGCTTCAGCAGGACGGGATCCGCGCTGAGTTTCTTCATCGCCACGATCAGCTTGTCCTTCACTTCAGGCGTGTTCAGCAGCTCGGTGGCGGTTTTGCCGGGATACTGCGCGATGATGCTATCGGCTTCGCTCTTCAAAGCCTCGTCTGCGGCGGAAACAGTCGGTTTAGGCGCAGGAGTCAGCGCGCTGGAGATTTCCGCTTCGATGCGTGCATCAGGAACGGCTGCTGATTTCGGTGCTGCCGTGGTCTTGGCAGCCTCGGGCGCTTTGCCGCAGGAGGCGAGTGCCAGCGCCGTCATGATGAGAAGTGGGTTCGTCTTCATGATGCGCGGGGGGCTACGGCGGCGTTGGAGATTTCACGCAGCGCTGTTTTCACGGCTTGGTCGAAGGATGAGAAGGACTCATACGGCGCACCCAGCACGCCGGTCATGCCGCGCAGGTCGGAGGTATTTTCCATGCGGCCCATGACGAACCACTGATCTCCGCCGTGGTTTTCAATCAGCGATTGGAGATACTCGATCTCCAGCTTCTTGTTCGTGATCTGGTCGTTCGTATCGGCGCTTTGATTGGTGAACTGCACCAGCGGTTGGCGGCACAGCAGGATGCCGTAGGCCTTGTTCTGCGCCAGCGAGCAGGTCACAGAATACTTCGCCTGGGAATCCACCAGCGTGTGGGAGGGGTCCGTACAACTGATCATCAGTTCCGTGTCAGATAGACGGGCGGTGGCGCCCATGGGATCACGCGTGGTGCGGAAGCCCTCGGCCTCGGTCAGCCCGGTGAAGCATTCCACGATCTTGTTGAGGAAACTGCGGCGCATCTTCAGCAGAAGCTCATCATGCTTCGCGAGGAGGCCCTTGGCCTCCCCATCGAGTGCAGATAGTTCCTTGAGCGCCTCTAGACTCATCGTGGTTGAGGGATGAGGGTGGAGGTTGTCTCACGTCCTTCCAGGACGCCGCGTTGCGGCGCTCTGGGGCGGGACTGCAGTTGCCTGGATGGCAACGACTGGAGAGTGGCGGTCACGGGGAAAATCACGCTGCTGCGTGCTTATGAGTGCGATGATCAACGTAACGGCGACCAGAGGTCGTCTGGAGTGTGCGTAGATGGTCAAAAAGGCGGCGCACATCGTGTCCGTAGCCATTGGAAAGCTCCTCCTTCACGCGGCGCACACCGGCAAGTATGGGGCCGTCATGGAGATCGAGCGGAGTATGGTCACGTGGGCCATGGGTGTTGCTTTCTTCAGTCATCGGCTTCGAGTAGGATGAGGGGCGTGCAAATGGCGGGCAGTTCCAGGCCGAACTTCTGCGCCACCCGGCGCAGCGTCTTCTGGATGTGAGGATTGGCGATGTGTTTGCAGTTCCAAGTCAGGAGATAGTCGATCTCATGCACCGTGGCGAAGGCAATGTGCGCCGCGTCACGGTCGGCAGCGGGAGGCAATGCGCCGCAAGCCATGAAGGCTGCGGTTAGCTGCTCGACTTCTTCATTGCTCTCCAGCACGGCGATGTCTTCCATGATCCGTCGGCGCTCGGCGACCATCGCGGAATCACCCACAGAGCATTCCTCCAACACAACATCAGAGGTGAACAGCTCGTAGCTCTGCCGGTGGCTCACCCACCAGCTCTGCGTCGCCTGCTGACGCACCGCCTCTTCCCGTCGGCGCGAGGGAAACGCCCCGAGCAGGCTGGGAATGGTGGTTTCGATATAGACGGACTCAGGCATGAGAGTGTTAAACGGAGGCAGGAACCGGATTGAGCGTCTGAGAATGCGTGCCGGAGGCACGAGAGATATTAGCCCGTGGTGCAACCACCGGACCCACGCGATTTCCCATCGTGGAAAAAGGCAGCGCCCTGGAGGGGCGCGAGAAGCAGCCGCGAACCGGCGACAGCCCCTCGCCTCGCTGGAGGAGGCGTTTTACCTCTCCATCGAGCGCGGACAGTTCTTTGAGGGCTTCGAGACTCATTGTATCAGCGACGCTTTTCTGTGATCACTTGATGAGACTGACCCTGGCGTTGAAACGAATTATTTAGCATTTGCATAGCCGGCGGCTGCGGGCGTGCTGGCGGCGGAGTGTTTTGTCCGCTAGCCTGTTGAGGTGGCGGTGACTGCGATCCCGAATTATTAGACGGCTTTGACATAGAAACTAAGAGTTGAGTGAATGAGGCTTAAAGCGCCCGCCAAAAGAAGAACAATGACACCGCTCACTGCAAACAGACCAACTAAGCGGATGTCTTTTTGTTTTGAATGCGCAGCATCAGTGTAACTAATTTGAGCCTGCGCTATGTAGTCGCTAAGTTGATCAGACAGGGCTGTAGAAGTAAATTGATGACCTGCCATGCCTTTAATGTACGACTGCATGTCTGCTACGCGCGGTATATCGAGAGTTTGTCTAAACCAAAGGGCGCGATAACAAATTAACAGTGCGATGGCATTCACGACTACGCTGCACAAATACAAAATCTGTGCAGCACAGCCGAATCCGTTACTCCACTTGCCTTCAGGAAACACTGTGGTTACACCAGCCAACATGATTGTAAGGGTCACTCCGATGTATGTTCCTTGCGTGCTTGCTTTGTTTTCGGTTCTCGAAAAGTAGTCGGTAGCTCTATCAAGTGACTTCCAAGCATAGTCCAGGACCAGCTCGGCAAGCTGATCCTGGGGATTGGAAGACACGGACGACATAATGAGGCTCTGAGAGGAGATGATTACTTGTCCTTATCGACGACTTCGAAGTCAGCATCGACGACCTTGCCCTTGTCCTGGGACTTCGTTTCCGAAGGACCAGCCTCAGGGGCTGCGCCACCCATGCCGCTCATGTCGGGCATGCCACCGGGGGCTCCGGTTGCGCCTGCGGCGGCAGCGGCTTGATAAGCGGCGGCGAAGAGTTTTTCGAGTTCTTCGGTCTGGGCCTTCATCTTGTCGGTGTCACCGGATTCGACGGCGGACTTCAGGGAGGTGAGCTTGTCCTTGATCGGGGCGAGCTGGTCGGCGGGGACTTTTTCTTCCCATTCCTTGAGCTGTTTCTCGATCTCGAAGCTGAGGCCTTCCGCCTT
>NCCR01000160.1 GCA_002279765.1 Verrucomicrobia bacterium 12-59-8 | reverse complement strand
TAGGCACCGCTGAGGTTGCGAACGATGAAGGCAGGCTGAAGGCCGGCCTGGATCTCACTGTTGAGTTTTTCCTCCATGGCTTGTTCACTGGTGTAAAACCAGCGGGAGGATGGGCCGCTCAGCTTGAGCTTGCTCACATAAATGGCGCGCGATTGCCCTGTGGCGCTGTTGTATTCAAAGAAGATGATCTGCTCGCCCTTGGCCCGCTTCTCATCGGTCTGGCTGCGGAGGGCATCATTGGTCATCCATGGGGTGAAGAGCTTCTCGCGTTCTTTGCTCTTCGAGGCTTCGACCTTGGAAGGGTAGGAGACACGCACCTCGTCTTTGGCCTTCACCTGGGTCAAGGCGATGAGAACGAGGCAATAAACAATCCAGACAGAGTGGGTAGTCGTTTTCATGGTGTTAATTTCATAGGGTTAAATACTGAATTATGTCAAGCATCATGCGTGTTCTTTTTTCTAGGAGGTTGGCGGGCTTGTTAGTGGCGCTGCGTTTTGGCGTCACCTTCTTTTCGTCAACCAAAGCCCAGTAGCTGCTCAGGTCTCATCATTTAGGATTGCTGATAAAAAAGTGAGCTATTGGGCCCGAGTATTGTCTTACTCAATCTGAATGAACTGCCTGCTCTTTTCCCACATCTCTACCTCATGAACCAAGGCCACTTGATCGGGCATCCATTTGGCATAGAGGTACTCGCAGGTGGTTCTCTACGAGGGTTCGACCCTAGAGGGCCAGGGCTGGTTCCTTTTGAAGCTGGAATGATTACGAATATTTCAATCCAAACCGAAATGGCGCTCGCCTCCACGCGTTGTTATAATTTCCATAAATAGTCATTCCCGCTCTCCATTAATGCTCATCGCCATTCTTCATTACTCAAAACCTCCCGTCATCGGTGGCGTGGAGCGTGTGATTGGCGAGCAAGCGGCCGCGCTGCGTCTGCTGGGGCATGAGGTGGAGATCCTCACACGGGGGGAATGGCACCTGGCGCCCTGGGATGCCGTCATCGTCCACAATGTCTTCACCATGCCCTTCGATCTCGCCTGGACGAAGAAGCTCATCGCCCTCACGTATTCCCGCCCGGACATCCGCTGGGTCAATTGGGTGCATGATGTGCGCTGGTCCGCCCAGGTGCCGCAGGCCGTCCATGTGGCGGTGTCGGAGTTTCGGCGGCTGGACTACGCCAGGGTGACGCAGGAGCCGGTTCACGTCATTCCCAATGGCTGCGATTCGTGCGCCGTTCTCGGCCTCACCGAACGCGTGCGCGAGCTGAAGCTTGAACACGCCGGTCTCGTGCTCTTGCAGCCAACGCGCTTTGTGCGGAGGAAGAACATTGAGCTGGGTCTGCGGCTGCTCGCGGAACTGCCCGAGGCGCTGTACCTCGTCACGGCGGCACCGGACCCACATCAAACGGATGGCGCGCAGTATTTTCGTGAACTGAAGCTGCTCGCCAAAGAACTTGGGGTGGCCAAACGCGTGCTCTTTCTGGGTGAAACATCCGCCCTAACTGACAACGACGTGCGCAGCCTATACCACATGGCGGACCTGCTCTTTCTGCCCAGCACGCAGGAAGGCTACGGCCTGCCTTTGATCGAAGGCGTACTGCACGGCGTCCCGGTGTTCTGCTCTGACATTCCGGCACATCGAGAGGTGGCGGTGGGTGCCACCTTTTTCAAGCTCACGACCACCCCCAAGTCCCTCGCGCGCAAGATCAAGGCGAACGCAGCCGTCCAGACTCGGAAGATGCAGCGGTACATGATGGTGCGGCTGGCGTGGTCACGAATCGTGCAGGAGATGCTAGAGCCGTTGCTTTCTGGTCGAAAGGCTCCATGAGTGGCTTTGATGAGCCAATATTCCCACAAAGCCGAGATCGAAGCCGTGCTGGCTGCACGACATCAAAATGTGTTCGCCTTCCTCGGGGCGCATGAGGCCGGGGCAGGGAAGCAGGTGGTGCGCACCGTGCAGCCCTACGCCAAAGAAGTGGCGGTCATCGTTGGCAATGAGCGCGTGGTGGCCGAAAAGCTGCACAAAGACGGTTACTTTGAAGCCGTCACCCCCAAGGGCCTTTACCAGCTCGAAGTGACCCCCTTTGAAGGCGAGACCACCCGCTACAGCGATCCCTACTCCTTCGGCCTGCTGCTCGGAGATCAGGATATGTACTACTTCCGCGAAGGCACCCATCAGCGCCTCTGGGAGGTGCTGGGAGCGCGGCTGAAAACGCTGCACGGCATCGCCGGCTGTCAGTTTGCCGTATGGGCACCCAATGCCCAGCGCGTCTCCGTGGTGGGCGACTGGAACCGCTGGGATGGCCGCGTAAACGTGTTGCGCAACCGCATCGAGGCCGGCATCTGGGAAATCTTCATCCCTGGCATCACCGAGCTGACGCACTACAAGTTTGAGATCGTGGACAAGCACGGCCACCTCTGCCTGAAGAGCGATCCCTACGCCGTCTTTGCCCAGCACGGCACGCAGACCTCCAGCCTGGTCTTTGACTTGGAGCGCTACCACTGGTCCGACCTGGAGTGGATGCAGAAACGGGCGCAGCACGACCTCTACCACACACCCATGAGCGCGTATGAGGTCCACCTTGGCTCCTGGAAGCGCAAGGCCGAGGACGGCAACCGCTGGTTGTCCTACACAGAGCTCGCGGACGATCTGATCCCCTATGTCAAAAATCTGGGGTTCACACACATCGAGATCATGGGCATCGCCGAGCATCCGTTTGACGGCTCCTGGGGCTACCAGGTCACCGGCTACTTCGCGCCGACCAGCCGCTTCGGAAATCCTGATGAGTTTCGTGAATTCATTGACCGCTGCCATCAGGCAGGCATCGGCGTCATCCTCGACTGGGTGCCGGGGCATTTCCCGAAAGACTCGCACGGCCTAGCCAAGTTCGACGGCACCGCCCTCTTTGAGCATGAAGACCCCCGCCTCGGCGAGCATCAGGATTGGGGCACCCTCATCTTCAATTACGGCCGTCATGAGGTGAAGAATTTCCTCATCTCTAACGCTCTCTACTGGCTGGAGCAGTTCCATATCGACGGCCTCCGAGTAGATGCTGTAGCATCAATGCTTTATCTCGACTATTCACGCGAGGCGGGTCAGTGGATTCCCAACCATCTTGGCGGTCGCGAGAACCTGGAAGCCATCGCCTTCATGCGCGAGCTGAACACCGTCTGCTATGCCAAGCATCCCGGTACCACCATCATCGCGGAAGAAAGCACGGCCTGGCCCGGTGTCTCCAAGCCCGTCAGCACCGGCGGCCTCGGTTTCGGCTTCAAATGGAACATGGGCTGGATGAACGATAGCCTGCAGTACATGGCCGAAGACCCCGTACACCGGAAGTACCACCATGGTGAGGCCACCTTCGCCATGATCTACGCCTTTGATGAAAACTTCATCCTCGTGCTCAGCCACGATGAAGTCGTCCACGGCAAAGGCTCCCTGATCAACAAAATGCCCGGCGACCGCTGGCAGAAGTTCGCCAACCTGCGCATGTTCTTCTCCTGGATGTGGACGTTCCCAGGCAAAAAGCTGCTCTTCATGGGCGGCGAATTCGGCCAGTGGAATGAATGGAGGCATGACAGCAGCCTCGACTGGCATCTCTTCCTGGGGGAGGAGCACAGCGGCCTGCAAAAGCTCGTCAAAGACCTCAATCACCTCTACACCACCCGCCCCGCACTTTGCGCGAAGGACCACGAGCCCGGCGGCTTCTACTGGCTGGATGCCAACGACGCCGACAACAGCATCTTCGCCTACGTCCGCTCCTCGTCCGATGGCGACAAAGTCACCGTGCTCGTCAACGCCACCCCCGTGACCCGCAAAGCCTACCGCGTCGGCGTCTCCGAAGCCGGCACCTACCGCGAACTCCTCAACAGCGATGCTTCGAACTACGCCGGCTCTGGCGTCAGCGCCGGTGCAGGCTTCCAAGCCCAGCACATGCCCTGGCAGGGTCAGCCCTGGAGTATCGTTGTTGATCTCCCCCCCCTAGGCGTGCTGTTGCTGGGGAGGTGAGCGAGGTGATCCTCTCCGACAACGGCCTCCTGCAGCAGGTGAAAACCACGCTGCCCGTCAGCAGCACCGGCCGCCGCTTCGTCCGCCTTAAAGTCCTCCCTCCTCCGGTACAATAACGGCGGATCAGGTTAGATTCGGCGTTCTGAAACGGTGTTTTCCCCCAGGCTGTGATTGTGCTGGTGGGCGAGGACACGCGGGGCTCCTTGCTCTACCGGCTCTCAAGCGATCCTGAGGCGGACGGAGCCCTACACCATGTCCTCAAACCAGTTTTCGCCTTTCCTGCACCCCTCAGCCGCCAAGGCGATTCAGGTCGATCACGGGAAGGTGTTTATTCTAGACAGAGCCTGCCGACCTCGAATATAACCCATCCTAATTGTGGTAAACTACCTGCAAGTCTGGTCAATTTCTTGCTTAGCACACGCGCCTTTGATCTGCCGATTTTCCTAATCCCAAACCGCCTCAAACATGTCCGCATCCACCCGTCACATCCTTCTGATTGCCGCCATGTTTTGGATTAGCGGTGGGGCTCTGCGTGCCCAACTCTCCGGCAGCGACGACTTCAATGACAACAGCAAAAACGCGGCCAGTTGGGGGACTGATGCCATCAGCGGCGGAGCTTCGCTTGTGGAGGCCAATGGCAGACTGGAGTATCGGGTGGCCACGCCGGATACCGTCAATGGTATTGATGAGGCGGTGCGGCCCTGGGTGCTGAACACATCGCCCAATTCCGCTGTCTTCGACGTCACCCTGGATGTGTCGAATAATGTCAATCCCAGCGGTGATCATACCAACGCATCGATCGGCTTGGTGGTAACGAGCTTGGAGAATGCGGAGGACAGCATCTTTATTGAACTCTTTCGCGGCGGCAACTTGACTGATGGGAAGGGCTTTCTGGCGGTGCTGAGCTCCGCTGCAGCCGGGGGAGAGGTCCTTCCATACACGATCCCCACTGCCCACGGGTCCGTCACGACGGCTTCAGTTCGGCTGAGTTATGATCCCGTCTCAAAGATATTCACCGCCTACTACGATACGACTGGCAGTGACGACGGCTTCCAGTGGCAGGTCTATGGCAGTTTTGGTGTGGGTGCCTTCGGAGGCGGCACCACCCTCAACAGCCCATGGCAATTGTCGCAGAACTTGGGCTTCAAGGTCAGTGTCGGGGGCTTTTCCGAGGGCCAGGTGGTCGCCAGTGGTGCGGTCTATGCGGACAACTTCGTCGCGAGGACCTTGGCCCTTTCGGCGCTTTCCCTCAGTTCCGGTGTGCTCTCGCCTCAGTTTGACGGCGGCACGATTAACTATCTGACCTGTGTGTCCAATGACACGACATCGGTCACGGTGACGCCATCCACCACTTTCAGCAATGCTACTTTGACGGTGAATGGCGCAGCCGTCGCCTCAGGCACCGCCAGCGCGGACGTGCCGCTGCATGTAGGCTCCAATTTGATCTCCATCGGTATTGCCTCCCAAGATGGATACTTGACCAACACCTACACCGCCAATGTGATACGACATTGCACGACGGTACTGTCGGGTTCGGAGAACTTTGATGACAATGCGCGTGACGCAGCGAAATGGGATGCCCCAGACGACCTCAATGGCGGGGCGTCTTTGTCCGAAGTGAACGGGCGGTTCCTGGACGCTCAACACCGCAGGCAGTTTTGATGCCTTCGACGTTGTGCTGGATGTGGTCAACACCCTCAGTCCCACCGGCTACAAACCTGAAAGCACCACCACCTACAAAAACGCCAGCGTGGGCATCAGCGTGACGAGCCTGGAGAACGCTGACGACAGAATCTATGTGGAGCTCTACCGCGGCCCCCCTGAGGGTGGCACGAGTGGATTTCTTTCCGCCCTGCACACCACGGCTGTCAACGCCGAGGATGATCATGAGGTGCTGCCCCGCACCATACCTTCCGACCATTCCGCCGTCACCACCGGTTCCGTGCGCCTCAGCTACGATCCCGTGACGCAGTTGTTCACCGCCTACTATGACCCGGACGGCAGCAGCAACGGCTACCAGTGGCAGATGTACGGCACCTTTGGCGTGGGGCCGTCCGGCGGTGGCAACATGCGCAACGGTCTGTGGAAACTGACGCATAACCTGGGTTTCCAGGTCAGCGTGGGAGCCTTTTCCGAGGGACTCGTCGTGCCCGGCGGCTCTGTTTATGCCGACAACTTTGCAGTATCAACCTCCGCCCCCTTGCCTGGGGCACCTGACATCACCTTCAACGGCACGGGACATGCGACCACCGAAGCCGGCGACAGCGAGGGGAGCGACATGAGCATGGTGCAGCAGTGCGATGGCAAGATCATCATCGCAACCAGCACCGATCACGGAGTTGTGGACGGTACACGGGATGTGGTGCTGCGCCGGTACAATGCCGATGGCAGCGTGGATGACACATTCAACACCGCCACCAGCGCCATCGCCCAGAATGTGTACGTGCTGAATGTGGCCTTGCAGCAGGATGGTAAGATCCTTGTCGTCGGAAGTTCAGGCGTCGATCTCGCCCTGCTGCGCTATGACAAGAATGGCGACTTGGACCCGACCTTCGACGGCGATGGCAAGGCCATCACCGATCTAGGCGGAAGCAGTGACGAGGGAACCGGCTTGATCGTCGCGCCTGATGGCAAGATACTGGTGGTCGGCACGAATGGGAATGATTTGGTGGTGGTCCGGTACAATCCCGGCGGCAACCTCGATACCAGCTTTGGAGGCACGGGCGTGGTCGCGCTCGATTTCGGTGGCTTCGAATATGGCAACAGCGTGGCGGTACAAAGCGCTGGCGGCATTGTGGTTTCAGGAGACTCGGAAGGCGACCACGCAGGAGGAGGCCTCCGAGGTTTTGTGCTGGCACGCTTCCTCCCCAATGGCACGCTGGACACCAGCTTTGGCACCAATGGCAAGGTGCTGACGACGGAGATCGGCGGCGAGCGTGGCTGTGCGTGGCGGATGAAGCTGGATACCGAGGAACGCATCGTAATCGGTGGCCGCACGGTGAACGCCATCGGGCAGATGGCACTCGTACGCTACACTAGCGACGGCGACCTGGACACCACCCTTGATGGCACCGGCATCGTGACGACAGGATTCGGCGGCTCCTATGCCGAGGGAAACGGCCTAGCCTTTCAGACCAACAGCAAGATTCTTGTCTCTGGAAACGCGACGCTTGAAGGCGATTCCCAGTTCGCCCTGGCTCGATTCAACCTGGATGGCAGCCTGGACACAAGCTTCCACGCCGATGGCAGAGTGACGTCCTATCTTTGCAGTCCGGACGCCTTCGCCAGCGGCGTGTTGGTGCAGGGCGATGGCCGGATCGTGCTGGGCGGATGGTTCCTCAACAGCAGCGGGACTTACGATGTCGCGCTTGTGCGCTATGAGGGCGATCCAGTTGCCTATCAGGTGCAAAACGTGCTGATAAGCAAGACCATCGAACACATTCAGGACTCTGCCAGCCATGTGATTCCCAATCCTACTCCGCAATCTGAAACTTACGGCGGCCCTTATGGATTCAGCGTGAACGTCATCGGCATGAACATACTCGCCCTTCGGGAGAGTCCAACCGTCACCGGACCTTTCACCGCATTTCACTTGTCTCAGGTTCCGGAGTTACACCACGGGGGGCGGTTGATCTACAATTGTAACAACGACTGGTGGCGCTACGGCTGGCCGAACGCCAACGACTGGGGCTCGCCCACACTCGCCGATATGGACGCACGGTTTGGCAGCGGCACATACACTGTCAATGTGGAAGGGACCGATGTCGCGCTGAACCTCACCGGAGATGTCTATCCAACGCTGCCCATGATGAATCTCACCGGCGGAACCTGGTCAGGCGGCAAGTATTACATCGCTCCCGAACAAGCCCTTGTCATCACGTCCAACTCATTCTCTGCTTATGGCACACATGCGGAGGATTTCATTGATGCTTGGATCGGCGGCATAGTTGAGAATCCGACCGTGTTTGCTTCCTCATCGCCGGGCACCAACTCTGTGAACATGCAGGTGCCCTCAAACACTTTCGTTCCCGGGCAGGAGTATAATGCAGGCGTGGAATATGGCGCGGTAGTGGACTTAAATACTACCGCGATCTCCGGTGCCTTGAGCGCAGCTTATTACTCCATGAGAACCGAGTTAAAGATCACCGCGATGACCCCCCAGCAGAACTGGCGATGGACGCATTTTGGCACGGTGGATAACAGCGGCAATGCTGCAGACACCTTTGATCTTGACCATGACGGCCTGTCCAATCTCCTCGAATGGGCCTGCCATCTGAATCCTGCCACCGCGAGTTCGTTGCCCGCCAGCATCGCTCGCAGCGGGGTGATCTTCGAGTTCAGCTACACGCGCAGCGTTAGTGCTCTGAATGCGGGTGCCGTCTTCACCGTGGAATGGACTGACACGCTGGCCAATGACTGGCAAAACACGGGCGTGAGTGAAACGATTCTCTCCGACGACGGCACCGTGCAGCAGGTGAAGGCCACGATTCCCATCGGCGGCGGCAGTCGCCGCTTTGTGCATCTGAAGGTGATGGGGCCGCCGTGAGTAGGACTTGAGTCTCTTCCTCATTGGCCCGCAACACTGCAAGGTCCAGCAACGTAGATGTCGTCCCATGAAACTTCTCACCCTCGCCTCCACCCTCCTGCTTGCCGTTGCACTCCACGCGGCGGACGCCCCTAAATCCGTTTACGATGTACCGCTGAAAGACATCGATGGCAAAGACACTTCCCTGAAGGATTATCATGGCAAGGTCATGCTGATCGTGAATGTCGCCTCGAAGTGCGGCAAGACGCCGCAGTATGCGCAGCTCGAACAGCTCAACCAGGAATTCAAGAAGGACGGTCTGGCCGTGCTCGGCTTTCCTTGCAACGACTTCGGTGGTCAGGAGCCCGGCACGAATGCCGAGATCAAGGAGTTCTGCTCCCTCAAGTACAAGGTGACCTTCCCGATGTTTGACAAGCTCGTAGTGAAAGGTGCAGACAAGAGCCCGCTGTATCAGGTGCTCACCGGCCCTACCTCTCCTTTCCCAGGAGATGTGAAATGGAACTTCGGCAAGTTCCTCATTGGCCGTGATGGCAAGATCCTGAAACGCTTCGAGCCCGGTGACAAACCCGATGCCCCTGCAGTGGTGGCCGCGATCAAGGAAGCCCTGGCAGCGAAGTAACGGACAGCTATATCATTTAACAAAAGCGGCGATAGCTCAATGAGTTATCGCCGCTTTTTACGTTTTGAGGTGTCACTCTCAATCTCTCGCCCGAGGCGGCGGGAAGGGAGGTTGGGGCCTTGTTTACTTGTAAGAGACGGGCAGCAAGAGGTTCTGCCGGCTGGGGATCTCCATGGTCAATTGCGAGCCGTAGCGGGGATCCACCCACGTCCCCAGCTCGCTGGAGACGACGAGGGCCAGCTTCTCGTCCATGCGGTTGCGGCCGTGGTGTATGCCATTGTCTTGCTCGTCATCCCACTCACGAATGGTGGAGCCGGTAATTACGACAGGTGCGGTGGTGGAGGTGGCGGCGATTGCTTGGGTGCCCGGCTGCTGCGGCAGGTAGCTCATCACGGCGATGGCGGCCGCCGCCCCCATAGATGCCCATCCCGCAGACATAAGCCAGCGCGGCAGGTGCTGGGGTTTCCGGCGGCTGGTGCTGAGCCAGCTCATGTCCAGCTTCAGTTCGTCATCGACCCGCTGCACCAGGGCGGGAGAGGCTGCTGCCGGCGCAATGCCACGCAGCATGTTTTCGAGTTGGGTGTCGTTCAGGTCGTTGTTCATGACATTGCCTCTCTGGGAGAGGTGAAGGGTAGGATGTTAATTGCGGGAGAGGTGGATTCGCCGAGGAGATCGGCGCGCAGGTGCCCGAGCTTCTTGTGCAGCGCCTGCAGGGCGTAACGGTAGCGGCCGGAGACGGTGTTGATCGAGCAGCCGGTCAGTGCGGCGATTTCCTGGAAGGTGAGGTCGCCCCAGAGCTTGAGCGTGATCACTTCACGCTGCTCCTCGGGCAGGGCTTGCAGCGCTTTCTCGACGATGGCGGCGGTCTCTTTCTGTTCGGGCTTGGGATCAAAGGCGGGAGTGTTTTCACCTGCCACCGCGATGTCGGACTTGGCCTCCCGGTTCATCCGGCGGTGGTCAGAGCGGCGCTGATCCAGGGCAATGGTACGCACGGCGGCGTAGAGCAGAGGAATGTGGCTGGCGTCACCCTCCGGAAAGCGCCGCCACCAGCGCACGAAGGCCTGCTGGACGACGTCTTCGGCGTCGGCCTTGGAATCGACGAGCTGACGCGCATACATCACCAACTGCGGAGCGAGTTGGTTAAAGGTGCGTTTCCAGTCAAAGGCGGCTTCCATGCAATCAGGTGAATTCGACTAGCCTAACGCCGCCCGATTCAGCTTTCGTGTGGGAAAGGTGAAAAATCATTCCTGAGACCACCCGCATCAGGCCTTTTCAGCCACGGGAGCCTTCCCAGGCGGGCTTTTGCCCCAGATGATGCCGTAGGCGATGAACACCCCACCGACGATGAACATGAAGGTGGAGAAGAACTGCCCCTTGGTCAGGCCCATGATCATCGTGGAACCGCTGTCCGGCTGCCGCACAAACTCCAGGGCGATGCGGGCGATGGCATAGAGGATGAAGAACAGGCCGGCGATGATGCCCTGGCGCAGCCGGGGAAAGCGCAGACGAATGAAGATCAGGATGGCACTGAGCAGCAGGCCTTCGCCGAGTGCCTCATAAAGCTGGGAGGGATGACGCGGATGCAGGATCTCCGCCAGTTCCGCGCGCCCGCCACGATACTTCTCAAAGTAGGCGATGATCTCCGGGCTGTGCTGCAAACCTTCGGGGATAAGCCCTGGCTGCCCGCCCTGGCGGTAGAAGTCCTCATGCAGCAGCTCCGTCGGAAACTTCACCGCCCAAGGCACCGTGGTCACGCGGCCAAACAGCTCGCCATTGATGAAGTTCGCGATGCGGCCCAGAAACACCCCCAGCGGCGCACCGCATACGATGGAGTCACCAATGCCCGCCCAGGAGATCTTGTGCTTCCACGCATACCAGCCGCAGAAGAGCGTGACTCCCGCGATGCCACCGTGGCTTGCCATGCCCCCCTGATTCAGCAGGAAGAACGTCCACGGCGCATGCACAAACTCGTCAAAGTTGTACAGCAGCATGTAGCCGAGCCGCCCGCCCAGCACGAGGCCGAAGAGCGACACCAGCGTGATGAAATCCGCCACCGCCTCCGGCTTGATCTCGGAAAGCCCGCGCTGGGCGAGGAAGAACATCACTCGGTAGGTGAGGTAAAATCCCAGCACGTAGGCCAGTCCATACCAATGAATGGCGATCTTGTCCGTGAACTTGATCACAAACGGGCTGAGGTCGTGCAGGTAGTAAGCGAAAATCATGGACGTAGGCATTGAACGGGAGCGGCGTCCGCACAAGGAACAAAAATGCCGGGATAAAACCGGCACACTGAGCGAACGCACGTCAAGGTGAGGTCAAGCGGGGCACATGGCACCCCATGCCCACCCTTTCTTGACCCGGTGGGCTGTTTTGCAACACCGCATCTCACAGCGGAGGCTATCCTAGTGCAGGAAATGGCGCACGCCGGTGAAGCACATCGCCATTTTGTGCTCATCTGCGGCAGCAATGACTTCGCTGTCCTTCACGGAGCCGCCGGGCTGGATCGCTGCGGTGGCACCGGCTTCGGCGGCGGCGATGAGGCCGTCGGGGAAGGGGAACATGGCGTCGGAGGCGACGATGCAGCCTTTGAGCGAGAGTCCGGCTTCCTTGGCCTTCCAAATCGCGATGCGGCAGGAATCCACCCGGCTCATCTGGCCGGCACCGATGGCCAATGTGCGGTCGCTGGTGGCGAAGACGATGGCGTTGGACTTCACGTGCTTCACCACGCGCCAGCCGAAGCGCATGGCTTCGAGCTCGTCACGGGTTGGCGGGCGGATGGTCTTGACCTTGGATTCCAGATCTTCCAGGCCCAGGGCGCGGGAGTCGCTGTCCATGACCATCACGCCGCCAGGGGCGGAGCGGATGGTCGGCTCGGTGAGGGCTTCGGCCACGCCGGGCAGCATCTGGATGAGGCGCAGGTTCTTTTTCTTCTGCAGCAGCGCACGTGCGTCTGCATCAAAGTCAGGCGCGATGATCACGTCCGTGAAGATTTCCGAGATGATGCGGGCGAGGCCCAGCGTCATGCTGCGGTTCACCACGATGACGCCGCCAAAGGGGGCCTGCTTGTCCGTCTCAAAGGCTTTCTGCCAGGCTTCGCGCAGGTCTTCATCCGCACAGCCCACGCCGCAGGGATTGGTGTGCTTGAGGATGGCCACGGTGGGGCGGCGGAATTCCAGGGCGATCTCTGCCGCAGCGTGGATGTCCAGCACGTTCGTGTAGCTGAGGTCCTTGCCGTGCAGCTTGACGAAGTAGTCGCCGAAGTTGCCGTAAAGGGAGGTCTTCTGGTGCGGGTTGTCGCCGTAGCGCAGCTCGGCATACAGAGGCAGGCTCAGGTTGAAGGTCTTCTGCGTGCTCTGCTCCTTGTTCAGGTAGCTGGCGATGGCGGAGTCGTAGGCTCCGGTGCGCTGAAACACCTTGCAGGCCAGACGCTCGCGGGTGCCCAGGGTGGTGTCTCCGGCATGCTCCTTCATCTCTTCCAGCACGACGCTGTAATCCGCCGGATCGGTGATCACGGTCACCCAGCGGTGGTTTTTCGCCGCGCTGCGCAGCATGGATGGGCCGCCAATGTCGATGTTCTCGATCGCTTCTTCGAGCGTTACGTCCTTTTTGGCGATGGTCTCTTCAAAGGGGTAGAGATTGACCACCACGAGGTCGATGCACGGGATGTCGTGCTTCTGGGCGTTCTTCTTGTCCTCGTCATTGTCACGGCGCTGCAGCAGGCCGCCGTGGACTTTCGGGTGCAGCGTTTTCACGCGGCCGTCGAACATCTCTGGAAACCCGGTGTGGTCTGACACATCTGTGACCTTCAGCCCGCCTTCCTTGAGGTGCTTGGACGTCCCCCCCGTGGAAAGCAGCTCCACTCCGAGCGCCGCCAACCCTTTGGCGAATTCGAGCAGGCCGGTTTTATCGGAAACAGAGAGCAGGGCGCGGGCGATGGGCATGTGTGTCTTGGGAGAATGTTTGGGGCTGGGGAGTAAAGGGAGAATTTGGGGGGTGCCAAGCGCATTTCACGAGCCAATTTTGTGCCCGGGCGCAGGCGTGGCGGCTTGTGTTCCATTGTTGAGACTCGCACGATAGGATGACATCCACTCATCGCGTGCTTATGCCGGTGGCTTGGAACCTCTAAAATCAAAAATCGATTACTCGAAAATCGTCAATCCTCCGGCTCCAGGGCCTCATGGGCAGGCGTGATTGACGAGTGATGAACAAGGATTGCTGATTGTCGAAGTGTCAATCCCCGTCCTCACGGCCCCGCCTTCGGCACATACGTCGGGTAAAACCTCCTCGCCCCAAACTCCACGTACCGGTTCTCGCCACTCTTCAAATAGACGGGCAGGGGACCCTTCTCTCCGGCGCCCTCCGGCTGGTAGATGAAGTGGCTGCCGGTGGCATCGAGCGCCCGTTTCATCATCATCGCGTCATCCAGCTCCACAGCCTCCTCCGCTCGGCGATACAGCCCCTCATCCTGGCCGGGAAAGCGCAGGTTCGGCTCGTAGCGGTCGTCCTTGCCCAGCGCGTGGTAGTACTTCGTGTCGCCCAGCGCCGTGGGGTACTCGGTCCACTCGTAGTCCGCCGGGCGGAGGTGGATGCGCCAGGAGAGCAGTACCACGGACGTGAACAGCACCGCCCAGCCGAGCAGCAGCCGACCGGGCGTGTCGCGGATTTCGTTGGCGGCCATCGGGGAGTCCCCTCCGGGTGGGCGCTAGCCCTCCTGGGCGAGTTTGCGCGTGGTCACATAGACTACCAAGGTCACCACGATGCTTTGCAGGATGCCAAAGAGGACCCATTTCACGCAGATCAGGCCGGGGATCGGCATCACGGCGTAAAAGATCGGGACATAGGACGTGGCGATCATGCCGACAAAAAAACCAAAGCGTGCGGCGGATTTCAGCGTCGTGGTGTTTGGCGCGCAGCGGTTGATCCAGATAACCGTGAGCCCTGCCGCCGCCATGAACTGCCCCACCATCAGCCATTTGATGAGCTGGTTCATCCCGTCCGGCGTGCGCCACAGACCCACCGCAGCGAGGTAATCGGACTTCATGGCGAGTTGGTGGATCAACAGATCGGTGGTCCAGATCGTGGCAAAGGCGATCATGAGGATGACAATGGTGCGCTTGGGATTCATGCGGGAGTTTTTGGGGGAGGTTGGGGGGCAGGGTGTACACAGGCAGGATACCAAACTGCAGAGGTCTGGGGCAATGCTTAAATCGGAGATTGTCATTCCATCGCCCTTCGGCTTCGATGCAGCCCCTATGAGCAAAAAATGGCGCATCGCCGGCATCAACTTCGATCACTTCCACATGGGCGACCTGCTGCGCCAGACCTCCGAGCACCCGAACGCGGAGATCGTCGGCATCTGCGATGAGCAGCCCGCACGTCTGGTGGACGCCACACGACATTTCAGCCTCGCGCCACACCAGGTCTTCACCGACTACCGCGCCTGCATGGAGCAGACGAAGCCCGACATCGTCATCCTCTGTCCCGCCGCCTCCAATCATGGCGACTGGGTTTCCAAGATCGCCCCGTTTGGCACGCACATCATCATGGAGAAACCCGAAAAAGCCGCCAGCTGGTTTTACAGCAAGGCGCAGGGCGGGGGCTCCTTGCTCGACTACATGGGCTACGGCACCACCCTCGGCACCTGGCACCTCGGCGGCCAGGCCCCGCTGGAAGTCACCGGCGTCTGGGACGAACCCGCCGGGCTGGAGGTGGACGAGCACGCCGTCGCCATCATCCGCTACAGCTTCGGCCTCAGCAAAAGCGAAACCCGCTGGGGCACCTTCACCGATCCCTGGACCCACCAGCCCCAGCCCAAGTGCGGCTTCGTCCTCAAAGGCACCGACGGCACGATCTCGTGCTATGACTACGAACCCACCGTCCGCGTCCAAACCCGCGCCCGCCCGGAAGGCTACGAGATCCCGGTCGATCCCGTTCTCGCCCCGAACCGCAATCCCGTCGAGCACGTCATCCACCACCTCGAAACCGGCGCACCCCTCATCGGCCCGCTCCGTCTCGACATCTCCCGCATCGGCCAGCAGATCGTCGATACCGCCTTCCAAAGCGCCCGGGAGAAACGGACGCTGAAGCTGGTGGGGTAGGTCGGTGTTGGCGGGGAGATGTTAACCGGTTGCGATATGGCAAATGATGGAACAGGTTCCCGCGCATGGAGGAGAACGAAAGGCGGACCATTCGATTTCTGCGGGCATTGATTCAAACCGATGAACGTGAAGAGCAAATGCCCAACGGTGTCGTAGATGCGGGATGGTGCTGCATGGAGCATGCATGGGTTTCCTCCATGATGTTTTGCTGTCTTGGGATCCGCGTCCTACTTTGTGAGGGAATGGCTATCATCGGAAATAAAGCCTTTCAATTGCCGGTCCAACCTCACTTCTTCACCTTGATCGAGGATCAACCGAAGGGAATTTTTGATTCATCTTTTGAATATAAATCGATCAAAGGCATTCCACGGACTCCATCTCCTTTGCATTCGCATCTATTGGTGGCGTTTTTTACAGCAAAACCAACGCCCTCCGACTTTAAGAATGAATTAAAGAATTCCAAACGTCCGCTTTTGCTTCTGTATGCAGCTAAACATAAACTTCCTCCTGATGAGGCAATTTTAAATCGCGAATCGAGAACGCCATTTGGGAAGTGGCTAACTTCTAAATTTGGTTCTCAAAAGGGTCTTTTTGCAAAGGCGGCTTTCTGCGCCGCTGAAGTGCATGCTGGCAGGCTACATTTTGATGCCTCTTGGGGCAGGGACAGGCTTTGGGAAGAAGTCGCAAGCATCCCTGACAAAATGGATTTTGTGAGTGAATGCCTGTTAAAGTCTCGGTAACGAGATCCTCCAGCTTGGCTACTCCGCAAAATTGGGTCGGTATACTCCTATCCCGGCTTTCCTGCATTGGTGGGATTCAATGGAGATCACCGGTCCGCAGACTCCGTGGCCGTGATATTAAATTGTTTTCGGTGCCCAAAGTTGCCAATTTATTAACTACCAACAATCAATGTAATGTAAAGCAGAAAGGTGTCGGGTCCGGTTCATTCTGGAAATTCAATCACTGGATCCCCTCCATCCCACCTGCTCGCTATTGGGCACTTCTGTAGCCAGCGTATAGCTGGTGCTGCGTCCGCCAGCCTCATTTTTGATCAACACGCCACGTCCAACCAGAGCACTAATGTCCCGTAGGGCGGTATCCTCCGAACACTTCACGAGCTTCGCATATTTTGATGAAGTCAGTTTCCCCTCAAATCCATCAAGCAGCCTGTTGATGACCTTGCGTTGACGGTCATTCACTGGCTGCTGATTCACCTTCTCCCAGAGGCGAGCTTTCTGCAGAACACCCGAGAGCGTTTCATCGGCTTTCGCTATCGCACGGCCCAAACAGCCAAGGAACCATTCGAGCCAGACAGTCACATCGAGTCCGTTCCGTTGTCCGCGTTCGAGCTGGAGGTAGTATTCCTTCCGCTCCGTCTCAATCTGTGAGGACATGCTGTAAAACCGTTCTGCAGTGCCGTCAGCTCTCGTCAATTCTAGATCCACAATCGCACGACCAATACGACCGTTGCCATCCTCAAACGGATGGATCGTCACAAACCAGAAATGAGCCACTCCTGCCTTCACCACAGGATCGACACCGTTAGCGGCCTCGAACCATTCGAGGAACGCTGTCATCTCCTGATCCAGCTTTTCCGCTGAAGGCGCTTCAAAATGAACTTTTTCGCGGCCAATCGGCCCCGACACCACTTGCATCGCGCCGGCTTCGACCGGACGCCATGCCCCCACCGTGATTTTGTGCATCCCGCTTCGCCCTGTTGGGAACAAAGCAGCATGCCAGTCGAACAGCCTTTCAGTCGTAAGCGGCTTGGCGAAGTTCTGAGTCGCATCCAGCATCATCTCGACAATGCCTTCCACATCGCGGCTCGCCACGGCTGTACCCTCGTATTCCAATCCCAGGCGGCGGGCGATTGATGAGCGGACTTCCTCGGCATCCAGTTTCTCTCCCTCGATAGCGCTGGATTTCACCACGTCTGCCGTCAGGGTGGAAAGCTGCGCCTCAGAGCGCAGTCGGAAGCCTAAACCTTCCATTCTGCCGAGCAAACGCCCTTGCCGGTGCCGGACATCTGCCAGCACTGCGGACAGCTTCCCATCGTCCCATGAAAGTTTCGGCCATTCGGCCTGTTCGTGAATGTATCCCATAATCTCCGCTTCTTTTGCGGGGATTGTAGCAGGTTTTCACCGCAAAGGCAATATTCACCGCAAAAATCGCGTGGAATGAGGCGGATTTTCACCGCAACACCGCTTTCTGTGGCAATTTCACCTTCTCCTATTTGGCACCCTGCACAAAATTGGACAGCAACTCAGGTTCATCCCAGGCCGCAGTGTTCCGGTCGCCCCACTTGTTGAGTGCTGCCATGCCAGTCATGAATGGCACTCAGTTAAGGCGGGTCATCGTGGATTTTGAGTCCTCTTTAACCTGCCATAAGGGGTACAACGAAGCGGTGGTTTTTGGGTTGCAGGAGCATGGCTCTTCAAACTTGCTTCCTGCCTCATTTCCCACGCACTCTTCACGGACGTGCCAAGCGCGCCGAAGCCTCCCGGCTCGCCTCCGGTCTGGACGAACTGCGCCAGCTTGCGCTGCCTGATCTGGCCGCGCTGCTGGCCTCGTGTTTGCCCGCTGCCTTCTTCTCCAAGACTCCGGGAGCAAAGGCCAGACGCGTACGGCTGCTCCCTCCGGTGACGGTGTTCTGAGCCTTCCTTTACCAGGTGCTCAACCCGGAGATGGCCTGCCAGGAGGTTGTCTCCAAACTGCGCTGCTGGCGGCTCTCGCAGCGGCAGGGCAAGGGGACCAAACTCAGCAAGCCTGCGCTGGGCACCTCGGGTTACTGTCAGGCGCGCAAAGCTTTGAGCCTGGGCCTTGTTCAGAGCGCCTTTGAAGCGGTGCGCGACTCGCTGGAGCGCCGTGCCGCCTCCGCCTGGCTGTGGTGCGGCAGACGCGTCAAGGTGCTCGACGGCACCTCCTTCAGCATGCCTGACACCGCCGCCAACCAGAAGCGCTGGCCCCAGCATTGCGGCCAGAAAAAAGGCTGCGGCTTTCCCACCGCCAAGATGCTCGGCCTGTTCTGCCTCTCCACCGGAGCCTGGCTCGGGCACTCGCTGGGCCGCTGATGCCGACATGACCTGAGCCTGCTCTCCGCATTGAGCCACCTGCTAGTCAAAGACGACATCCTGCTCGGCGACGCAGGCTTCTGCGCCTATGCCCTGATGGCCGAGTTCAAGGAGCGAGGCATCGACAGCGTCCTGCGTCTGCATCAGGCACGCAGCAAGGACATGCGCCGTGGCAGGAAACTGGGCAAAGATGACCGGCTGCAAATCTGGAGCAAACCCGTTTACCGTCCCAAACACAGCCCATGGAAGAAGCGCGCCTGGAACAAGCTGCCCGCGCAGCTCGAAGTCCGAGTCATACGCGTGGTACTTGAGAAGAAGGGCTTCCGCACCCGGCGGCTGTGGGTGGCCACCACCCTCACCGACGCCGTGCGCTACCCTGCGGCCAAGCTCGCCGAACTCTACTTCCGGCGCTGGAGCATCGAGCTGTTTTATCGGGACATCAAAACCACGATGCGCATGGAGGCCCTGCGCACCAAGACACCTGAGATGATCGAGAAAGAACTGCACATGCACGCGCTGGCCTACAACTGCATTCGCGCACTGATCCTGGAGGGTGCCAGCAAGCATCAGCAGCAGCTTGGACGCATCAGCTTCAAAGGCGCGGTGGACCTGCTGCGGCAGTGGCTGCCGCGCGCCGCACACCTCCATGAGCAACCACGCAAACTAACTCAATGGCAGGCGGAACTGCTGGAGGCCATCGCCAGCCTCCAGAACCCGCTGCGACCCGGACGACGAGAACCACGGGCAATAAAACGCCGTCCAAAAAGCTACCAGTTGCTCACCCGTCCCCGCCATCAGTTCCATGAAATCCCCCACCGTGATCGCTACAAAGCCGCCGCTTAACGTATCCGTCCAATCCAGCCCCATGCGAAAAGGGCGGAGGATAAGAGTCAGAGCCATAAAATGCGGCTCTTATGGAAGGAGCCAGAACACCAGCGATCAT
>NCCR01000159.1:7675-17166 GCA_002279765.1 Verrucomicrobia bacterium 12-59-8 | reverse complement strand
GTTTTGCCAAGCGATTATCAATCTGGAGGATACCTAGCGCTTCTCGATAGTGACGAGCTACTACTGGATGTTGAAACACTGAGAATAGCGAATTCAACTCAAATGTTCGGCATAGCGAATCTGCCAAAGAACGAGTCGGAGCCAAATTCGAGCAAAGCAGGAAAATATTAGCAGCAAACCATTCTGGATTAAGGGAACGCTTTGCATGCCGAGGAAGATCATCCAGCAATGATGACAGCCGCTTTGCAAGGCGCTCCTTTTGTTCTTGTGGAGTAGCGGCTAGCACCCATTCATAGGGCTCCATTTCTGCCATATTTATAGGCGGTAGTCCCGCTCCTTGCAGCCACTGACTGAGACAATCTGCTCCACCTTTGGAATCGTCCAGCCAAATTTGCACACGCTGCTGAAATGGGCGGGTGACGGGTGATTCGAACAGATCTTGCATAAGAAGAAGTTACACGTGGTTTAAGAGGAAGCAAATCCTGCCGCAGGGGGCATCATTGATTCCAGTTCCAATCTGCCGTATTTGGCTTCCAATCTTTGCCAATGACTGCGCCGGAGGTACGGGAGGATCGTGGTATCCTGAGAACTTCCTGTAGTAATCCGGCAACATTTAAAATGTTCAGGATCAAGGCTGCCGGGCAAGTGAACCCATTCGGGCAAAACTTGCGCGGAAGTGGATGTAGGTAGGGAAAAAAGATCCATAGGATGACCCGCAACAGCGGACTCCGGACTTGGAAAGTGAAGCGGATTCCAGCCAGACTCCAACTGAGTCGGCCTTACCAAGCGCTCTCCAGATGGCACAGGGTACACAAATAGCATCACCGGCAGCCGCTCAACATAATCAACACCAACTGCATCGCACCATGCTTGAGCAGATTCATTTTTTCCATTTCGATGTAAATCCAAATAATCATTGAGTTCACTCCAACATGTAGCCCAGCGGGTGGCGCACCGATTCTCATTAAGTCGTTCCAGAAGAAGTCTTAAATCGGGAGATCTGGAGTCCAACGACTCCAACCATGAGCAGGTGGCATCCCATTGAGAAAGTGTTGGTTTTCTTGCACGTGCCGGTGTCAAATACGAATGAGCAGTATCCACCCATTCTAATATTTTGGGAATGTCGGGTTTACCTGCGTATAATGTTTTGATTAGCCCTTCGCGCAGGATGATCACTGTAGACAGTTCAAAGCAGGGGTGCAATGGACCTTTGAATGCATTTAGGTTTTCGTCGTTCACCAAAGCATTCAGATAAGTAGCTTGCCTCGTAATCAACAATTCGGGGGAATGAATTCGCTTCCAACGATAACCGCTAAAGAGCTTTTGAATTCCTTCGCGCAACATTATTAACCGTTGCTCATTTTCCAGTGGCGGCTTGCCACCATAAAGAAACTCTTCAATGTCCGACTGCGTTAGTACAATGGATGTTGCACCTGAAAGCTGTGTCGCGAGCCAAGTTTCGATATCAAGAATCCGAGTTTGCGCGATCCTGGGATCACGGAGAAGATTATAGGCTGTTATTGCATGCCTCTGTTCATCAGCAGCTAAGCTCTCAATAAACCCCGCGTAACAATCCTGGAGAATGGGCCTTAGAAGTGAGGCGGAGGAATGAAAAGCCATTTAGTTGCCTGTCTTAAATTAGAAAAGCAATTATGAATCGTTGATTCTGGCGGTGTCAACCTCAATTAGAATTGATCAGGCTCTATTGATGATACTCCTGCAACGCCCGCACCTGCACCTCGGTCCCCTGCAATGACTTGATCGCCCGCAGCGCCGCATCGGCACCGCGCAATGTCGTCATGATCGGAATGCGGTTCTGCATGGAGGCCGTGCGGATTTTGATTTCATCCTCACGCGGATTTTTGCCGCTCGGGGTGTTGATGACGAGGGCCATGTCCTTGTTCTTCATCAGGTCGATGACGTTCGGGCGCTGGCCGCTGGCGAGTTTTGGGAGAATTTGGACCGGGATGCCGGACTCCTTGATGACGCTGCCGGTGCCGCTGGTGGCGTAGAGTGTGAAGCCGAGGTCGGCGTAGCCCTTGGCAATTTTCACGACGTTGGGGCGGTCGGTTTCCTTGACGCTGATGAACACATTGCCATGGGTTGGCAGGGTGCCGCCAGCGGCCATCTGGCTCTTGGCGAAGGCCATGCCGAGGTCGTAGTCGATGCCCATGACTTCGCCGGTGCTCTTCATTTCCGGGCCGAGGATGATGTCCACACCCGCGAACTTGCTGAAGGGGAAGACGGCTTCCTTCACGCTGTGGTGCTTTGGAATCACTTCCTCAGTGAAGCCGAGTTCTTTGAGGGTCATGCCGGCCATGATCTTGGCGGCGAGCTTGGGCAGCGGCACGCCAATGGCCTTGCTGACGAACGGTGCGGTGCGGGAGGCACGCGGATTGACTTCGATGACATACAAATCATCGCCCTTCACGGCGAGCTGCATGTTCATCAGGCCGCGCACGCCGAGGGCCTTGGCGAGCTTCTTGGCGGCATCGCGGATGCGGTCCTGCATCTCCTTGCTGAGGCTGAAGGGCGGGATGACGCAGGCGCTGTCGCCGGAGTGAATGCCGGCCTCTTCGATGTGCTCCATGATGGCACCGATGACAGTGGTCTCGCCGTCGCTGATGCAATCGACATCCACTTCGGTGGCGTCTTCGAGGAAGCGGTCCACCAGCACGGGGCGGTCGGGCGTGGCCTCGACGGCGTTCTTCATGTAGTGTGTGAGTTCCGCATCACTATAAACGATCTGCATGGCGCGTCCGCCGAGCACAAAGCTCGGGCGCACAAGGCTCGGGTAACCAATTGTAGCCGTGATGGCCAGAGCCTCCTCCAGCGAGGTCGCGGTGCCGCTGGGAGCCTGGAGCAATTCAAGATCATCGAGCAGCTTGGCGAACAACTTGCGGTCTTCGGCAAGCTCGATGTTCTTCGGCGAGGTACCGATGATGCGGACACCGTTTTCTTCAAGTCCTTTGGCGAGGTTCAGCGGCGTCTGGCCGCCGAACTGCACGATGACTCCGAGCACCTGATCGTGGCGGTTTTCGCGCTCATAGATGTTCAGCACATCCTCCAGCGTCAGCGGCTCAAAGTAGAGCTTGTCGCTGGTGTCGTAATCGGTGGAGACGGTCTCGGGATTCGAATTCACCATGATCGTCTCATAGCCCAGCTCGCGCAGCGCGAAGGACGCATGCACACAGCAGTAGTCGAACTCAATGCCCTGCCCGATGCGGTTCGGGCCGCCACCGAGAATCATGACTTTCTTGCGGTCATTGTCCCGCACTTCGTCCTCGATGCCGTAGGTGCTGTAGTAGTAGGGCGTGTAGGCCTCAAACTCGGCGGCGCAAGTGTCCACAAGGCGGTAGGTGGGGATCACACCATACTTGATGCGACCAGCACGGATGTACTTCTCCGGCACGCCAAAGGACTGCGCGATCTGCTTGTCTGAGAAGCCCATGCGCTTCCATTGGCGCATCTTGGAGGCAAGAATCTCGGCCTTCTTTTCTTCGGTGCGTTCAGCTTCGGGCAGCAGGCTGAGCAATGCTTCACCAGACTGGCTGGGCATGAGCAGATCCACTTTCACGATCTCCTCAATCTGCCTCAGAAACCACCGGTCAATCTTCGTTAGCTCAAACACACGATCCACGCTCCAACCCTTTGCGAAGGCCAGGCCGAGGAAGAAGATGCGCTCGGCATTCGGCACCGTGAGCTTCGAGGTCAGCGTCTCGTCATCCACTTCCTTGTCAGCACCATCGCCGATGAGGCCGAAACGTTTGATCTCCAGACTGCGCAATGCCTTCTGCAGAGATTCCTTGAACGTGCGGCCGATGGCCATGGCCTCGCCCACAGATTTCATCTGCGTGGTCAGCGTCTCGTTGGCACCGGGGAATTTCTCAAACGTGAAACGCGGCACCTTGGTGACGACGTAGTCGATGGACGGCTCGAAAGAAGCAGGTGTCTCGCGGGTGATGTCGTTCTTCAGCTCGTCGAGCGTGTAGCCGACTGCGAGCTTGGCGGCGATCTTCGCGATGGGGAAACCGGTGGCCTTGGACGCAAGCGCGGAGCTGCGGCTGACGCGCGGGTTCATCTCGATGACGATCATGCGGCCTGTGTCAGGATGCACAGCGAACTGAATGTTCGAGCCTCCCGTCTCCACGCCGATCTCGCGGATGCATGCGAAGGAAAAATCTCGCATGATCTGATACTCGCGATCCGTGAGCGTCTGGATGGGGGCGACGGTGATCGAGTCACCGGTATGCACGCCCATGGGGTCAAGGTTCTCGATGGAGCAGATGATCACGCAGTTGTCCGCCTTGTCGCGCATGACCTCCATTTCGAACTCCTTCCAGCCGAGAAGCGATTCCTCGATGAGCACTTCCGTCACGGGCGAGAGATCGAGGCCGTTGGCCGTGATGGTTTCAAACTCCTCCTTATTGTAGGCGATGCCACCGCCGGTGCCGCCTAGGGTGTAGGCGGGGCGGATGATGAGCGGCATGGTGCCGATCTGCTCCGCAATCACGCGGGCTTCCTCAATCGTGTGGGCGACGCCGGACTGCGGCAGGTCCAGCCCGATCTTGAGCATGGCGTTCTTAAACAGCAGGCGGTCCTCGCCCTTCTCGATGGCGTCCGGTTTCGCACCGATCATGCGCACACCATGCTTTTCCAGCGTGCCTGCACGATGCAGGGACATGGCCGTATTGAGAGCCGTCTGACCACCCAGGGTAGGCAGGAGCACATCCGGCTTTTCCTTGATGATGATCTTCTCGACCATTTCGGGCGTGATGGGCTCGATGTAGGTGCGGAAGGCGAACTCCGGATCGGTCATGATGGTGGCCGGATTGGAGTTGATGAGCACCACTTCATATCCTTCTTCGCGCAGGGCCTTGCAGGCCTGGACGCCGGAGTAGTCAAATTCACAGCCCTGCCCGATGACGATGGGGCCGGAACCAATGACGAGGATGCGATGGATGGTGGTGTCTTTGGGCATGGGGGAGCGAAAAAAATGACGAAATCCGGGTGCGGACGACGAGTGCGGCGAGTTGAGAGGGGTAGAAAGCGTATGATCTGGGCGCTTTCGGAGCGAAGGAACCACTGGCTGGCAGGCTAGTGCTACGGCATCGCGGGGCCGGAAAGCCCGGCATCTTGCACAGTCGATGCGATGCGTCAAACGCAGGGGTTGAAAAGACGCGAAATAGCTCCCGAGGAAGCGGCCAATCAGTCAATTTCCCGCTCAGCACTCAATTCACGGAGATTTTGACGCCAATATTCTTGTAGGCCTCGGACATTTCCTGCGCGATTTGTGAATAACCTCGTCCATCGAGGAGCAGGTCCAGGTGCTTGAACGGCGCGGTTTCGGACTTCATGTCTGGCGGCGGAAAATCAGTGGGGTAGCTGAAGCGGCCGCCTTCAAGGTGCTTGACGCGGGGATCCTTGAAAAAAGTGCGCAGAGCCTCGGTGTCGCCATAGACGGCGTCCATGAATTTGATGAAGCGCGTACCTTTTTTGTCGCCATCGAGATGGCAGAAGAAATAGACGACGAGCACAGACCGGAAGTAGAGCTCCCCCATCTTTCGATCAGTGGTGTTGGCAATGCCAGACCACGTGGCGCGGTTCATCGTCATGTGAGCTTCCAGATTACCGATGTCGAGGGCATACCCACGCTTCTGCATCTCCGTAATGTGGTCTTTCAAGCCCTTCTGGTGGGCGTCGGCGCGGAACTTGCCAGCGTTGTAGGGGAGCATCTCGGTGTATTCGGCCGTGCCCTCGATGACCCACACGGGCAGAAAGGTGAGGTAGGCATCCATCACCTGGTGGGTGATCTCATGGATCAAGGTGCCGCCGTCGTAATTCTCGTCCTTGGCATACGTCTTGCCCAGCAGCTTGAGGCCGATGCTGGGAAACGGCACGCGGAAGATTTTGTCCCCGCTCATGTAAACACCCCCAGAGTTTTCAGGCCCACCAGCGGCGATGTAATCCTTCCGCGTCTCATACAATTCTGCCTGGTAACGCTCGAAACCCTCGGGCGGACGGCAGACCACCCCCCATGGCAATGACGAGACAAGTGTCTTCGTGGCCTCAAAAGTCCGCGCCACTTCCTTCATAACACCGCCAGCCAGTTTGGCCTGGGAGGTGAACTCAAAACCCTCGGAACGGTACACGCACTTCCGCGCCACAGGGCTCTCCTCAACGACTTGAATTTCAATGGATTTGGTCGGTACAATGACGTTATCCGGCCAGGTGCGCTTCTCAGCAGGGACACGGTTCAAAGCGGAAGCGGTCACGGCAGGCGTGGCCCCTTGGGCCGTAGCCGGAGCAGGGGTAGGTCCTGCAGCTGCTGACAGGCTCTTCACAAAGGCCTGATCTTCAGGGCACAGGCGGGCGAGAGGCAACTGGTGTTCTTTGCCATCCGCCATCTTCAGTGCGACGCTGTCCCCGGTGGCGCTGACGAAGGCGGCCTGGATGACCCGGCCCTGCACGTCCTTCCACGGTCGCAAAGCTTCATCCTGCGCAAACACGCTGAATGCGACGAAAGCTGCCGCGATGAAGAGGCTGCGGTTGGCGGGCTTCATGGTGGATGTGAATATCACGTGGCGGGAAATTAGGCAAGACGGCTCTGCAATCCATGCGAGAATCAGCCTCATAGCCGCGTCCTGCTTGGCAAACTGGCAGCGCTGGCTTTTGTGCTCCCCATTTTCGATGGTTCCCGCATCCCCCCATTCACCCCGCGCCCTGCTGCATGTCTTCAACCGCTACCTCTACCGAGGTGGTGAGGAATTGATCGCGGACAAGATTCACGCGGATCTAGCCACCCGGCATGACATGACGTGGTGCCAGTTTGACAGTGCAGAGTGGACCGGTGATAACGCCCCCTCCAGGCTGGAGCAGGCGAAGCGCTTGTTTTACAACCGCGATGCACGCCAGAGTTTCGAATCCGCCCTGGATAGCAGCGGCGCGGGTGCGGCGGTGTTTCACAACGTCCATCCAGTCGGCTCCCCTGCCCTGTATTACGCCGCCATGCAGCGCGACCTGCCTGTTGTGCAGTTCCTGCATAACTTTCGGCCCTTCTCCGTCAGCGGTACGCTGCAGGTGAAAGGCAGACTGCAGCCGGATGCGCTGTACGGCAGCTACTGGAAGGAAGTTTGTGCTGGTGCCTGGCAGGACTCCATCGTGAAGAGCGCCCTTTTCGCACTGATGCTGAAGGCACTGCACCGCAGCGGCTGGCTGCAGAGTGTGAAGGCCTGGATCGCCGTCTCGGACTTCATGCGGCAAAAGCTGGTCACCGCCGGGGCCTTGCCCGCCGCCCGTGTCCATACCTTGCGCCATGCCTGGAACGCGATGTCTCAGCCCCCTGCGGTCGAAGATGTCGGCTACTATCTTTTCATCGGTCGCCTGGCTGATACCAAAGGAGTCATTCCTCTGCTGGATGCCTGGGATGCGCTGCACCAGCGGCTCGGCAAGAACACGCCACTACTGCACATCGCCGGTGCAGGCCCGCTGAATACTGCGGTGCAGCAGCGGCTGCGCACCAATCCCTACATCGGCCAGCTCGGACACATCGGCGGCGAAACGAAACGCGAAGCGCTGCGCCGCTGCCGTGCGGTGATCGTGCCGTCCACGTGGTGGGAGCCCCTGGGTCTCGTGGTTTATGAAGCCTATGATTACAGCAAACCAGTGCTCGCTGCGAAATCAGGCGGCTTAAGCGAGATCGTTCAGCATGGCGTCACCGGTTTGCAGCATGAACCGGGGGATGTTCAGGGAATCGTCCATGATGTACTGGCCATGGAGGCCACTTCTGCTGCGGAACGTCTCGTCATGGGCAGTGCCGGACGTCAGTGGCTGCTGCATGAGACCAGCACCCAGGCATGGCTGGAGCGCTTTGAAGAGATCTTGGCTGAGGCGGTCAGTGGCTGAGTTGACGATGGTTTACGGTAGTTGACCGTTGTTTACGATGTTTTTGCCGGAGCGCAGATTGAGAGTTATTGAGTACGCCCCGCCGTTGCGCATCATTCCCATGTTCGTCTCATGGAACTCATGACACCGCCGCACAGACATCCCAATGTGCCGCTATAATTCAGACTTCCCGACAAACAACCGTCGAGAGTTTGGATTCTCCTCACTGCATGATCGTCACCCGCGCGCCAACAGGGGCGTGCTGGAAGATCGTCTCGGCCATGTCACGCGGCAGGCGGATGCACCCATGCGAAGCCGGAGATCCGGGGTTGGGAATCGGTCCCGCGTGCATGCCCACTCCATAACCGGTGATCCGCATCCAATAGGGCATCTTGGCACCCACGAAATGACCGCCAGGTGGAATGCGCGACACACCCGCAGTGGCGTTGCTGTTCACCACATCGCCATTGCTATCCACGATCATGCCATAACGGTTCGAACGCTTGTCCACGATTTTCTCCATGATACGGAACGTACCGGTGGGAGAAGAAAAGCCGCTGCGTCCGGAGGCGACGTAGGTCCAGCCGACGTTTTCACCGCCTTTGAAGAGATAAGCCTTCTGCTCGCTGAGATCGATGTTCACACTCAGCGGGCCAGGTTTGCTGCTGCCATTCCACACATACAAGACCGGTTGTGACGCAAGCGGCGGCATGATCGTCATCTGACGACGAGCCATTTCCGTGCGTGACGAGAACATCGGAAACTCCGGCATGGCGCACTGGCTCAAGAGCAACGCGCAAGCGGCAGAAATGAATAGACGTGTGGCTTTCATAGCAGATACAATTCTAGGAGCACATTTCACGCCCACGCAACCCATCAGCTAGAGCCGATAGCAAATTTTATGTTTTACTGGCTTCGCTGATTCCAGTAAATCTTAACATTCTTACTACGACGGCCCGCAGCGATGACCTCCAAGTCTCGATCTCCATCAAGGTCAGCGCAAACGGCATCTTCACAGGCCATGCCTCCATCGTCGATGAAAGTCTCCTGCCAGCCGTTGCCATCCTCCTTCGTCGTCCAGAACAGCTTCACCGCCACCTTGCCGATCTTCTGCTGAGCACGCCAGCCAACCACGATCTGGCGGTTGTTCAGGCCGAGCAGATCATGCGTGGCGATGGCGTGACCATCGACGAGTTGATCGCTGATCACATGACGCTCCCAGGTACCATTTTTCGGCCCTTCCGGCTTCGGCGTGTAAATCACCAGCTTGTCTCCATGCATTGGCTCAATCGTCGTGACATACGGCTGCCCGCCCGCAAAAGCCCCATAGCGCACCTCGCCCGCGCCCAGCAGTTCGGTTGAGTCTTTCGGATGCTGGGTGATCCACTGCTCCTTCCAGCCATTGTCGGTTTGGTCCAGCCTCACCACGCCTTCGCGTCCTGCCAGCAGCAGACTTTCCGCCTCCGTGCCCGGTGCGGGAATGATGTCTAAATTGTGCGTCTTGTGCATCGTCCCCTGCACCAGCGTGGTATTCCACTCCTTGTGCGGATGATCCGGCATATGGTAGGCCAGCACCCGCACTCCGTCACCTTCACCGGTCTTGCCGT
>NCCR01000159.1:2344-7660 GCA_002279765.1 Verrucomicrobia bacterium 12-59-8 | reverse complement strand
GTCGTTGCCACGGCCATGCAGCGGCACCACCACCAGGTCATAGCGCCCGGCGCGGTTGCGCACCCACTTCATGCGGTGCGTCGTAGGTTCGTGCGTCAGCTTCACCGGCTCCCACTTCTGGGTGCGATCCGCCGGCGGAATCAAATAAAACACAGCGCCGCTCCCCTCCGTGTCTCCAGGATTCCACTCCGCCCCTACTGCAATCTCGCATTTGCCATCGCCATTGATGTCACGCGCAGCGATGCACACGTGATCCTTCTCCGTCAGCTTTTCAGCGATGATGTGCTTCGTCCACGTCGGGTTCTCATACCAGACGATCACATTGCTGTCCGCCAGCAGGATGTCCGTACGCCCGTCGCCATTCACATCCGCCACCGCCAGTCCGTAGCCGATGCCTACGGCGCCATCGATCTGCTCCTCTTTGAAATTCGGAGTCTGCGCTTGTACAGCGGAGGCGAGGAGAGTGGCAAACAGAAGCGCATTTTTCATGATCACCCAGCCTAGACGCAAACGCCGAAGGGAATCAATCTCACAAACTCAAACCTCCTCGACTTTCCGCCGCCAGCGCATCCCCAGCGCCACGCTCCATTGGTACTTCCTCGCGTGCTCGCGGATCAGAAACGGCATGTCCACCGTCTTGCTCAGATCAAAATGCGGCTCTAGCAGCGACGTGAGCCACTCGCGCGTCGAACCCTGCGGCCAGTTGCCCTGCGGCGTGAAGTCTTCCAGCCAGGTGCAGGGCGTTGTCAGCAGCAGCTGCCCACCAGGACGCACAAGCAATGGCAGACGCTCGATCAGCTTCAACGGATCGGTCAGACGGCACAGCAAATTCGCCGCATGCACGATGTCGTAATCACCGAGGTCGCTGCGCAGGTTCATCGCATCACCCTGTTCAAAGCTCACACGGTCCCGTCGCAGATTCTCCGGCACGCGTGCCACCAGCGCCGTAGTAGCGCTGCCTTCATCCACGCGCTCGTAACTCATGCTGCCATCACGCGCCAGCGCCCCCGCCGCATCCACAAAACTCTGCGAGTAATCAATGCCAAGCACACGCACGCCGAAGCTCGCCAGCTCAAAACTCGACCGCCCCACCGCACAGCCAAGATCCAGAACCACCGCCTCACAGGGCGTTCGCGGCAGATCGAGCAGCTCCATCACCGTTCGCACCGGAAACCCCAGCGCCTCACGCGGCCCATGTTCCCATGGCAACACCTCAGCAGGCTGGCCGTAGTGAAAGAGCAGGTATTCGTCGAGCAGGCGACGCGTCTCGTAGATGTTCATCGATCAGACTATTCAGCGGCCAGAGCTTCCAACAAATACTTCGACGGCTGGAAGTGCTCATTCAAGACCGTGACCACACCATCGCGGAACATGCGCGTCTGTTTGATGTCAAAATTCGGCGTTTTATGCGGCGCGAAGAGAATGTCGTCGTGCGTGGCGTTTTGGTGGCGCTTGAACTGCGCGGGCGTGATGTGCCCGCCGAGATGGTCATCACGACCTGTTGCCAGATGGCAGGTGCCCAGCACCTTTTCATCCTGGATGTCTGCACCCGAAACGGGCAGCACCTGCGTGCCGAAACCAAGCTCACCAAGCACGCCGGTCATGGGATCGTCAGCGAGTTTGGCATTGTGCTCATCAATGGTGCTTTGATTGCCCGCGATGAGTTCGGCCTTGATGATACAACCACCGGTGACGGTGAGTTTGCCCAGCGTACCGTCCTCATATTTCAGCGGGAAGGTTCCTTCCGCACCCGTGGGCACGAAATAAACCTCACCCGCCGGCAGATTCGCAATGTCAGGAGCATCCCCCTGACAAAGGCCGTGGCTCTTCTGCGCTTCCTGGCGGTTCAATTCGAGACGTACGGTCATGTCGGGTCCGTTCTCAACGGTGAAATCAATTTCCACCGCATCGGCACGCGTCATGGCGCGGCGCAGCTTTTCGGCATCGATGCTGACAACTTCGTAATCGACCGCGAGGCCGGAGTTCAGGATGACGTCATTTACCCCATGCAGCGTCGCACCCCGGAAGCCGTACTGCTTCGCAAACGCCGTCAGCGGCGCTGTGGCGGAGAAGGTCGAGATGCAGAGAATGATGTCGTAATTCGTATAAACATCCTTTTCAAGGCTCAGCTCCTTGCCGCTCATGTCGACGCATAGATCAGGCAGATCGAGATTGCTGCCCGTGGTCTGCGTGTAGGCAAACATTTCCCCGCCGTTCAGCGCCAGCTCTTCCGCCACGCCATTTTTTAGCCCCAGATAAAAATACTCGTATGCACGCTGCTGAATGGCACGCACTGGATTTTTCAAGAACGCGTAATCTTTCGCTTCTGCGAGTTCAGGCAGGTCGATGAGGATGCAGACTTTGCGGCCGAAAGTAGGTTTGAACACGGTTCCAAGCAGACGTGCGAGATCGAACTTGGGAAACTGACGCCCTTGGGCGGAGGATTGAACGGTTGGCATGGGAGCGGCGATCATAGGCATGGAAGAGTGTCAGGCAATTACGCCCTGCACTATTGAGTGGATTCAACGAATTGTGCGTGATTATACGAACTGATCCCACAACAATTTCGCCACCATCGCGAGCACCACGCTGATGAATATGACACGAATGAACGGTGCCCCATGGCGAATCGCCATTCCCGCGCCAAGTCGCCCGCCAATAAGCTGCCCGGCGATCATCACGCCGGCGACCTCATAATTCACTCGCGAGCTGAGGACGAAAATGATCAGCGAAGCCATGTTGCTGGTGAGATTCGCCACTTTGGTAAAAGCTGTGGCTCGCGTCAGCTCCAGCCCCAGCAATGAAATGCAGGCCATCGTCCAAAAGGTTCCCGTGCCAGGACCAAAGAAGCCGTCATAAAATCCGAGCCCACTGCCCGCCAGACACGCGAAGGTCCCCATACCCAGCCGCGCCTTCGCAGCTGTTTTTCCCAGCCCGGGACTGAGCAATACATAAACCGCAATGCCCAGCAGCATCCATGGCACGATCATTTTCAGCACCGCGTTGCTGATCAGCATCAGCACCAATGCACCCGACATGGCGGAGACAAAAGTGATGCACACCGTGAGTCGCACCTGCGGCCACGAGACAAGCCCTGCCTTTGCATACTTCCGCACCGCCATCAACGTGCCCCAGGTGGACTGCATTTTGTTCGTCCCCAGCGCCATTTGCGGTGGCAATCCAGCCCACAGCAACGCCGGCACGGAGATCAATCCACCCCCACCTGCAATGGCATCAATGAATCCAGCACTGAGCCCGGCGAAAAAAAGCAGCGCGATCGTTTCCCAGCTCATGATTTGCGGCCCATCGGATTCATGGCGCGAAGCAACCAGAAGCAAGAAACGAAGGCAAGAGGAAGAAGCGCGCCGCTCGTCGCCAGATCAGGCGAGCAGGACGGACTTGCCTTTAGCCCAAGCACTTGGACAATCGCCCTCCATGAAGCTCCTCCTTCCTGCCCTTTTCGCCGCCCTGTCCATCGCCGCTGCTGAGCCCGGCGCACCGGTCGGCAAGTTTCAGCAGCTCGATCCCACCATCCCAACTCCTTCGGCACAGCGCAATGCTTCCGGCGCACCGGGGACGGCCTACTGGCAAAACCGCGCCGACTACGACATCAGCGTCGAGCTGGATGACGTGAAGCGCACGATCACAGGAGAGGCGACAATCACCTATCACAATCTTTCTCCAGATCCTTTGACCTACTTGTGGGTACAACTGGATCAAAATTTTCTTTCCCATACAGCCGACTCGCGTGTCGTGCCAAACACTAAGCGCGGCATCGATCCAGCCAAGATCACCTACTCGGCGCTCGACCGCCTCCTGGCCTACGAAGACTACGATGGCGAGATGAAGATCACCAAGCTCACCGATGCCAAGGGCAATCCCCTGCCCCATGCCGTGGTGAAAACCATGCTGCGCCTCGACTTGAACGCACCCCTGGCCGCCGGAGCCGACTACGTTTTCAAGATCGCGTGGAGCTATCCCGTCAACGACTGCGAACACATCAATGCCCGCACCGGCTACGAGTTCTTCAAAGAGGATGGCAACACCATCTACACCATTGCGCAGTGGTTCCCACGCATGGCCGCCTACACCGATTACGCCGGCTGGATCAACAAGCAGTTCCTCGGCACTGGCGAGTTCACCCTCGAATTCGGCAACTACACCGTGCGTCTCACCGTGCCGGACGATCACATCGTCGCCGCCACGGGCGCTCTACAAAATCCAGAGAAGGTTCTGACGAAAATCCAGCGTGACCGGTTGGAGCAGGCCCAAACCTCAACGAAAAAGCCCATGTTCATCGTCACGCCTGAGGAAGCGAAAGCCGCAGAGAAAGGCAAACCCAAGGGCAGGAAGACCTGGATCTTCCAGGCCGACAACGTGCGTGATTTTGCCTTCGCTTCGTCCCGCAAGTTTGCCTGGGATGCCATGGCCGTCGAAGGCGCCAGCGTGAAGGGCAAGCCCGTGATGGCGATGTCCCTCTACCCCAAGGAAGGCATGCCGCTGTGGGACAAGTATTCCACCCACGCAATTGCGCACACCATCCAGACCTACTCGCGCTACACCTTCGACTATCCCTACCCAGTCGCATGGTCAGTGAACGGCCCCGTCGGCGGCATGGAATACCCCATGATCTGCTTCAACGGCCCGCGTCCGGAGAAAGACGGGACCTATCCCGAGAAGACGAAGTATGGCCTCATCGGTGTCGTCATCCATGAAGTCGGTCACAACTACTTCCCTATGATCGTGAACAGCGACGAGCGCCAGTGGACCTGGATGGACGAGGGGCTGAACTCCTTTGTCGAATACCTCGCCGAGGAAGAATGGGAAAACGACTGGAAGCACCGCCGCAACGAGCGCGGCATGGCCGACTACATGCGTCTCAAAGATCGCGCGCCGGTGATGACCAACTCGGAATCCGTCGCCGATCTCGGCCCCAATGCCTACGGCCAGCCCACCGTCGCACTCAACATCCTGCGCGAACACATCCTCGGCCGCGAAGCCTTCGACCACGCCTTCAAGACTTACGCCAAGCGCTGGATGTTCAAGCGCCCCACGCCCTCCGATTTCTTCCGCACGCTTGAGGAAGCCAGCGGCGTCGATCTCGACTGGTTCTGGCGCGGCTGGTTTTACAGCACTGATCACGTCGATGTCGCAGTGGATGAAGTGAAGTGGCTGCAGCTCGACTCACGCGATCCAGCCGTCGAAAAGCCCAAAAAGAAAAAGGAAGAGGACGAGCTGCCCAAAACCCTTACCCGCGAGCGCAACTACCCCTTGTCGAAGCGCATCGATCGCTACCCCGAGCTGAAAGACTTCTAC
>NCCR01000159.1:0-2289 GCA_002279765.1 Verrucomicrobia bacterium 12-59-8 | reverse complement strand
ATCTCAAAGAAGAAAAAATCGACCCCGCCCTGCTGCAAACCAAGCACAATTTCTACCTCATAGAGTTCAGCAACATCGGCGGCTTGGTCACGCCCGTGATCCTGAAAGTCGAATACACCGACGGCAGCAGCGAGGAAATCAAACTCCCCGCCGAAATCTGGCGCTTCAACACCGAGAAAGCCGCCAAGCTTCTCTTCACCAAGAAAGAGCTTAAGTCCGTCACCTTCGATCCACGCCAGGAACTCGTGGACACTGATGTCGAAAACAACTTCTGGCCCCGCCGTCCCGTGAAAAGCAAATTCCAGCTCTACAAAGATGACAAGCCTGTGAATCCGATGCGTGAACTGACCAAGCCCGAGAAGGAAGAGGAGAAGAAGTAACTCACACCACAGCGAAGGCCGCCACCGGCAGCACACGCAAGGCCTCGGCGACAGCGCACGAGGTCTCGCTGACGGTGAATTTCACCCCGCTGAAAAGTTCGCACACCTCCCTGCCCATGAACTCCTCCGGCCATTCGAGAGCCGTGTCACGCCAGACAGTGCCCACCGGCGGGAAGCCTACGCGTGCGGTCAGGCGCGGGACGATCACCAGCAGCGCACTTCCTTCAAAGCGGCGCACAAACGCCACACAGGAATCGCTGCATATCCCGGTGGCATTCACGGAGCTGAAACTGCCCTGCATAAACAGGGCAGGATGACTGCGGCGGAAGCTTAAAAGCTGATGAGTGACGTGCAGCTTGATGCGGCCATCACGCCACTCATGCAGCAGCATCGCTGGGTCAGCTCCCGCTAGCGAGGAGAGCGCCTGACGCCGTGCTGCATAATCGACCAGACGGCGGTTGTCAGGATCCACCAGACTGAAGTCCCACAGTTCTGTCCCCTGATAAAAATCAGGCATGCCGGGCACAGCCGCCTTGAGCACGGTCTGCGCCAGGGAATTGACCATGCCGAGTTGCGCCACCCGCTCCGCCAGGATTTTGAAATTGTCGAGAAAGCGGTTGGCGCCAGAGCGAAGCAGCTTCGCTAAAAACTCGCGCACGGCATTCTCCCAGTCCTCATTCGGCTGCACCCAGCTGCTGTTCACCTTGGCCTCCTTGATGGCCTTGATGAGGTATTCCTGAATGCGGCCGAGGTAGATGGCCCGCTCGGCCTTGTCCATGGGTGCCAGCGGCCAGCTCCCCAGCAATGTCTGGTAGATGAGGTATTCTTCGTTCGCATCAGGAGCGAGTTCGCCATCGAGCTCGCGCTTGTGCCGGCGGTTGATCGTCTGCCAGCGGCGCAACGCCTTGCGCCACTCGGCCGGCATCTCAGACAGCGTGGCGATGCGCGCCCGCACATCCTCGCTGCGCTTGGTGTCGTGCGTGGAGGTGGCCAGCATGCAGTGCGGATGTTCGCGCAGCCGTGAAACGCATTCGCTGAAGAATTTGTCCGGCGAGATCGCGAAGTGATACGGCTCGCCACCGACTTCATTGAGAGCCACCAGCCGGTTGTAAATGTAGAAGCTGGTGTCTTCGACTCCTTTCGCCATGATCGGCCCGGTGCACTGCTGAAACTTCATCACGAAGTGCATGTGCTCGGCACGTGTCTGCTCATCAATGTTCTCCGGAAACTTCTTGAGCAAAATTTCACCCAGGAAATCGAACATGGAACGCTCGATGCCAGGGTTGCGCCGTTCTGCCAGTCGCACAGCACGGCGCACGGCATGAATGTCATCCGCGCTTGGATCCTGGTCGGGCGTGAGGTAGGTGCGATACACAGGAAAGCAGGCGATGACTTCGCGCACCGCCGTGGTCAGCGCATTGAGCGTGAAGTCCCGATACCAGCGGTTGCGCTCCGACAACCGGTCCAGCATGAAGGCCAGCACGTTGATCTCACTGGCAAGCGCGAGCCGCATCACCAGCTGTTTGCGATGGTAGGCGATCTCGTGAAAGCTCGTCGAGCTGCCAATGAATTTCGCATAGCTCTCCGTCAGCGATTTTTCAGCGGTGGGATCGATCAGCAGACGGATCGCCTCATTGGCAAACTCGTAGCCGGTGGTGCCATGCACGCGCCAGTCAGGCCGCAGGCGCTCATCGCCCAGGAGGATTTTTTCCACCACGAGATAGAGTGGCAGAGCACTCTCTTTGTCGGGAGAAAACTGTCCGGCACGGGACTGCAGCAGCGCGAGGTACTCGGCAGGATTCCAAAGTCCGTCCACATGATCAATGCGCACACCGTCGAGCGAACCGTTGGCGATGAGCTCAAAGAGCAGGCGGTGCGTCGCCTCAAAAACCTCCGGCAGTTCGACCCG
>NCCR01000019.1 GCA_002279765.1 Verrucomicrobia bacterium 12-59-8 | reverse complement strand
CTTCATGGCGGCGGAGATTTCCTTGTAGCTGGTTTCCTTCTCCGTCTTCACGGTGAGATCGACCACGGAAACCGTCGGCGTTGGCACGCGGAAGGACATGCCGGTGAGCTTGCCCTTCACTTCTGGAATGGCCAGACCCACGGCCTTGGCGGCACCCGTGCCGGAAGGAATGATGTTGATGGCGGCGCTGCGGCCACCTTTCCAATCCTTGGCGCTCGGGCCGTCCACAGTCTTCTGCGTGGCGGTGTAGCTGTGGATAGTGGTCATGAGGCCTTCAGCGACGCCAAATCCTTCTTTCAGGAGAACGTGAACGACAGGAGCCAGACAGTTCGTCGTGCAGCTTGCGTTGGAAACGACGTGATGATTGGCGGCATCATACTTCTCATGGTTCACGCCCATGACGATGGTGATGTCTTCATCCTTGCCTGGAGCAGAGATGATGACCTTCTTCGCACCTGCGTCGATGTGCCCCTGAGCCTTGCTGCGCTCAGTAAAGAGGCCGGTGGACTCGATGACGATGTCCACGCCAAGTTCTTTCCAAGGGAGTGCTGAAGGACCTGCGCGCACAGCGAGGCATTTGATCTCATGGCCATCGACCACCAGAATGTCATCTGCAGCCAGATCAGGGCTGCTCTTCTTAGAGGACACTTCTTCCTTGGCCTTGCCCTGAGTGGAGTCGTATTTGACGAGGTAAGCGAGATTGTCCGCAGGCACGAGGTCGTTCACAGCGACGACTTCAATTTCCTTGCCCAGGAGACCCTGGTCACAGATTGCGCGAAAGACGAGGCGACCGATGCGCCCGAAACCATTGATGCCGATTTTGACCATGTTATTTGAGGTAGTTTGGATTTTTGAGGGCCTCAGGATTACCGCCGAGGGGGGAGGGTGTCAACCGCCGAGGCAGCAGGATTCGGGCCGTGATTGCAAGGTGAAACGCCTATCCACTACATTTGTAGTTGCCATTTCACGACAAATGTAGTGAAATGAATTTAATTCCATTAAATCATGCCAAACGCACCCGACATCGCTGAATCTGAATGGTCCGTCATGGAAGCTCTCTGGGAGACTTCCCCACAGACAGCCTCTGAAGTCACCAAGGTACTCCGCCCCACCATGAACTGGGCGGAAAATACTGTCCGCACCCTGCTCACGCGCCTCGTTGAAAAAGGCGCGCTCAAGACCGCCGAAAACGCCAGCGGCACCCGCACCTTTCTCCCTGCCGTGAAACGCGAGGCCTGCGTACGCGCCGAGGGCGAGTCCTTCATGCAGCGCATCTTCGGCGGCGCTGCCAAGCCCCTGCTCGTCCACTTCGCCCAAAACAGCAAGCTCACCGCTGAAGAGGTGATGGAGCTCAAAAAGCTGCTCGACCAGTCCCTCAACTCCTAATCCACCATGAACACGCTCTCTCAACTCTTTGACTGGCTCATCGCCGCCAGTCTTCGCGCGTCCCTTCTCACTCTCGCGACGCTGCTCATTCAGGCGGCATTGCACCGCCACCTCGGCGCCCGCATGCGTTACGCTCTGTGGCTGCCGGTGCTCATCGTCCTGCTCATGCCAGTGCTGCCGCAGAGCCAGTGGAGCATCGAACATGTTTTCCAGACACCGCCCCCGCCAGCCCAAATCATCCACGCACCCATTGCAGCATCAGTGGAGCCGACTCCGGTAGTATTCGAGGCAGTCGTACCCCTGTCTGAACCCATCAACTGGCAGCGCGTCTTCCTCATGACGTGGATCAGCGTCTCTGCAGCCATGCTCATCCTCGGCAGCACCTCCTTCATGCTCACCCTGCGCCGGTTCAAAGAAGCCCGCCATCCCGCGAGTGATGAACTTCTAGCCACACTCGCCCAAATCGCCGCCGAAGTCCGCCTTCGTCATTTTCCGCAGGTCTTGATCTCCTCCAGTGTCAGCAGCCCCGCTGTCACCGGTCTCCTGCGTCCCACCCTGCTGCTCCCCGCACAGTTCGCCAACGAGTTCACGCCAGCCGAGGCCCGACTGGTCCTCAAACACGAACTGATGCACCTCAAGCGCGGCGATCTCCCGCTCAATGCCCTCATGTGCGTGCTCATGGCGCTGCATTGGTTCAATCCCCTGCTCTGGATCGCGTTCTTCAAAATCCGTGCCGACCGCGAAGCCGCATGCGACGCCCAGGTTCTCCACAATGCCCCCAATGACCGCCGAGTCGCCTACGGCCACGCCCTCCTCAAAGTCGAAACCACCTTCTGCCCGCGTGGCTTCAGCCTCGGCTTCGTCGGCATCTTCCAGCGCGGTGCCGCCTTGCGCTCACGCATTCAGTCCATCGCCATCCACCGCAAGCCACATCCCATCATGAAAGCCATCATCACACTATGCATTCTCATCATGACCTTCTTCGGTATCACCCGCGCACAAAGACCCGAGCCTGTCAGAGATTTTACGCTCGGCCAGTACTCCTTCCGCAATGGTGATTCCATTCGCATCAATGCCGTCCAAACGACCACTGAGACAATCACCGTGGCTGTCGATTACGAACTCACCAGCGAAGAGGAAGCCTTCATCTCCATTTTCATTACCAGTCAAAACTCCGGCCCCACTCCGGTCGATCCACGGCAGAGAACCCTTGTCAAAAAGGGCAAAGGCAGCGTCGTCCTTGTCCATCCCCATCCGCAACGAGGACTGCCTCACATCAGCTTCTACTCCAAAGCCGGAAAATCCTTCGGCGGCATCTACTTCGGCACAGCGGCAGAAGCGGCGGAGTCCGAATCGCTCAACCTGAGTTACATGACCGCATCCGCTCATGCGAAAACAGAACCCGCCACCAGTGTCATCCAGACGAAGCTCGAAAAAATTATCATACCGCAGCTCCAGTTCCGAGATGCCACGGTGGAAGAATGCATCGAACGCCTTCGCTCCCAAAGTCGCAATCACGACACCGCCACCGTTGATCCCACGAAGCGTGGAGTAAGCATCCTGCTCCGACCCAGCGTCCCACCCGTCAAGACTTCCATCACCCTCGATCTCAAGAATGTGCCGTTGGGTGAAGCCCTGCGCTATGTCGCCGAATTGGCTAAGCTCAAAATGAGCATTCGATCCTACGCTGTCACCATTGAACCCACAATTCCTGGAAGTGAAGCGGACAGTCAGAAGCCAAAACCTGCGGTGGAGATCCCCGCCGACAAAATCATTCTCCCCAGCGTCGAATTCCGCGATTCCACCCTCGCCGACTGCCTTGATTTCATCCGCCTCAAGTCCCGCGAACTCGATCCCGATAAAAAGGGCGTCAACATCATTCTCAAGCCCGGTGGTGTTGAGAAAGCACACATCTTTCTGTCCCTCAAATACGTGCCAGTGTCCGAAGCCCTGATGGAGTGCGCTGAACTCTCAAAGCACCAGCTCACAACAGACGGGCAGTCCTTCATTCTAACGCCGTCCACCAACAACCAGTGATCCCCGGTTGAACTCGCTTCAATGCTTGCTCTGGATGCCACATTCATGGCATCCACCCCAGACCTCGATCTCACCCAGCGCCTGCGCGAAAACGCCTGGATAGGCGATGCCGTTCTGGAACTCTACGTCCGCAGTCTCATCCTGCGCCAGCAGGGTAGAGTGGACGCAGAGATGAAAACACGCTTCACCTGCAATCAGTTCCTCTCCTGCACCGGCAATCCCACCGCCGTCGAGGCCGACATCGGCGTCATCTATCAGTGCGAAGGCCTGGAGGCCGCCTTCACGTGGATTCGCGAAACTCTGGAACCGCTGTTTCTCAAACAGGAAGCCAAACGCAAGCGCACCGGGAAGTAGAGTTACACCCGCTGTCCAATCGCCTTCAGCTTCGCCTCAGCTTCGCTCCAGGGAATATCATGCGGCAGGCGCTTCGTCGTTGCCGCCAGCGCAGCGGTCACGCCTGCGGCTTCGCCCATCGCCACGGAATTTCCCGTCACGCGATAGCTCGCATGCGCGATGAAATCTCCGCTGATGTTGCGTCCGGCCATCATCAGGCCGTCCACATCTTTCGCGATCAAGGCCCGCAACGGAATGTCATACGGCTTCACTTTGATGCCCGCATTGCTGTAGGCTGACTTCTTGTTCATGTCCGCACTCAGCGCATGAATGTCCACGCTGAAGGTGGGCCGCACTACGGCGTCGTCATACCGCGCTCCGGTAGCTACATCCTCCTTGCTCACCGTGTACCGCCCCGCAATGCGCCGCCCGTCGCGCACACCTATCTGCTCCGCCGTCGCCGCGATTTGCAGCCCCTCCCACGGGCCGCCGAGCTTGCGCAGGCCGTTCACGATCTTGTTCATCTCCGCACGGGCCTGCACGGTGGCCTCGGTGATCTTCGCCGCGTCAAAGCACGGCACGCCGTACTGGTGGTTCATCATCACCAGCAGCAGATTGTCCCGCACCTGCCACAGCGTCGGTTTCGCATACGAAGGGAAGTGATCGGTGCGTTTGATCTCCGCAAGGAATGCGTCTTTCGAAATCCCATCGGCCTTGCTGGGGTCTGACTTGTGAATGAATGACTCCAGCGCCTTAGCATCCTTGCACACCAGCAGCGCATTGAGCGACATCGGCTGGCAAGGGCACGAATCTGCCTCGCCATATTCAAAGGCACATCCCGCTAGCGCGCCAAGATCGCCATCTCCTGTCGTGTCGATAAACACGGGCGCTTTCCACGCCTGCCGTCCTGACTTCGACTCGGTCACGATCGTCGTGAGCCGTTTCCCTTCGCGATACGCCGCGCAGACCTTTGTGTGGAGCTGGAACTTGATGCCCGCTTCCACGAACATTTCCTCCAGCAGCAGTTTCATACCCTCAGGCTCGTAAACGACGCTCTTTTTGTTCGTGCCACGGCGCATGTCACGCTCATCCAGTCGCTTCAGCAATTCTTGATTGAACCCCGGCTTGTCGAAATCCAGCAGATACCCCAGCAGGCCCGCCGTCCACACGCCACCAAGGCAGCCCCGCCACTCAAACACCCTCACCTTGGCGCCCGCACGCGCCGCTGTGATTGCCGCCGCAATACCAGCCGGTCCAGCACCGCAGACAATGACGTCAGCATCCTCCGCCAGAGGCAGATCCTGAGCAGGCTCATGAAACTGCCCTGCAATGGCCTTCTCCACCTCCGCCGCGTTCATGACTCCAGGGGTGACAAGCGCACCGGAGAATGCGGCGCGCAGGAAGGAACGGCGTTTAAGGTCAGAGGAAGGGCTGGGAGTGCTCATGGTTGTACAGTAGTCAGATTCAGAACGTCTTTGGACAAGATCATTGATCACTTTTTACCATCAGCGTCTCCACCTGCACCGCCACGGCCTCATCGCACTTCTTCAAGGCTTCCTGAAGTTTCGCACGCTCTCCCCCGCTGTCCTGAATCAATCGCTGGGCAATGGCAAACGCTGGCTCAAAGCGGCCGTCACCATCCGCGTCCAGCCAAATCGGATTCGTCGAGCCCACCACACGCGGCACAAACGTCTTGCTGCTCGGTTGATACGGACGCGGAATCTCCCAGAACGGCTCGGTGACACCCAGCCCCGTCGCGATCACCACCAGATGCACATCGTGCGCCGGTTTCGGTATTTGCCAGGTAACGCACGTCTTCTCACCCGCACGATGGTCATCTTCAATCTTCTGCTCACGAATCAGAATGCCGTTCGCAAAAAGCTCGATGCGATCTGCCTGCGTCCACGCCGGACCAAAGACGGTGGCCTCCACCTTGATGCTCTCCGCCAGTCCTGTGGCCATATCGCCAACCGTGAACTTGTCATTCACCTTCAGTTTCGCCAGCAGTCCCAGACTCACCAGCAGTCGCCCCTCTTTGTAGCTGCGCCAGACTTCGTCGAGATCGAGGCTCGCTGGATCCGCATCCTTGGCAGCCACATACGTGCGCCCCTGCCCCAGAATAAAGCGGTTCACATCATGACTGTCGCTCGATCCAACCGCCGCGATGCGATGCCCGCGGTTCAACAACGCAAACCAGTCCCGATACAGTAGATGAATGTCCGACTGCATCGCCGCAGACGTGATCACCTCCATCGCATCAATGTCCATCGTGTCCGCCTGACGATGCCTTCCCGTCTTCGGATTGAACTGCATGCCGCCGAGCGGAATGAAGCCGCTATGCACGTCACGCGGATGATTCATCGTGATCACTTTCACGCCCGGTGTCACGCGGATCTCTGGCAGCAGCTTCGCCCAGTCCTCCTCCTTGGAATTCACCACCTTTGCACTCGCCTCAATCGGGAATGCATTGAAGTGACCATGCTTCGTCGTCACCTCATTGCCGATCACCGGCGTGAAACGCTCCGCCACGCCCATGCTCGCAGCGCTGGGCGCATAATCCGTGTGATGATTGTGATCCGTCGCAACCGCCAGCTCGATCCCCTCCCCCGCAATCGTCAGCATGCGCTCCTCGATCTTCGCATCGCCATGCCCGCTGTGCGTCAGCGTGTGAATGTGGCTATCAGCCGCGATCCAGCCCGCCGTCGGCACCTCACGCCGCAGTTGCAGCGCCACCTGCCTCGTCTCGCCCGCATGCAACGAAACCGCCGAACGCCCGACGCTCCATTCAAAACCTCGTCCCGCATGCAGGATGTAGTCGCCCGGCGGCAGCGACAGCATGGCCTTGCCATTCCGTGTGTAAACCACGCCAATCCGCACCGCCACCTCGCCTGCAGGTTCTGCCCGCAGCGGCTGCAATGTCCCATCCGTTCGCGTCAAAGTCAGCCGGCACGGCAGTCCGCCGCCCGTTTCGCAATCCGTCACCTTCACATCCATCTGCACTCCACTCATCACCTCCGTCATCGGCTTCGCCGCGATAAATACCGGCCCTACCTCGATGTCATCCAGCCCCGGAGGCGCTTCGATCATCAAAACATTCTCCCCATCGCGCAAAGCCCCCGCCGGGACCGCCAGCAGGCTCTCCATCGCCGTTTCCGCCGCCACCAGCGCACCCAGCTTGTGTCCATTCAACAGCACCGGCCATGTCAGTTTCACATCTCGCTGCCAGAGTCGCAGCGTCTGCTCCTTCGCATTCACCTTAGCCTCGAACCGAACCTCCAGCCGCTCCGCATCGACAGCTCGCCCCTTGAACGCCTCCCACTCATACTGTCCCTTCCTGCCGAGATGCAGCCGCTTGGCTTCCACGGTCAAACCCTCCGCCATCAAAGTCAGGGCAGGCAGGCAGAGCAGAATCCATTTCATCATGATCGAACGAGCCTGCATGCTGACAACTATCCACCCGTCGTTGAATTGAAGCCCGGTCTTGCCAAAGCTGTCGCATGAAACGCTACCCCGTCCGCCACACGTCCTCATCTCTATTGGATTGGTCTGAGGCCAAGCCTTTGACCGACTTCGCCTTTCCCTGGGTGGAGCGCACCGCTCCGCCCACCGAGTTCCGCGCCCTCTGGGGTGAAACGCATTTTCACTTCCGCTTCGACTGCATTGATGAAGATCTCGTGCTCCCCGACGGCCCCACGGCCAAAGATCGCGTGCTCGGCTCCGACCGTGTCGAAATCTTCTTCGCTCCCGATCTGACCCTTAAGCCCTACTACTGCCTCGAAATGTCCCCGCGTGGCGATGTTCTGGCCTACGAGGCAAATTTCTACCGTGAAATGAATTGGGACTGGCAGTGCGAAGGCCTTGAACTCACCGCCCATATCGAAGGCAATCGCTACACCGTCACAGGCAGCCTGCCCCTCGATACGCTACGTGCTTTGAAAGTGATCAAGCCCGGCTCAGCCGAATTTTTCGCCGGCCTCTACCGCGCCGAATTCCATCACCAGCCCGATGGCACCGTTCATTCCGGCTGGATGCCCTGGGTGAATCCGCAGACCGAACGCCCTGACTTCCACGTGCCCGCTTCATTCGGGGTGCTCGAACTCGTGCTGTGAATGAAGCCGCCCCGGAGGCTATTTTTTTCGAAGCGTGTAACTATGCTCGACGCTCGCATTCGGCATGCCATCGCGCGTCACACCGGTCACGATGGATCGCACGTAATCCACCTTCGCCTCATTCGGTCCCACCGTGACACGCACATGCCCCGAGCTCCCGAGGATGGTGCCGGTGTAGCCGTACTCCTCTGAGCTACGTGTACCACCACTCGGATGTCCAGGCTGCGGCACTTCCTGATAAATGATGCCATCGAGTTCCTCCTTCGCGAAGAGGTGGTCATGCCCATGGAAGACAATGCTCACGCCGTTTTTGACTAAGAGCTGATGAACCGGCATCTCCCAGCCAGGGCGATGTTGTTTAAAGCCGTCGCTGCCATCGGCGTTTTTACCGCCCCACTCCATGAACGGCGCAGGCTTCACACCACCACGCACATCCTTGCCCAATCCGCCGATGAGATGATGCAGAAACACAAACTTGAAGGGGGCCTTGCTCGACTCAAGCGTCTTAGTCAGCCAGTGATACTGCGCCTCTCCAAGTGTCATGCTCCAGTTGTCCGCGCCTTTGCGCTCACGTGTGAACCAAAACGGATCAAGCACGACAAACAGCGCACTCCCCCATTCAAATGCATAAAAATCCTCCAGCATGCCCGCACCTTCCTCCGGCGTGGCATTCCCTGAGTAGATGCCGCCGGGCGCAGGATTCGGGAAATACTTCTTCCGCATGCCAATGGACCACAGCGGCATGGAGTTCGGCTGACCGGTCAGCCGGGAGCCCTGTTCGCCATCGTGATTGCCCAGCGCAAGAAGGACCGGCACGCTGTGCGCGATGCGGCCCATGTAGAAACGCTGCGCCTTGTACTGAGACTCAGCACGCGTGTAGAAGCTGCCAAACTTATCGACCATCGTCGTATCACCGAGGTCGATCATGAAATCAGGTTTGTCCGCGAGCATGTTGGCCAGCGTCTGCTGATACACCCGCACATCCGTGCTGACATCGAGATGTGAATCCGCTTGTGTGGTGAAGGTGAAACTGGATGTCGGTGCGCGCTGAGTGTGAAAGCTGCGGACTTCATCGCGTACGGCCTCACCAGCACCGATGCGATAGGTCACCTGATACGCATAGCCTGTGTCAGGCTTCAACTGCCCCAGCAGGATCGTCTGCGGCTCTCCCGAGCGGAGTTTGACGACCTCGGAGCGCTGCTTCAGCGCTGTCGGGCTCTCGCCATAGGAAACAAACATCTCTATGTCCTGCCACGCGAGCACGCTCACCGTCACCGAGTCAGCCCCCGGCCGGCAAAGCCAGACATTGAATAGATAAGGCGGAACCACAGCAGGCTCCACCTGCCCTCCCGGCCCAGCCCCCTTCCCATTGCCGCGTTCACCCTTGGCCGGTTTTGTTTCATTTTGCCCGAACGCTATGATCGCGAACGCTGCCAAGGCGCAGAGAAGAAAAAGGTGCTTCATGGCCTCATATGGGAACCACCAATGTCAAAACAGCATCAAGCAATGATCGCCAATTTGTCAGTGAATCGTCAGTACGTCTGGCTGACTTTCGCCCGCCGGGCTGGATTCATCCAGCTCTGCCAGCTCACTCAGCAAGGTCGTGGCATACGTTCCCTTGGGAAGATCAAAGCAAATTTTCAGATCACCGTCCTCCATCACTTCAAAAGTGGAATCGATCGGACGCAGACGCATCACACGGCGTTCCTGCCGCAGTCCGAAGGCTTCCAGTCCGGCGGTGATGTCGGGAAATCCCGCCAGCAGTTCCTGTTCGAGGCCACGCACCTCACCCACGCTTTGCAGTTCACCACTGCCCCATAGCGGCGCTGTGAGTTCGACGATACCCTTTTCAAATCGCGCCACTTCATCACCACGCTGGTTTTCCGGCAGCAGGATCGTGCCGTTATCTGCAAAACCAAATACCTCACCTGCCAGCGGTTTGTCCCAGCTCCCGCGCGTCATGCGGCCGGCCACCACGGCATTGAAGAGATGACTGCGAGCAGCAGAAAGCAGGATGCCGCGCAGCAGTCGATCCCCCGGCGTGAACTCACCTCGAAACATCGCCTGCGCTTTCGCCACGTTTTGTCCTTCGTTACCAAAGCGCTGCGTGCCGAAGAAATTCGGAGCCCCCTTCTCCGTGATCGCCTGCCAGCGCTGCACGGCAAGGGCTGCGTCAAAGTCAGGCTCCCGCAGCCGGATGGTGAAGCGATTGCCCAGATGAATGCCGCGCCGCAGCTTGCGCGAGTTCCGAGTGATGCGCAGCACGCGCAGCCCTTCGGATTCCAACGCCGCAGGTTCCGGCGATGCCTGCCCCGGCATGTGCAGGCTGAACCACTGACGCGTGACCGCATGACGATCCTTCAGTCCGCAATGGCTAACTAAACGGCGCCTAATCCCCACCGCGTCCGCCAGCCGTGCCGCTGCGGTGTTGCTGTCCAGATTCCGCTTTTCCGCCCACACGAGGCAGTGCTCGCCCTCGCCCGAAGGCTCAAACCCCAGCAGCTCCTCCACCACAAAATCCTCCGGCTGCACTTTGAAACGCGCCCGCCCCAGCGGGCCGCCGTGCAGAAAGGGAAGGTCGATCGAATTCGGCATCATGATTCAGGCGTTTGGCCCGGATACCAGATGTTTAGGCAGATCTGTCACTCGCTCGCAGCCCACTTGCTCCATGACTTGCTTGAGCTGGCGCTTCAGCATCGTCATCGTGTGGTCGCCACCCGCTTTGCCGAGTGCCGCGACGCCATACATGAAGGACCGCCCCATGAAGGCAAACTTCGCGCCGCTCGCGAGTGCGCAGGCGACATCCGGGCCAGCACGAAGACCGCTGTCGATCATGACCGTGGTGCGCTGGCCAAATTTCTTCGCGAGTTCGGTCAGCGGTTTGATGGTGGACTGCCCCGCATCAAGCTGACGGCCACCGTGGTTCGAAACAATGAAGCCATCCACTCCAAGCCCGAGCGCCGTTTCAGCGTCCTCTTCGGTGACAACACCTTTCACGACGAGCTTGCCCTTCCAGCGCTCGCGAATGGCGCTGATCTTGGCCGGATTCAAACGCCCCGAGAAAGTCTTGTTCATGAAGAGGCCCAGGTGTTTCATGCTCAGCCCCTTCGGCAGATACGGCTTCATCGTCTTGAACTCCGGCGCACCCGCCGCAAGCTGACTGAATGACCAGGTGGGATGCAGCATCATTTGGATCACATTACGCACCGACATGCGCGGCGGGATGGACAACCCGTTGCGGATTTCCTTGGGCCGATACGCAAAGGTGGGCGTATCCGCGAGGATGACGAGCACCGGAAAACCTGCATCCCGCGCACGATCCAGCAATTTGTCTCGCAGCGCATCCTCGGCGGGATGGTAGAGCTGAAACCAAGCTTTCCCCTCCGTCAGTTCAGCCACAGTTTCGATGCTGGCCGTTGCGACCGTACTGAGCGTGAAGGGGATATTGTGCTGGTGCGCCGCCTTCGCGATGATCTCGGTCGCCTTCGGCCAGACAAGTCCCTGCAACCCGATGGGTGAGACACCAAATGGCGCATCATAGGTGATGCCAAAGAGTTCCGTCTTCAGATCGGAACCGGGATAGTCGCGCAAATACCAAGGCCGCAGCTGCACCTGCCTGATCTCTTCCGTGTTGCGCTGGAGATTGATGTTAGAGAAACAACCGCCCTCCAGATACTCAAAAGCGAAACGCGGCACCCGCTGGCGCGCTCTCTCGCGAAGATGCTCGATGGAGGGGTAGTTGGAATTGAAGGCGTCGGACATGGGGCGTGATGGAAAGACAGTGAAGGCGAAAACCGCCGTCAGATCAACACAGACGGCCCACCTTCTTCATCGGCAGTAAACGCCAGATTTACAATCTTCCAACAGCCACACATCAAATACCGAAATGCACCTGTCTGTGACCTCAGATCACTTCACCTTCTTCTTGCCACCTCCGGGCCCCTTGCCTTTGCCCGGGCCACGTCCCTGAGGAAATTCACCGCGCTCCAGCGCCGCCGACGCCTGCTCCCCGAGTCCGGCACGGATGTGTGCCTTAAGGTCCGCCAGGAGCCTCGCCGCAATGTCTGGGTTTTGTTTCGCGAGATCCCGCGTCTCGCCCAGATCATTCACCACGTCAAACAGCAGCCCTTCCTTGGTATCCCAGAAATAGAGCAGCTTGTAGTCGCCTTCACGGATGGCGGACTGCGGATGCTCGACCTCGACGGCCTGATGCCACACGAAACGGTCGATGGAACGCTTCACCGGCACTTTTCCAGCACTCAGCAACAACGGCTTCCAACTGCCGCCTTCCACCCCCTTGGGCATGGCGAATCCCGGTGCAGCAAAATCAGCCACGGTTGGCATGAGGTCGTAGAGAATGACGGGCATGCTGCAATGGGAACCTGCTTTGATGCCGGGACCGCGAATGATCATCGGCTCACGAAGGCCGCCTTCACCGAGATCCCCCTTGCCGCCGTTGAGCAGCGTCGTACGGGCACCATTGTCGGAGGTGTAGATAACGAGGGTGTTTTCGGCGATGCGCAGATCGTCGAGCTTCTTCAAGACCTCACCCACACAAGTGTCGAGATCCTCCGTCATGGCAGCCATCACGGCACGATCACCACGCCCACCTTTGGCCGCATTGGCCATTCCCTCGTATTTTTTGAGCGTCGCAGCGAGCGCCTGCGGTGTCTGATGCACGGCATAGTAGGAGAGTTGCAGGAAGAACGGATGACCTTCTTTCACCTGGGACTCCATGAAAGCACCCGCCCGACGAGTGATGCTGAAGGACTGTTTGGGATCTTCGGGATTGGTCGTATCGCCGTCCTCGTTCATCGTAATGCCATCACTGGCATCATAGCCCATCGACTCCGGTGTGTGAAACCACTGCCACTTGCCGAAGTGCGCCGCACGGTAGCTGGAGTCCGCTTTCTTGAGGGTGTTCACGAGGGAATCTGTCACCGGAGCACTCCAGTTGCGCGCATTTTTGTCGGGCGCGTTGAGCGTGGTCGTCGTGCGTCCCATCTGGATCGCCGCACGTGAGCACTCGCATTTGCAATGCGCCGCATAAGCCTGGGAAAACGTCATGCCCTGGGCGGCGAGTTTTTCAAGATTTGGCGTGTGAAATTCACGACTCGCGCTGCCCGGCTCATTGGGCATCATACGAACTGAAGTGCCGCTCCACGATTGATCATCGGCGAGGATGAAAAGAATGTTCGGACCCTTGGCGAAAGCGCTGGCGGCCAGAAGGAGCAAGGCAGCAGGGGTGAGAAAAAGTTTCATGTTACAAAGACGAGTTCTGTTACTCAGTTGGCTTCGGGTTTCACTTCTGGCTCTTCCTTCATCATCGGCTTTTGCTTTCCGCCTTTGCCTCCCTTGCCGCCTTTTCCACCTTTGCGGTCGCCAGACTTCTCTCCCCCTTCGACATAATCAGAATTCGCTTTCGGCATGCCGGCCCTCACTGAACTCAAGTAGTCCATCATGCGAGTGTCGAGTGCGCTAACAATGTCAGGATTCGTCTGCGCAAGATCTCTCTGTTCTCCAATATCCTTGGAGAGGTCGAACAACAGGCGATTCTCCGTCTCGAATACGAGGATCATCTTCCAATTCTGGTAGATAATGGCTGAAGCGGGACCAATCTCGTCCTTGTCATAGTGCGGAAAATGCACAACGATCTCCTCGTGGTCTCTTGGTGGCGGAGTGCTCGGATCTTTTTTCAAAACATCCACAAGGCTGACACCATCGAGATCTTTCGGCAGCGCATTCGCAGCCACCCCTGCCAGCTCCATGATCGTGGGCAGCACATCCACGGTACTGGCTCGAACATGCGAGAATTGCCCAGCCTTGATGCCAGGGCCTGACACAAGAAGAGGAACACGCAAGCCACCTTCCCACACGGTGCCTTTGCCATTGGAGAGCGCGCCGTTTGCATTGCGCCCCTGTGCGCCGTGATCGGCGGTGTAGATGATGTAGGTGTTTTTTATCGCGTCGAGTTCCTTCAGCTTTGCCAGCACCAGACCGATTGTCTTGTCGATCTCCTCATTCCCCGCTGCCTGACCAATGCGCATCATGTCCATGCGGTTGCCAAGTCGGCGCTTCACCGACTCAATCATCTCCGGCGTCGCGCTTTCCGGCTGCTTGCCGGGATAATGCGAGATTTGGAGATAGAAAGGTTTATCCGCATTCACCTGCCGCGTCATGAAGTCCATGCCGAGCTTCGCGGTGGTGTAGCACTGCTTCGGATTCGGCTCATCGGCGTTTTCCGGCCCCCCATTGCTGTTTGGGCCGTCGTTTTCATCGAAACCACTCTGCTGCGGATTTTCACGCCCTACATGCCATTTGCCAAAGTGAGCGGTGCCGTAGCCCTGCTTCTTCAAAAGCGTGCCGATCGTTTCAATACCCGCAGGAAGCTGTGATGTCGTCTCAGGGGCTATCACCCTGTCTCCCGGATTCACCCCTCCCTCCTTCTTGCTTTCACCGACAAACGTCATGTGCAACCGCGCCGGATTACGCCCGGTGAAAAGAGCGGCGCGTGTCGGCGTGCAGCGCGGCGATGACGCATAGAAGTCAGAAAAGCGGATTCCGCTCTGCGCGATACTGTCAAGATTCGGCGTACGGATGAAGCTGCTCATCGAGCCTTCCGGATTTCGATCATCCTGCGGCACCGACATCGACGCCCATCCCTGCGCTTCTCCCATGATGACGAGAAAGTTTGGCTGGGCGGAGTCCGCATTCGCCATGATTGGGCAGATTAAGAAGGCACCGAGAATGCATAGATGTTTCATAATGGAAAAAGCAAAGATTAACGCAAAGGAGCACCGGTGACGTCGAGATCGGGCTTGGTGTTCCAGCGCTGCTTCCACTCGGGCTTCTCGATCCTGGTTCGGAAGACGATGGTGTTATCGAGCGCCAGGTCGTCGGTCCAAATGAACTTCGCCCCTTCAAAATTATTCTCGAAGTAGGGTTGTTTGGGATCGACCTCCTCCACGGTGTATTCTTTGGCGTTCTTCCAACTGCTGTCATCGAAATCGACCGCCCACCAGTTTGCGGGCAGCGGCTCCTGTTTGACCTGCGGGTTCGCGGTATCACCGTTAATCGGTCCATGGAAGAAGCTTTTCGCCTTCCAACTGCCGTTGGTCACGGTGCCGTCGGCAAACTTCAGAATGAAGCCGCCATCACCGACACTGCTGCCATATTCGAGACCGGTTTTGGGATCAGCATTGTCTTTCGCCAGTACCGCAATCGTCATCGGATACTCCGGGAGGAAATCGACGCTGACAACGTTGTGCGGCGTGAACTGAATCGGATCGACAGCAACGAGGCGACCGTTCACGTAGAGCATGAACCAATTGTCAGCATAGACATTGAGCCTCATCGTATCGGTGATGCTCGGCTTGATGAGTCCAGGCGGACCACCGCCCTTCTTCTTTTTACCACCGGGATTAGTCTGATCCTGCATAGGCTGTGCCCCATCACTTCTTGGAGGAGTCATAGCGGAACCCGGAGATTGAGTTGAGGCGGGCGCTGTAGGTGGCTGGTCAGAGCTGGTTGGCGGAGGGTTGCCCAAGGGCGCATTGGGGGCGGATTGCACTTCGACCGTACTCAGCTTGCCGTCATGATCGAGATCCGCAGAGTCGAATAGATACTTCGCCGCATGGTTGAGTTCAGCAACCGTCAGCTGGCTGTCCTGATTGGCATCAAGTTCAAAAGCGTGGCGGTAAATGAACCCCGCAAAAGCAGCGCCTTGACGGACATCGCCTGATGCATCGATTTCCACAGGTGTGATGATGCCGTTTTTGTCAGCATCGTATTTCAAAGCCGCAGCCTTCATGTCCGCGAGAGTCTCTTCCAACGTGACGATGCCATCGCCATTGCCGTCCAATTCGGAACCGTGCATTTGCATCCACGGTTTGCGCTGTCCACCCTGTGTGCCATCGCCGCCTTGCGCTGGCATGGGCGGCGCAGGTGGCGGACTATCGCCTGGGGACATGCCAGGACCACCAGTTGCGACGCCACCACGCGAGTAAACCACACTCAAATCGGCTTTCGCGAGAATTTTGCCTTCAATTGCCGCCAGCAAAGCTTCGCGATTCACACCAGATGCCCCTGCGATCTTCGATTCAGAGGAAAGCGCATAGACATGCAGCACATAGGTCTTGGCCCCGGGTCCCTGCGAATGCGGCGGCTCGTAGCCAGCGGCACCTTTAAAGCCGACTCCCAGTTTGCCCACGCCCTTCACATTCTTCGGCAGGCTTGTCACGTTCGCCGGGATGTCCCACATGACCCAGTAACTCTTCATCTCATTGCCCGGCGCGAGATGATCCATGATCAACGCATAGCTCTTCGTCCCAGTAGGTGCCCCTTTCCATTCGAGGGGCAGCGTCGCTCCACTGCCATCCCCAGTGTACTCTGCGGGCAGATTGCCCCCATCTTCCACTTCAGGACTGGTCAAAACGAAGTCGCCACCCGCTGCCGCAGGCGCGCCACCTCGCCGACCACTGGCCTGTTCGGCAGGCGCTGCCGTTGAAGTAGGTAGCTCACTCACATCCAGTTTGCCGTCGCCATTGCGATCCAGAGAAGTAAATTCGCCGCGAGCCTTCACCATCGCATCCGCCAGCGTTCCACCGCTGCGTTTCGCGGCAAACTCACGCTTCACATTGTCAGCGAACTCTTGGGCACTGACGACGCCATCGCCATTCACATCTATGACGCTGACAGATGCCGTTGACTGCGTCACACGCGACGCTTCAACAGGAGACGCGGGTGGGTCCTCATCAGGCTTCATGCCTTTACTTGGACCGCCCTTCCCCATTCCTTTGCTTTTGCCTTTTCCACCACCTCCACCTGGGCCTTTGCCGCCGCCACCCCGGCTCGTATAAACTTCCTTCACAACACCCTCACGACCGTTGATAAACTCAAAGGGGTAGGTGCCGTCGCTGTTGATGCTGTAGGAGATCGAGCGTGTCTCACCGCCCACCTGATAGCTCAGCTTGTAGTTGTTGGATCCCGCGCTCTCAAAGCCGGTGATCTCCGCCCCCCGCAGGGGCGCTGTATCCGGGCGCACGCCTTGCGCACGCGGCTGTGGGTCCACCTGGCCCTCGGCTTCGACGACTTCCCCATGAAACGCGCTCTGCAGATACGGCCGCTTCGTCGAGGCATGATAGTGGTAGCCCACCTTCGCATCCTCATGCCCATGGCATTCGTCCAGCTTGCCCACTGGCGAGCCATCCGGCTCTGTGAGGCCATAGATCGGATAACCATCCAGCGCATACGCGATCGGCATCCCCTTCCCCACCACCGTCTGCAAATGCAGCGGTGCAATGTGGTAATGATAATCATCCGCCCGTCCGCAGTGCCCACCCCACTGATCCAGCTCACCGATTTCATAGGAAACCTCACCACGATTGTTCTGCGGATTAAAGATCGGGATGCCGTTCACACCAATCGCGATAGCCCCCCGCAGGAAATGCCCCTCCACAATGGCTGGAGTTTTCGCCGGGACAGGATGCAGCGGAACGCGCCACATGTTGTCCCCCGTGTAATTCTGCGGCAGCGGCACCTGCTGCTGCCACGCGGTGATGCCCACCATCATGTTGTGATCCGGCAGTCCGTTCGATCCCACAAAAAGGAAATCCTTGTCCCACTTCAATTCGAGCCTCGGAAATGCAAGAAACGGCTTTGCCGCCGCAGGCGCGTTCGCCGCATTGGCCACTGTTGCCGCAGCAAGGTTCAACGTGGAAGCCGCCGATGCCACCTGCACCGGCTTGCGCTCCCCTTGATCCAACACCGCATGCTGCTGCATCCACTCCTCCAAGATATGCTCACGCAGGGTCTCTTTGTCAGAGGCAGCTCCGGCTTTCCAAGTATGCGCAAAAGCCGCAGTACTACACAAACCGACGGACAAGGTGGCGACGAAGATGGCTTTCATATTCCTAAAGCTGGAGCAGCGGTGTCAGTCGTTTATCTGCAAATGGCCGCTGATTTGTCAGCAAACCGTAAAGATACTCGCGAAAGCAGTCTCAGAAGCCCATAATTTCCCATGCCTTCCGCCACGCGCGTCCTTGTGATCGACGATGACACCGAGCTCTCCCAGCTCGTCGTGGATTACTTGAAGCCGATGGGCTTTGAGGTCGAATGCGAACACGAGGGCAACAGCGGAGCCGAGCGCGCAACCAGCGAACCGTGGCATGCAATCATTCTCGATGTGATGATGCCTGGCTGCGACGGCTTTGAGGTGTTGCGGCGCATCCGCACCAAATCCAAGGTGCCGGTCATCATGCTCACCGGTCGTGGTGAAGAAGTGGACCGCATCGTCGGACTCGAACTCGGAGCAGATGACTATCTGCCAAAAACTTTTTCATCACGTGAACTCCTCGCCCGCCTGCGAGCTGTTCTGCGGCGCTCCGGCTGGGTGGCCGAAACTTCGCCGCAGGCTCCCATGAAGGAGATCATTGTCGGCCGGCTGCGCATCAATGCGGATTCGCACGTGGTCGTGCTCGGGGACATGCCCCTGGAACTCACTCCGGCAGAGTTCGGCCTGCTGCTCTCGCTGGCAAAGGCCCATGGCCGCGTTCGCACGCGCGAGCAGCTCATCGAGGATGTCGCCGATCGCGAGTGGGATGTGTTTGACCGCGCCATCGACATGCACATTTCCACCCTGCGCCGAAAACTCGGGGACGACCCAAAGAACCCGCAATTCATCAAGACAGTGCGCGGCTACGGCTACCAGCTCGTCACACCAACCCGCTGACCCCCCATGCCCCGCCTGCGCCTGCCTCTGTATCTGAAGATCCTGCTCTGGTTCGGGGTGAATCTGTTGCTGCTGGCTTTGCTCGTGTTTGGATTCCTCAGCATGCAGTTTCGCATGAGCCTGGACTGGATGCTCTCCGGGGAGGCAGGAGAACGCGTCTCCGCCATCGGCGACAGCATCACGGACGAGCTTTCCATGATCCCGGAGCAGGATTGGCCTGCGGCGCTGCACCAGCACGGAGCGCAGTATGACGTGACCTTCGCCCTGTTCAGCAGCAACGGAATACAAGTCATGGGCTCCAACGTGCTAGTGCCTGCGGAAGTGCTGCCAAAACTCATCGACAAGCGCAGTCCGAACGACAGACCACCGCCACGACGCCCACCACCCGGCGTTGCCAGAAAAAGACCCACCGATGCTCCACCCAAGCCGCGCTTCATGCTGCGTGCCGGTGATCCAGCGCATTACTGGGCCGGCGTTCATCTTGATCTCACTCAGCAGAGCGACCACCGCCCGCTCACTCTACTCATGGTGTCAAACACCATCACGGGCGGCGGTCTGTTCTTCGATCTGTGGCCCTGGCTTGGGCTCGCCGCAGCAGCACTGCTGCTCTCCGCACTCGTCTGGTTGCCCTTCGTGCGCGGCATCACCGGTTTCATCGGACAGCTCAACCATGCCGCAGGTCGCATCGCGCAAGGAAATTTCGGGGAACGTGTCTCACGCAGCCGCAACGACGAACTGGGGGAGTTGTCCTCCTCTGTAAACACCATGGCCGCGCAGCTCGGCGAATACGTGGCACAACAGCGGCGCATCACCGCAGACGTGGCGCATGAGCTCTGCTCGCCTATTGCGCGCATGCAGATGGCGCTCGGCGTGGTTGAACAGCGCGGCACGCCGGAGCAATCGGGTTACCTGCAAAAACTCGACGCCGAACTCCAGCACATGGCAAGACTTGTCGAAGAGGTGCTCGCCTTCTCCAAAGCCGAGACGCTTCCCGAACGCGAAACCGCCGAGGACATCCACCTTCATGAACTGATCGTATCCATCATCGCCCGTGAAGCTCCTGAAGCGGATGTTCAACTCAACGTGCCCACCGGACTGCATCTGCATTCATTGCGTGACACTCTCGACCGCGCCATCGGCAACATCGTGCGCAATGCCACGCGCTACGCCGCCAATTCCGGCCCGATTCAAATTCGTGCCAATCAGCAGGACGAGAACATCATCATCCGCATTTCCGATCAAGGCCCCGGCGTGCCGCCAGAAACCTTGCCACGTTTGTTCGAACCGTTCTATCGCCCGGAAGCCGCACGCCGCCGCTCCACCGGCGGCAGCGGCCTCGGCCTTGCCATCACCAGGCGCTGCATTGAAGCCTGCCGTGGCACCGTGACAGCAAGCCTGTGCGAACCAAGCGGCCTGGAGATCACCATTTCAATTCCTACGGCGTAGCAGCGATCAGTCCGCCTTCTTCAATTCAGCCAGCATCTCCAGCAGGTTGTCCGTGAGTATGACACTCGTGTCCTCCTGCACTTGATTCGTGCCGAGCCAAGTCTCGTAGCCGCCGAGTTTGTGCTGCTCAAAAGTGGGCAGGTAACCATGACGGCCATTGGCCAACCCGACGACCATCGTCTGAGGAAACGGACTGCGCTTTTTCAAATCGAGACCGATTTCGACAAAGGTCTCAAATGGAATGCCGCACACAACAAGATCGCCGATGCGGATGGCCTGAATCTGCACGGTGATCGTTTCTTCTTTGCGCTCCGCCGCAGCAACGACACTCCCGGCATAATTTTTCGCCAGACGCGGCAGCTTCTCGACAGCCTCCTTGTCTTTCACCGCGAGCACCGCTTTTGCCTCCGCGACATCCTGCTCAGATGGACGGCGGTATTTCAGCGTGATCTCGCGCTGGAGCATGCCTAGCGTCACATCACCGCGATGTTTCTCAATCTTCCGATGTGCCAGCCAAGCCGTGTCTGCCGCCTTCTGCGCGACGATGCGGATCTGCTCAAACGGCTCACGCGGCGGACGCGTCACGCCAAAGGGAATGTTATTGATGTCGCCGGAGGTCCCATTGGACATCATGGCCACGAAGTTTTCATCACCCCGCACACGCGATGGCATGACGCGGGCAAACTCACCAAAGTAATCCGCTGACATCTCGCCCGCTGGCGCACCACCCACATAATGCAGCGAATAATTCGCATAAAGGGCGATGGGTTTCCGCTTGGCATCCTGCACCGAAATGATCGTGATGTCGGGATCCGTGGGGCCAGCCGGATGATCCAGTGTGTTCGGGTCGGTCCCTGGATTCATCTTCACCTTGTCCATGCGGCCAAAGGGATTGAGCGGCATTTTTCCCGGCTTCAGATACCAGCGACGATTGAAAACCTCATCTGCAAGCGGATACGCTGCAGCACCGACAGCCGCTGGCCTCAATGTCGCATGCGCCTGGATAATCGACTCGGCGATGCCCTCAACAAACCGTTTATAGTAACGCGCTGCCGCTTCACTGCGGGTGTTCACCGAAGGTCCGCTATGCGTATGCGTGGAGCTGATGAGCATCTTGTCCACCGCCATGCCCGTCTTTGCCGCTGCGATGGACTTCGCTTCATTGAGCACGTCAGGGCCCGCGCCCAGAACATCCACCACCACCATCGCCAGCGTCGTTGTTCCATCGTCGAGCACCAGAGCACGGGCATGAAAAGCATCATGCGCCTTGTTCGCAGCATTCGCGCTGAATCCTCCGGGCATGTTCATGGGAAATTCAGTGGGAGTGATGTCCACCGCCGCAGCTCCGGCACGCAGCATTTTCGTTTGCGCCAAAAGTGAGGGGGCAAGGATCAGCAGAGTAAAGACGACAGATTTCATGACACGTCTATACGCACTCAATGGAACGGATTCTCATACCAAAACACAACAAACCAGAGTGAGGCGCATGCCCCCTACTGCACGGTCAGGAAGGCCAGCAAATCACGCAACTCTTCATCCGTCAGCGACATCACGAGTCCCTGTGGCATGAGCGATGTTTTCAGCTCGGTACGTTTGACGATGTCCGTCTGCGGAAAGGATCGCTCCTTGCCGGTGAGATCACGAAAGACCTCCGTGTTAGAAGAGCGCAGCATGATACCGACAAACTCGCTGCCGTCCTTGAGCTTGACCTGCGAAGGGTAGAACTGCGGGGCCACCTCGCGGCTGGGCTCAAGAATGGAGCGTAAAATCGCTGCGCGATCCCCCTGCTGCACGACGAGGCTCAAATCAGGACCGACCACATTGCCGCGCCCGCTGTGTCGATGGCAGGTGGCGCAAAGGCCAACCTTGGAATGGAAGAAGATGCGACGGCCCGCTTCCGCATCGGCCTTTCCAGGCAGCGCATCCAGCAGTTTCAGCCACGCATCGGTGTCAGCAAACACGGGACGAGTCGTGCTCATCACAAACGACTTGTCCTGGTCGGTATAGCGCAGGGCACGCCGCGCTTCATCACGCAGACTGCCCTTCTGGCCAGCGGCCAGTTTCACCAGCAAGGCCTGTTCTTCCGACTTGGTAGAGCTGCCGAGCCCCACAATAGCATCCGCACGCAGCTCCATCTTTTGCGATTCTTCGGCGGCGATCTCCGCCAGCACAGCACGGGCATCATCGGCATTGCGTGCGGCCAGCGTGCGCACGACTTCCTGAGAGAGCACCGAATCGCCCGCTGCTAAAAGCTCACGCAACAGCGGCACCGTGAGCTTCTTGTTCGTAGCTGGCACGAGGCGGAGAGCATAACCCTTGAGGCGTGCGGGCGTCGTGGGATTGATGATGCGCTCGACGAGCACCTCGGGATTCGTCACGCCAGCGCCGGGATCTCCACGCAGCGTGTTCCACGTAGCGAGAACTGCTTCAAACAGCCGATAGTCGAGCGTCGGGTCCGAGAGCATCGCCTCCACCTGCGGCGTGAACTTGGTCAAAACCCCATCGGCAATCCAGCGCAGGCACTCAAAGCGCATTTCAGGATCGGCATCACCCAGAAAGGCACCTACCCATTTCTCCTCGCTCAAATCTACCCTCCGCAACGCGACGAAGGCCCACACGCGATCTTGTGCAGGCAGCTGCTTAAACATCTCAACCGTCCACTTCACACGCGCCAGAGCAGTCAGAGCAGCATCGGCAAGATACGCATCACTGCCACGCGTAAGCTGGAGCAGTTTGCGCGTGTCGAGTGTGGCCTTCCCTGTGCGCAGATCATCGGCCAGACGCGCATCCTCGTTCAGCGCATCGGGATTTGACTTCACCCATGACGCTTTCGCTTTGTCGATCTCCAGCTTCCAGAGACGGCCGCGTTTATGGATGGGGTAGGAGCTGAACACCCAGTCATTGAGATAATAGGCACCATCAGGGCCTACCGCCATGCAGGTGGGCCGGAAGAAATCGCTACCTTTGACCAGCGGGATGCGCTCAGACTTGTAGCCCCCACCCTGGCGCGTGAGCGGGTAGTAATCCACGCTGTGATCGCTCCATGAAGGAATCAGGACTCCACCGCCGAGTTCCACGATGGCACAAGGCCCTTCACCACAGGGATGCACCATGCCGATGGTGCCACGCAGTTCGCCATTCATGCCCACAAAGGGATGCACCGGCGCACTGCCATACACCCACTGAAAACCGTAGTCCGCGCCTTCAACGACATACAGCAGGCGGCACGGTGGACGGCTGCCGGGATCGTTTTCAGCGGCGAATATCTCTCCATCCTTGCGCACGAGCAGACCAAAGGGATTCCAGAAACCACGGGCAATGCGGCGCATCTGCCTGCCATCCGCCGTGCAGCGAAACACGCCGCCTTCACCGCGCCCGCTGACCTTGGAGCCATCTTTGGCCGTGAGCGTCCAGTCTTTGCCGAAATTCTCACCAAGTGAAAAGACAAGGCCACCATCGGGATCCCAGGCCATGCCGCTGAGACCGTTGTGCGGGTAATCAGCCACGGAATCAAGCGTCGCGAGGTTCTCCTCCACATCGCCCACGCCATCGCCGTCAGTGTCCTTCACCCGCAGCACACGATCCCGCTCCGCGAGATAGATCCAGCCATCCGGCCCGATCTCCACATGCATGGTGGCGTCGGTCTTGTTGTAAAACACCCGGCGGTTCTTCCCGTTCGCATCAAAGACCAGCACCTCATCATGCACCGGCCCGTCGTAGTCTTCCGGCCGAAAGTGCGTGTGGCAGGAGATCGAATAGATGTTCCCGTTTTTATCCACAGCGATTCCCGTAGGCGTGACCAGATCAGGATGCTCGGCGAGCAACGTGAGTTTGACACCCGGCTGCAGTATTTCAATCTGCGGCGGCAATTGCACGGGAACCTCCGGCGATTTGGAAGGAGCGGTGCGAGCGCCGAATGCGGCGAACGCAGGCAGCAGAAAGAGCAACAGGTGTTTCATGGTTGTGATCGGTTAGCAGCGCCTCACCGCCACGGCTTCCACCTCATAGCGGAGCGATGGCGGCAGGCAGTTGGTGATGGTGGTGCGTGCAGGAGATGGCTGCGGGAAGTATTCGCGGTAGAGCTGGTTGTAGAGCGGCAAATCTTCCGCATCTCGAACGTAGTTCCGTGTCTGCACCACATGGGCGAGATCGCTACCGGCGGCTTCCAGCACCTTGCGCACGTTTTCGATGCTGCGCCGAAATTCGCCTTCAAAGCTGTCGCTGACGATATTGCCTGCCTGATCAACAGAAGCCTGGCCTGAAACAAAAATCAAATCGCCCACCACCACGCAGGGGCTGAATGGCAGGTGTGAAGTCGGCGTGTCGGGAAGCTGAGGATAAGAAACAAGAGGATGAGTCATGGCAGAATGAGACAAAAGAAACGCTCCCACTCCGGCCACTTCATCACGCGATCAGCTCCGCAATCGGCCTGCCATTTTCCACAATGTGTACCGGGCGACCATTGAGATCATTGAGGGTGACCTTGGAGTAGTCGATGCCAAGATGATGATAAATCGTGGCGAGGAAGTCGCTCGCATTGCAGGGTCGCTCGACCACGTCTTCACCGCGTTTGTCACTGGCGCCGATGACGCCCCCCGTCTGGATGCCACCACCAGCCCAGACATTGGTGAAGGTACGCGGCCAATGGTCACGACCCGGCTGCAGCGTTCCAGTGGGGCCGCTGGCATCACCCAGGCCGGTGCTGCGGTCAAAGCTGATTTTGGGCGTACGGCCAAACTCTCCCGTGACGACGACGAGCACGCGCTTGTCGAGCCCGCGTGCATAAATGTCCTCAATGAGCGCTGATACGGCACGGTCATAAGTCGGCATGCGAAAGCGCAGCGCTTCAAACTGATGCTGGTTCACCGCGTGGTCATCCCAGTTGTTCACCCGTCCGCACAAAGGCCCGCTGAGGCTGCTGGTGACGATTTCCACGCCCGATTCTACAAGGCGACGCGCCAGCAGCAGCTGCTGCCCCCAGCGATTGCGCCCATAGCGATCACGAATGGCGGCATCCTCTTTGCTCAGGTCAAAGGCGTCACGCGTTTTCGGGTTCGTCAGCAGCGTGGCCGCCTGCGCTTCAAATTCATCCAGGGCACCGAGTTCACCTTCGCGGTCAAACGCGCGCTCCATTTTGTCCAGGCTCTTGCGTAGCGCGATGCGGTCACCCAAGCGGCGATTTTCGGATTCGTCGGCCAGGCCGATGTTCGGCACCTGAAAGCTCGGGCGGTTCGGATCATCGCTGACCGCGAATGGCGCGTACGCATCGCCAAGATAGGCAGGACTCGAATACTCAGGCGATGCGGCAGGCACGCCGATGTAGTTTGGCAGCGGGTTGGTGCGCCCACCTTCCTTGGCCCGCAGGTAATGCGCCACCGACATCCAGTCGGGCAGACGCGGTTTGGGCTTGTCACGAGTGTCACTGTCGCCGGAAAACATCTGCATTGTCCCCGCCGGATGTCCTCCCGCCGATTGATTCATGGAGCGCACGAGGGTGAACTTGTCCGCGATCTTGGCATTCATCGGCAGCATTTCAGTGAAATGCGTACCTGGCACCTTCGTACTGATCGTCTTGAACGGCCCACGATACTCGCTACTCGCCTCCGGCTTCGGATCGTAGGTGTCGATGTGTGACTGTCCTCCCGGCAGCCATACCATGATGATGGATTTCCGTTCGCCCTTCGGCTTTGCCGCATTCTCCGCGCGCAGCTTGAGCAGTCCCGGCCAGCTTAGCGTCGCCATTCCTGACAATCCAAACTGCATGAACCCACGCCGCGACAATGGACCGGTGCAACGAACGAGAGAAGGAGGCTGAATGATGGAGGACATGTGAGAAAACTTACGGGTTTGATGATGATGCTTTATCCCTGAGATCGGGGCTACTTCGCGCCAAAGACAGCAAGTTCCTTTCCTGCCCCGTCCCAGACGCGCAGAATGCTGTCTTCACCGCCGCCGATGACCGCGCTGCCATTGGGGGCGCTAACGGCGGCCTGCATGTAATCCGGCAGGTTGGCCATGGCGCGGACTTCGGTGCCGTCATCGGTGACGATGCGGATGCGGTTGTCACCGGCTGAAGTGACAATTTGATTCGTGGCGCCGATGAACTGCAGCGAAGTGACCTCCTTAGTCCAGCCTTCGATTTTTCTCTTCCGCTCGCCAATGATCATGTCCCAGGTCACCACCGTGCCCTCCGCGCCTGCTGTGGCAAGCACGCGGCCGTCACTGCGGAACGCAACGCCCATGACGTGATGGGTGTGGCCTTCGAAGAGGTTCAACTGCTTGCCGGTGGCAATGTCAGTGACGCGCGCGATTTTGTCAGCACCACCGGAGGCGAGACGTTTGCCATCGGGCGAGTAATCAAGGCAGAGCACCGTGTCGGCGTGCTTTTCCTTCCATGTCTGCGTGGCTTTGCCCGTGGCGACGTCAAAGAAGATGATGTCACCACTGCGTGACAGCTCGCCGCCGCCGGTGGCGAGTGTTTTGCCATCGGGACTGAAACGCACGGCATTCACCCTGTCGGCGAAGAGTCCCTTCTGATCGATCTTGCGCTCAAACACCCAGCTTGTCGAACTTCCCACCGACTGGGTCACGGCTTTGGTGGCAACAAAGGAACCATCAGGCGCGCTGGTGATCGTTGTGATCGCGGCAGCGGTGCCGGCACTCTCCTCTATCGGCGTGCCCGTAGCAGCCCCCCACACGCGTAGCGTGCCGTCGTCAAACATTGAAGCCACGCGCACCGCATCGGCGGAGAATGAGACGGCGATGGATTTTGCGGAGGCCTTGGTCATGGCCAGCTTTGCCGCAGCCAGATCTGCCGTGGCCTTGTCCTGCACAGCTTTCGCAGCTACGATAGCGGCATTAGCAGCAGCTACGGCCTTGGCATTGACTGCTTTCGAGTCGGTGATGCGCTTCACGTCATCTTCAGCGTCCTTCACGTTGCTCTGTGCGGCGGAGGCGGCGGCGAGCGCGGAAACCTCGGTCATTTTTGCGGTGATCAGCTTGTCCTCCGCGGCCTTGAGTTGCTTGTCGAGCGCAGCATCAGGTTTGCCGCCGGGAACTGCCTTGATTTTTTCGGCAACTTCATCGACGGCCTTTTGTGCCGCCGTTTTGGCCTCAGTGGTCGGAGGCACGGCCTTCTGCTTTTCCGGCAGCACCTTGTTCATTGCCACGATGGCCTCTTTGGCTTTGCCCAGAAGTACATCCAGCGCCTTGTCCTGCGCTTCAATGCGCGTGATCTCACTTTTTTGAAACGCCTGCTCCAAGGTCTGCGCTGCGATGGTCCAGTCCAGCTCCGCCATCTTCTTCGCTGCCGCCACGCTGCCTCGCAATTCGATGACTTGCTTCGCCGTCGCCGCATCCCACACACGCACCGAGCCATCCTCACACCCTGTGACGACCTGTTTGCCATCGGCAGACATCGCACTGCTCAGCACGGCCACTTTACCGGTAGTGGCAATCTTCTTGAGCAACTCGGCACTCGCAGGAGCCGAAGACGTTTTCGCGGAACTCGCCACCGGTTTGCCGCCTGCCACCTTCCAAATCTTCACCTCACGAAAACTGCCGCTCGCGAGGCGCGTGCCGTCAGGACTGAACGCCAGCGACTGCACCAGCGCCCGATGCGCCGCGCCGTTCTTTTCCGTAGGATCACTGATCTGCGCGACGAACTGCCGCGTGGCCATGTCATAGACGTAGATGTGGTTGGACCGCCCGCAGGCCACGTAGCGTCCGTCCTTCGTCATCGCCACGCTGTAGATCGGATCGATGCTGGCAGAAAAGGCCTGCAGCACCACCGCACGTTCCACCATCACCGAACCCTTCGCGCCCTGATCAATCCACTGCTTCAGCGTTGCGATCTGTTCTGGAATGAGGTTCACCGCCCCGGATTTGTTGTTCGGCGGCGGCATCTCCATGTCCTTCGTATGCAGCGATGCTGTCACCAGCAGACTCTCCGCACCATTCCCTGGGATGATCGACGGTCCGCTTTCGCCTCCTTTGATCATCAACTCCGGCGTCTCCATGTTCAAATCTGCTTTCGTCGTCGTCTTGTTATGGCACGAAATGCAGTTCGCTTTCAGGAACGGATAAACATCGCGATAGTAGTCGAGATCGGCTGCCAGTGCGGCGGTCGAGGTGTACAAGAGGATGATGAGTGAATGCGGCTTCATCACTTGCTGGCGGTGGTGGCTGCGGCGGGTTTCACCGAAACCCGAATCGGTTCTGAAATGAGGATTTCCACCGTGTCAGTGGGTGAAGCCGCCGTGGTGATGGCCTTCATGCGGCTGGTGGCCGCAGCCATGGCTGCATCGGCCTGCTTTTGTTTTTCTGCCGCCTTCTTTGCGGCCTCCGCATCCGTGGCCGCAAGTTTTTTGGCTTCAGCCGCCACCGTGGCAGCGAGTTGCTCGGCCTTTTTCTGCTCAGCCTCGGCCAGCGGTACTGCGGCGGGGTTGTAGCGGTATTTGCAGATGCCGAGGCTCTGGAAGGCAAAGGTGTATTCTCCCGGTGCGATCTTCAGCGCCGCAAGATCAATCACGACCTCATGCGTGGCTGCCTTGAGAGGTATGTCGAATTCCTTGAGTGCGCTAAACCCATCACCGTAGGCCTTCACCTTGATCGAGGTGCCGTTGAACTCATTGCGCCAGGTCAGCTTGAGTGGGATTTTCAGCGTCTCGCCCACCTTGGCCTCGAAGACCTTGTTTTCAGCGACGGCAATGGTCAGCGGTGCCTGCTCGGAATCAGTCACGGAAACTGGAACGTCGGCCATCAGGCGCGGCGCAGGGATCTCACCCTTCGCATCTTTCACCGGCCACTCCATGCTCGCCACACGCACGGGGCGCGTCACGACCGCACCATTGATCGTGGCTTTGCCGATAATCTGGGCCAGGGAGAAGCCTCCTTTTGCATCGCCCGAAGCGGTGAGGATCAGATGACCATAGGGCTTGCCTTTCGCAATTTTCAACCCGGTCGCGCTCACGCCAAGTGGCAGACTTTCCATGCCGATCTCAATCTCGCCATCGAAACCATCACGACGCTGCACCGCGACCTCAAAGGCACGCGTCTCACCCGCACGCAAAGCCATCGGCTTGGAAAGCGCGGCACGATCACCGTTGCGAAGGGTCATGTGAACCGCCCAGGCGGCGAGCGAGAAATCGGGCGTGGCCTGACGCACAATCAGTCGATAGATATTGTTCGCATCGCTGCGTGTACCCCCGAACAAATCGCGCACTTGCAGGCGATAGGTGCCGTCTTCCTTGATCTCAAATTTGCCGTTCACATCCGGTGAACCGGCGTCATACGGCGGACCGTCATACGAGTAGCCGTTGCTGGTGACTTTCATCGGTGGCACGATGTCATACAGCTCGGCCACATCGGTCAGCGTCTCTTTGCCACCGGTTGCTTTCACCTGCTGCACGAGCACAAAGGGGTCCGTGTTCAAACCGAGGCGCTCCGAGGCCACCTCCACCCACCAAGTTTCGCCTTTTTTGGCAGTGAACTCGAAAGTATCAACATCTGCCGCCGGAAAAAATGCACCCGCGATGTCACAGGGCAGAGTGATCTTCTGCGCCTCGACCGGCTTGTTGTTCGGCTCCGTTTCAGTCGCCTTCGCGGTCGCGGCCAGACCTGCCGGTGGCCAGGACATCGCGCTGACCGTCTGCGTTTGCGGCTGGCGCGGCGCAGGTCCGGTTCCTGGCACTTCCTGCAAGGCGAGACGATAGAACAAGCGCTCGCCACCTTGATAAGTGAGGTCGCTCACCTTGATCAGATAGGTGCCATCGGCAGGCGGAGTGAAGTCGATCAAGCCTCCCGTGCGGTTCACTTTCAGATCACCACCTTTGGCATCCGCCAAGATCACCACCGGCGTCAACCGGGAGTCAATGCCCGTCGCGGCGCAATCCACTGCCACGCGTTTCCCTTTCACGCCTTGAAATGCATAAAAATCCACCGCCCGCTTCGTCATGGTCGCATTGCAGATCGTGCCCACTGGCAGCGTCATCGCCGTCTCCACCGAGTTATTTGCCTTGGTGCGCATCACCTCCGGCAGCTTGTTCACCGAGAACGCCCGCGCCGACGATACGCCGAGCCGTGACATCACTCGCGCATCATAAACTCCAACCGGCACATCCGCCGCAATGCTCACCGTGAATTTGTTTTCCGAGCCTGCCACCGACTGCGCCGTGATCTTCGGCGTCGAGAAGATCAACTCGCTGATATTCTCGGTGTTCTCACCGGTGATCGTGACCTCAACCTTCGTTCCAACCTGTCCGCCCATGGGCATGACAGTAAGCAGGCGTGGCAGCGGCAGAGTGACCTGCTGGGCGATGGCCGAAGCAGCCATCAATGTGCAGACCGCAAGAGTAAGTGTGGATTTCGCGAGCATAGATTAATGATTGTACAGGAATTCCTTCGTGTTCAGCAGCGCCCAGAGCAGGTCTTCGTAGCCGTTGCGTTTTGCGCGTTGGGAATCGAGTGGTTTCCCGGTAACGTCGTTACGCGGTCTGACGATATAGGTTTCGCTGATGCGCACCTCATCGGCGGTGGGTTCGCGGGAGAATGCAGCAAGGTAGAGTTCGCGGATGCGCTTGGGCTCAGGCATCTCGGCCTTGCTCAAGGATTCGGCACGTCCGCCGCTGGCGGTGAGCTTGGCCTTCACGTCGGCGGCGTTCATGAGATGCAGGCTTTGCGCAAGACTGGCGGATGAGACGCGCTCGCATTCGCAGACGCTGGCACCTTCGGGACGGCCGAAGACTTTGAGAAAAGGCGCGGCGCGGTTGTAGCTGTTGTCGGGCAACGATATGGCCCGCGTTCCGGCCGGAAGATCGGCAAAGTCGGTTTTGGAGCCGGAGACCATGTCGATGCTGTCGAGCATGACCTCGGCGGTCATTCGTCTCGGGTAATAATGGGAGTAGGCCTGACGATCGACGGCATTGTATTCGTTCGGCGTGGAGCTGAGCTGATAGGCGTGGCTTTGCGTCAGGGTACGCACGAGTTCTTTCAAATCGTAGCCGCTGTCCGTAAAGCTTTTGGCCAGTGCCTCAAAGAGATCGGGATTGGTCGGCGGATTCGTGTCACGCAGATCATCCTCGGGCTCGACGAGGCCACGCTTGAAGAAGTGCTTCCAGTAGCGGTTCACAAGCGACTTGGCGAAGAAGGGATTTTCCTTCTTGCTCATCCAATCGACCAGCGCAAGGCGCGGGTCATCATCGGGTGCGATGTCGAGCTCCGGCTCGCCGAGGCCGGCGGGCTTCAACATCACGCGGGTTTTGCGATGCTCCGTCTGAGCAATGCCACGTTTGTGGAAAATGAGGTCTTCACCGGCGATGGCGGTCGGTTTGCGGCCAATCTGGCTGAAAAACGCGGCGAGATGATAATACTCCGCCTGCGTCCAGCGCTCGAAGGGATGATGATGGCACTGCGCGCACTGCATGCGCACGCCGAGGAATAACTGTGCAACATCCTCGAGCTGCGTAGTGGGCTCCTTCACGCGCTTGTACCAGGCCACAGGCGGATTCGAAACAATGGTGCCCGTTGAGGCGAGGATATTGCGCACGATCTGGTCGTATTTGGTATTCGCCAGCAAGCTGTCACGCATCCAGGCATGGAAAGCGAAGTTTGAGGTGATGTCCGCCGCTTCCGAACGGGTGTTCTTGAGCAGCGAAGTCCATTTGTTGGCGAAGTAATCCGCGTAGTCGGGACTGTTGAGCAGCGCATCGATGGCGCGGTCGCGCTTGTCCGGTTCACGACTGGCCAGGAAAGCCTTGGTCTCTTCCGCCGTGGGCAGGCGTCCGCCGATGTCGAGGGAGATGCGGCGCAGGAAGGTCGAATCATCACAGATCGGTGAAGGTGGCACCCCGATCTGCTTCAAATTGGCAAATACATGCAGGTCGATGAAATTCTTCACCGGAGGCAGCGAATCAACCGGTGCACCGAGTGGAATCGAGACGCTGCAAACTGAAACACGGCCACCGAAGCGCACCATCACGGCCACGTTGCCGGGAAGATCAAAGGTCTTCACCAGTCCCTGCTCTCCGGCCTCAGCCATGGCGCGCTCATTTGCTTCAAATAGCGCAAGTTTGGTCACATCCCGGCTGCTGCCATCGGAGTAGTTTGCCGTCACTTTGAGCTGCTGCGTGGTCTTAACTTTCATCGTTATGCGCCCTGGTTCCACCACAATGCCGTTGAGCTTTGCTTCGTCTTTTTGCGCATAGTTCATGCCTTCGGCAATCCAGCGAACGAGCATTTTGTAGTCTGCGGAGCCCGGTTCCAGCTTCTTCCCGCCCGTATGCGGAACGATGGCGGCCCCTTTTGTGATGAGCAGGCTTTCCTCCGGTGCCGGTGGGAACACACGTCGGCCTTTCCCCTGCTTCACGATGGCCTCATAATCCTCTTCGGGTTCAAAACCGAGCACGCTGAGACGGAAGCCGCGCTGTCCCGTGACTGCTTTCGCATGACACACACCCGCATTGCAGCCTGCCTTGGTAAGGATGGGCTGAATGTCATTCACAAAGCTCAATGGACGCGACGACTCCGCCGCAAAACTCGTTCCGGCGAGCAGCGCAAACATCCATGCTTTCAGAGTGGCTTTCTTTGTTATCACACTAAACCTACGGGCTGCGACAACCCTTTTTCGCATTGGATGACTTTAGTATTATCTTCCAGCACAATGAGATACCTTGCCTTGACCACCCTGCTTACGATCTCGACTCCATCTCTGGTCTTGGGCTGGGGAGAGCCGCATCATGCTATCACACATGGGGCGCTCGATGTGCTGCCTGCATGGCAAAAGGACGTGCTGGGTGGCGAGTTGACGCAACTCGGTGAAAACTATTGCATGATCCCGGATCATGTTTTCACGGACAAGGAGAACGCCAAATATGCCAAAATGGAGTCAGCGCCCAATGAGGTGTATTTGAAAATCCTGCACCTGCCGACGCAGCAGCCGGAATATCTTGGCGTGATGCGTTACTTCATTGAGCAGGCGGTGGCAGCGCTACGCAAGGGGAGGACTGGCGATGCTGCGCGGTACATGGGCACGGTCTGCCATCAGATTGAAGATTATGGCAGCCCGGCGCATACGGTGCCCGGAGACAACATGTTCACGCTGCTGCAGCAGTTCCTACCGCCCACGGATGCCTTGAAAGGACAGCTCATGCATGGCCCGATTGAGAACGGGGATTTCAAGGTGAGCATTGAGGGGTACAAGCCCAAACTGCTAGGCACCACGGTGAATGAAGCTGCATGGAGGCTCATGCACCGGGTTCATGAGGAGATTCTCAATGCTCGCAGTACGACGGTGCCGATCATTCAGGCACTGTATCGAGAGGATCAGGAGAGCGTGGTGAAGCATCAGATGCGGGCGGCGACGATGGATGCGCAGGTGGTGGCGGATGCGGTTTATACCATTCTGTGCCTTGGGATGCAGAAGTATGCAGATGCTGAACAAATGGCGCTTAAACAGGTGCAGATTGGCAGCTTCTTTCCACTGGAGGCCGCCAGTTGCTACTATCCGCAGTCGCAGTTTTTCAGTTCGCCGAACTGGGGGCATGCGCGGAGCGGGGTGATTTTGGCGGGTGGAAACACGGACATGCCGCTCAAACTTTGTGTCGGATCCAGCAATCAGGTGTTCGAAAACGGCATCAGCGCGGGCATGGGGAAGTCGCTGACGTTTTTGCTGCCGAAGGATGTTTATTCGCGTTTCACTGTCCTGGCCGGCCTGCATCCGGAACTCGGCGCTAAAGGTCGTGTTGAATTTACGATCAGCGGGGATGGCAAGGTGCTGACCACTGTTATTCTGAATGGGACCGATCCGGCACGATTGCTGGAATGTGATGTCAGCGGGGTCAAGGAGCTTCAGCTGATGCTTGACTCACGTGGGGTTGATTCCAAAAGCAATTATGCGATCTGGGCGGAGCCAATGCTGGTGAAACCGTGAGCCTACTTTGGCTTCCCGGCTATGGCTGTGTCAGAAACTTCTTGGGAACCACTGCATGCACCGCGCCCATGATGCGCTCTTCGACATCGGGGGCGAACTTGGTGGGGCGGTCGTAGTAGACCATGGCACCGGCGGCTTCGTAGCCGCCTTCTTCGAGAACGCGGCGGGAGGGGACATAGCAGGGGACGTCGTTGGAGTAGCCGTTGACCCAGAGGCGGGAGCGGTCGAATTCGCGTTTGATGCGGAGGGAGTAGTCCACGGTGATTTCGCCGGGGAGGAAGACCATGGCGAGGTCGTTGCCGAAGCTCCAGCGTTGGACGAGGTAGGGCAGATGGGTGGGGAGTTTTTCGCCGCGGTCGAGGCGGGCGAGATTCTTTTTGGCGTGGTAGGCGATGGCGGGGGTTTTGGAGGCGGCGAGGGTTTGCCATTCTTCGCGGGTGGGGAGGGTGTCGAAGGCGAGGTCGATCTGTTTTTCTTCGCAGGCGAGAGGGCCGGTGAGGGGTTTGAGTTGGCTGGTGGCGAGGCGTTTGGCTTCGGTGCCGAGGTCTTCGCCGTATTGTTTGACGAGTTCCATGGTGCGGCGGGGTGTTGGATTTTGATCGGCACCGCAGCCGAGGGCGGTGAGGGCGATGGCTCCGGGGAATTCGCGCTGGAGGGCTTCTTGGGCGACGCCGGCCCAGTCGCCGTGGATTTCATCGATGCCGATGGTGGTGCAGTGGCAGGCGTAGCTGGTGAAAATGGCGCGGACATTGCCGTTGGCGTCGGTGACGCGAAGGACGGGGAGGTCGTGATCGATGGGCTTCAGGGGGAACTGGCGGCGGTTGGCGGCGAAGCCGACTTGGCCGATGCCCCAGGCGAGGGAGGAGGGCTTTCTATTTGCGAGAGCGGCGCGGGCGACTTTTTCGATGTGGTCGGTGAGTTCGCGGGTGTAGCGCTCGATGGCTGGGAGGTGCTCGGCGGGGATGTCCATGCCAAAGAGGTTGGGGAGCACTCCGGAGAGCATGGGTGCGCAGTGGGTGTGGCTGGAGCAGAGGGCGAAGCGGGCGTCGGTGGCTTTGGTGTCTGTTTGGAGACGGCGCAGGACTTCGGTGCGGATGGAGGCGGGGACGCCGACGTTGTCCACGGTGATGAGGATGGCGGGGCCTTCGGCATCGCTGCCGAGGGCGAGGGCTTTGGCGAAGATGTGCTGGGAGACGCCGGTGTTGGGTGCGCGGCGGTTGCCGTAGCCGCTGAGGCGCACGGGGTAGTCCGGGGTGATGTCGATGGAGGCGGCACCGGCGGGGATGGGGGGGGCTGCGGAGAAGCCGGTGAGGGGCCAGAGGAGGAGGGCGAGGAGGCGGAGGTGCATGGGCGTGTGCTGGAGCACTACGCGGGAGCGGCGGGGGGACTTGCTGGATTCGGGCTTTGGGCGCGGAGCACCCAACACTGATGTCATCGCATCATGCAGCAGGTTGCTGTAATTGGAATGGCGGATGAAACGTGCGCCTTGTTTGATGGCATGGAGGTGTCCTTGGCCGTGATGCAGGAAGCCCTTGGAACTCCCTGCCACACGACGACATGCCAACGATGCGCTAAAACCACTCGGCAATGATTTCAATAAGGTCCCACCCGGCTTTTAGAATGTTGTATACCATATACCATCTCCGAAGCCTCCTCTTGCTCTCAGTCTTGGCCGCATCCTTCTTCACGGGTGGTAGCGCCTCAATCTCGTTGGCCTTCTGCGAACTGCGAGGCTGCCGGTTCAGGAGGATATAGATGTCGTAGAGGGTGCCCCGCTGACAGGCCGGACCGTCAGACGAAGCTGGATCGCCTTTGATGGGTATCCCGCTAATGTTTACCATCGCGAGTTCCTCTAGCGAGGATTTGATGGTGGTTGAAACCGGCACTTCGATGCCCTCAGCCAGAGTTCTGGCCTGAGCGGGCGACGAAAGCAACGGAGGGTATTCTGAATCGGATGTAGTGCTCATAGCACCGCCTATTTTTTACACAAAATCGCAATTAGGAAGAGGCCTGCCTTGCATACACCGTGTATGCATCACAAAATCGGCACCATGGCAGCCGAACCGAATCAAGCGTTTACCCAGAAGCTCAAAGAGGTGGCTGCTGCCTTGGGAATTCAATGTGCAAGTGAGCTTCCCGAACCACCGAAAAAGCGAACTGCCCAGGAGATGTGGAATGGAACCCTTACCCGCGAACATCAGGACATGGTCGGCAAGCTTTACGACGGCTTGAAGAAACTCGCAATCGGCTGCCAAGACGCCAACTACAAGACTTGGCCCAAGAATCAAGATGCTCTGGACATGCTTGGCCCGAAGGAGAATTTCCTGCTGCTGGCGAAGGCTCAATACGAAACCACGCCACAGCAAAAATCCAGAAAAAGCACTGGCGGCAACAGCAACAAGCAGGACCAATCTCGACCAAAGCGTGAAAATGCAAGCGAGCGGACTAAAGCTGGAGAGGGTTTCCGAGAAGCCCAGGAACTCGTTCGACAGGGGAAGCGGAAAGAGGGCGTGGCAGCAATGAAAGAGAGCCTCGAACTGGCTAGGCAGGCCGGAGACGTGGTTGAGGAGGTCGAGATATTGTGTGCCTTGGCTTTGGTGTCATCCCAGCGCCGAAACCCGGAAGAGCCCAAACACTACCTTGAACAGGCGGAATCCAAGCTGGATGCGCTTACATCCCCTGCCTCTAAGATGATATACTACCGCGCTAAAGCTAGGGTGTGTCACGCTACACGCAACGAGGAGGGCGAGGAAACGGCATACAAAGAGGCTCTGAACGTTGGCCGAGCGGCTGGAGACGACAGTGTAAAGAATGTTGCCGTCCAAACCTGCATCATTCGGGGATCGCTCACTCATCTGCTTTGTGAGCAGGGCCGACTGGAAGAAGCAAAACAGATGAGCGATGCGAGTCTCGTCTTTGCCCGCGCAAAGAAGATGGCGAATTGCTGGAACACTCCATTAAGGCAGCCATTCATTATCATGTCGCTAGCTCAAGCTTTGACGATGCTATCGCGCTTATAAGCGAGTTGAGTGTATTTGCGACGACTTCGAGGATCGCAGATCGAGTCGGGGGTGATCTCATTGCGATTGCCAACCAATCATCGCACAATAAAGCTCATGCTGTGGCACTTGCTGCGGCATCTGCTGCCATTCGGCTTGCCGACAAACTATCTGAGGACAAGAAGCGGGGCTACTCACTGGGAGCTTATTACACAGAAGCCGTGGTCTTGGGCCAATCGCGCCAGAACGACGACTTGGCATTACAGAAAGTGGAGGCCTTGCTCGACCTTTGCAATAACCCTGATGACACAATGATTCGTCAGGCAGTCCAACAACTGATCGCTGACTTGCGTTGTCGCGGCGGTGACGCTCAATCGGCAGTTAATTTCGCACAAAGTGCCCTAGCGGTAGCAAATGGTGAACCCGAGAATGTGGTATTTTCAAAGCTGGCGCTTGCACGCGCTTTGTTTGACAACGCACAAACAGAGGAAGCACTGAAACACGCATGCGAAGCTCAGACCATTCTGAAGACCATACGAGTCCCAGTCGAAGCAAATGTGCAGGTGTTGGACTCCATTGCTGACTATGCGTCGCTCTTGGGAGACCGGACAAAGTTGGAGCCTGCCTTGAGCGCGTTAATGGAAGTGTCTGATTTGAGCGAACGAATCAAGAAAGTGAAGTGGACTGCAATAGCTAGGTCTGTGGTGAGAGAACAGTTTAGAGATCGGATGCTGGAATTCCGCAACGATCCTGCGCCGCTCGAAAAGGCACAAACGACACATGCAACCAACCTGTCGGAGGCGAACAAGCTAGTTGTGCAGCCCCTTTTGGATCTCTGGCATGATTTGCGTGATATGGGTGACGCCATTTCCGCAGCGTACGATTTTTGGGGTCGCGGCAATCTGGCGCGGGTGTTGCTCAATGCTCGTGCCTTTCCTCACAGTTTTAATGTCACTCTGGAAGTCCGCACACTCGAAGATGTGAAGTGTGCCCTGCGGTTATGGGGGATTTATGCCGACTGCTTGGTGCTACTGTGGAAGGGACAGAGTCAGAACGGTTTGAATATCGCACCTTTCCGATCCGATTACGCCGCGCCAGGTGGTTGGGGCTACCAGGTGTGCTCTGGGGATGTCTTTAAAGTGAAGGGTTCCGATAAAGACTGGCACCCGGCTATGGCGTTTATGTCAGGACTGCCCCACGACGTTGTTTCATTCTTGGCAACGGACGCGCTTCCGTTTGTTCGAGCTGGGCGGCTATTCGTTGTTCCTGCCGTATGCGTCGCCTGCACTAGTCCTGGTCATGGCCCGTTTGAACAGTTACTCGCCGAAACACTAAACGCCGTCCCAAGCGTCCGGTGGAAAGGAGTGGCAGGAACAGCCATCGGAGAAGTTCCATACTCGCCAGATGCACCTTTCGCGGTTCTCGCCGATCTCGCGGGGAATCAAGAGGCGAAACTCCGTAAGCTCCGGCTATTGCTTTTAAAACGCAGTCGTGATCTAAGACCGGATCGCAATCTCGAACTCAGCGCCAAGGAACTGGCGCTCGAAATTGACGATGCACTCAAGGACATGATGGAAACCTATCGATCTTCCGGTCGAAAGCATGGCTCAACTGCCCAGGCTGAGACCGTGAATGGTTCAACTGCGCCATTCAAAATCAACGGACACGCGCTTTCCGATGACCATCCCGATTCTCCATATGCTCCCATACTCATACTCAAGCAGATGGGATATGGCTGGAGTGTCCAAGACGGCAGAGTTCCCAAGTTGCCTTCGAGATTCGAGCCGGAAAAAGGCGACGTTATCGGAACGTGGCTTGCGCCTCCGACAAGTGGTTGGGGCGAACCTGTGGGAATAGTGGGCTAAGTCTCCGGGAAGCTCGCAAAGAAGCTTGCTACCATTTTACGAAAGCGGCCTTCGCTTCCGAAGTGGGCTCGGCCCGGAGTGAAGTGTGGGATGACAGGGCAGGTTTGCGCCGTGCATCTCTGACACCGCAATCCAAGACGCTGCCGCGTTGATTGAGTGGTCTCGTCCTCCGGAATGCACGATGACTATGCTTGGAGCATTATGAATTGTCTCGTGGTCAATCAGAGGAGTCTGTGAAGTGAGGTTGAGAGTTTTCGATTGTCTGGGGGGATTGGGGAGCGCTGATCGACATACAAGGAGTGTCTGTCGTACTTCAGGGTCAGGGTTTTGCGGTGGGTTTGGGTTTGAGGAAGAGGACTTCGGAGCGTTCGATCCAGCCTTTGCGGAGGTCCATGCGGAACCAGCCGTCGGTGTTCTTTTTGTTGATGCGGCAGCCGCTGCGGGGGCCGAATTCTTTGAGGTCGTACTGGGCCCAGGTTTTGCCCGTATCGGGGGACCAGATGATACCACACTTGTAAGTGGAGGCGGGGGCGCAGTGGGTGGCGAGGAAGACGCCGTCCTGCAGGAGCATGTTGGCGGATTCGAACATGGGATTGAAAAGGAGGGTGTGCTTGGAGGTGTCGGTGATGTCCGAGGGGGCGCAGGTGAAGATGCCGCGGTCGTAGCGGTTGGCGATGGCGGGGCCGTTGGCGTCGGCGATCCAGTAGAGTTTTTCGCCGATGAAGTTGATGCCGCCGCATTTGAAGCGGGAGTTTGAGTTGACGGAGATGAGGACTTTCCAGTCCCAGGTGTCGGCGGTGGCATTGTAGGTGCCGCGCAGCCAGTGGCATTCGTTGCCGTGGCTGCGGTCGATGTCGCCAGAGCAGGCGTAGAAGGCGTTTTCGGCAGGGCTGTAGGTGACGTTGTGAATGTGGCGGGCGATGACGGTGTTGGTGGGGTCGCCAAGGAGGGGTGCGGAGGGCGGGGCGTCTTTTTGCTGGAACTTGGGATTTTGGCCGAAGGAGTAGGCGAGCTTCACGGTCTGGCCGTTGTCGGTGGAGTAGTAGATGTTCACGGGGACGGGGCCGCCGATGACGTTGCAGTAATTGCCCCAGACGAGCATTTCTTTGCCGCCCACATCGAAGCAGTGTTCGCCATCGAGGGAGTGAAAGTACCAGCCGGGCTGATCGGGCTTGACGGGTGTGTGAGGGCGATAGTCGGTGCCGTCGGGTTTTTTGACGATGATCTCGCGATGGGTCTTGAGGTTGTCGGTGGAGAGGAAGAGGTGCTCGCGCGTGGCGAAGAGGATGCTGCCGTTTTTGAGGATGGTACTGAAGGTGATGTTTTCGGCCTCCGGGAATTCGGCGGTGTGAGGCCAGGTGGTGCCGTTGTCTGCGGAGAGCATGATGCGGGTGCCTTTGAAGGCGAAGGCTTTGCTGTCCCGCTGGGTGTCGATGTATGGGGCATCGGAGGAGGGCATGCGGTAGAGGAAGTGCTCGGTCTCGCCGGTGATGGCGGGGGTGGGTTCCGCGTGGAGTGGGAGGAGCGCTGGGAGGAGGAGGGTGCAGAAAGCGAGGAGGCGGAGGTGCATGGCGAGCGTGGGGAGGGTGGGCGGCTGCAAGGACACTACGGGAGGGCAATGCGTATTCTTCGCTGCGCTTCGAAGGACTGAGGTTGTAAACTGGGAACTGAAAACTGAGAACACAGCCATCCCATAGGCAGTGCCGAATGAGGGGCAAGCCTTGAAGTAGCGAGGGGGTGATGCTCGAAAGTGGCGGAGGGCGAGTTGCGGTTTGGGCGT
>NCCR01000158.1 GCA_002279765.1 Verrucomicrobia bacterium 12-59-8 | reverse complement strand
CCTCAAGTCCCTATGGGACACCTGTGGTTACGATTCTCAATTTGTCGGCCTGCGGACCGAAGAAGCGAACCGCGCCATCATTCGTTTGGCAGGTGGACGCGATATTGGAGGCAGTCTCACACCATTGGAGCCTGGATACAGTATTGCTCCTGCTTTGGTACCAGCCGCATCTGGCACTCTGGAGTGGGCTTCGTCCGATTATCTCGGTGGCTATGTTTCACCGGGCGAAATAGCTTTTACCAACATCGTGCAGGTGCTTAACACCGGCTCCGCTTCCAACTTCAGCGGACGTGGCTCATTTGGTATCCTCTTCGCAGCCGACGATGGATGGCACTACGGCTATGTGGATATCGACGCAGGCCCCGGCTACGCAGGCATGACGCTCTACGGCTGGGCGTATGAGAGCCAGCCGAATACCGCGATCACAGTTGGCAGCGTGCCGGAGCCATCACGGACCATGCTGCTGATCTTCGGCATCATTGCTGGTTTTTGCCGCCGCAGGCGGGCGCTTGGGTCGGGCTGAGAATCTGATCCAAACCTTTTACCACGGTGCCGTGGCGAAGGCCCTGAACGGCATGTGAACGTGAAAACAGAAGTGTCAGTCTTTGGAGCGAGTTTCAATAACTGAGCGCCATTTTGGGAAGGACGAAATAGCCAGGCCTGCGCGGACGTTCGTATGACCACCAACCTCCCCCATGAAACGTGCCCTGCTCCTCCGCCTTGCCCTTGGCCTGATTTTGACGTCTATCCTGCCTTCCTGCGGGTTTGCGTTCCGCTCCGCTTGGAAAAAGGCACCGGTCACTTCCGGAGTGGAGGGCAAATGGGTAGGCTCCTGGCTCAGTGAGGCCAGCGGGCACCATGGCGAGCTGCGCTGCGTGGTCGCAGCACCCGATCCCAAAACCACGAAAACAACGTCCCACGAATTTTTCTACCACGCCACCTGGAAGAAAATCCTGAGCGGTAGCTACAAGGCGGTGCATACCGTGAAAAATCAGAAGGACGGCACCTATGTCTTCAAAGGCGAGCACAAAATGCCCGACTGGGCCGGCGGGTTGTACCATTACCAGGGCACCATCAAAGGCGACAACTTCAGCGCCTGCTACGAGAGCGCCATGGACAAAGGGACCTACACGATGAAACGCGTGCGCTGAGCATGCTGTGCGCAGTGTGAGCTGAAGCAGCTCTGTGGCGGTACCGCTTTGGCGGGTAGTGCTGGATGCTAGGGGGTAAGCAATAAGACGGATAGGGCCGATGGGACTTATTGGGGAGGGGGCTTTGCTGCGCAGAAACAGGTCTGCTTTTTTGGCTTGGCGGTGGCTGAAAGCGTATGGATGCCAATGGACCTGATGGACGGAATGGACCATCCTTTGATCTGCTCTGTTCGTTATTGATTTGCTTTGTTCGGCTTAGATTCTGTCATTTCCTTTTCATGCCCACCGCCCGCCAAAAACCTGATCTCGTCGCAAAGCTGCGTGATGTGCCGCATGTGCCGGGGGTGTACATTATGCGGGACCGGCTGAACAATGTGATCTACGTGGGCAAGGCGCGGGATCTGCGGAAACGGCTGGCCAATTACTTCACGCCGGCGCGCTCGAAACTGGCGGACCGCAAGACGCGGGCGCTGATCGCGAGCATCTGGGATTTTGATCTGCATGAGGTGCGCAATGACACGGAGGCGCTGGTGCTGGAAGGGCGGCTGATCAAGGAATTTCGCCCGCGCTACAACGTGAGCTTTCGGGACGACAAACGCTACTTTTTGGTGCGCGTGCATATGGGCGATGCGATGCCGCGGCTTTCCACGACGCGACTGAAGAAGGACGATGGCGCGAGGTATTTCGGACCCTTCCCGCATGGGATGGCGCTGCGAACGACTCTCAATTGGCTGAACAAGAAATTCGGCCTACGCGTGTGCCGCCCGCTGAAGCCGGGGGAGGCGGACTACAAGCACTGCTCCAACGACATCATCAAGAACTGCTCTGCGCCGTGCATCCTGCGTATTTCACAGGAGGATTACAAGAAGCGCGTGGAGCAGGCGTGTGAGTTTCTGGATGGGAAGTCGAAGGATCTGGTGACAGCACTCGAAGAGGAGATGCTGCATGCGGCGGCGCGGATGGACTTTGAAAAGGCGGCGGAGCTGCGGGACATGGTGGAGGATTTTAAAAAGACGCTCATCCCCAGCCGCACGTTTGAGCGCGGGGCTCGGGCGCGCGTGATTCGGAGCATCGACCCGATGGCGGATGTACAGGAGCTGAAGGAGCTGCTGCATCTGGAAAAAGCGCCGCTGGTGATGGAGTGCTTTGACATTGCGAACATCGGCACGGCGCACTGTGTGGCGAGCATGGTGCGTTTTAAAAATGGTGTGCCGGACAATTCGAACTACCGGCGGTACCGGATCAAATCGGTGTCGGGTCAGAACGACTTTATCAGCATGGCGGAGGTGATCCGCAGGCGCTTTTCGCGCATCTTGCTGGAGGGCCGCAAGGTGGCGGGAGATGACGCGGAGTTTTCACAGGAGGCTCCGGCGGAGGCGCTGGAGCGCGTGGCCGCGACGAGCACAAAATTTGTGACGCTGCCGGATCTGGTGATCGTGGATGGTGGCAAAGGGCAGCTCGGGGTGGCGGTGGCGGAGTTGCAGAAGCTGGGGCTGCACACGCTGCCGATCATTGGTCTGGCGAAGGAGCACGAGGAGGTCTATCGGCCGGGAGAAAGCCATCCGGTGATCATTCCGCATGAACGCGGGGCTTTGAAGCTGCTGCAGCGGATTCGTGATGAAGCGCACCGGTGGGCGAACGGGTACCATCAACTGCTGCTGGGCCGCCGTGTGGCGGAGAGTCTGCTGGATGACTGCCCTGGGATCAGCAAGACGCGCAAGGCGGCGCTGCTGAAGGCGTTTGGCTCAGTGACGCGACTGCGGAAGGCGACGGTGGAGGAGATGGCGGAGGTGCCGGGGATCAGCAAGGTGTTGGCGCAGGGGGTGAAGGAGTTTTTGGAGAGTCGGTGAGGCGGGGGGGAGCGTTTCAAGTTTAAGGTTTGAGGTTTCAAGTTGGCCGGAGGTTAAGGCTGGAGCCCGATGGTGGATGGATGAATGCTCAGGGAATAGGACGGATAGGGCTGATGGGACTTATGGGCGGATGGGTGGCGGGGATGTGGAGTTGGGGTTTCGTGGTGCAGCCGGATTTGCGGCATTCGTCATTCCAAAATGAGGCCAATCTTGTTGCTGGCCGCCTGAGGTGAGTTGTGGTATAGGGCGCGCATGCACATCCTCGAACAACTGGGGCTCGCACTGGGACTGGCTTCGCTGGCGGGGCTGAATCTTTATCTGACGGTGTTTCTCACAGGGCTGCTGGTGCGCTTTGATGCGCTGCATCTCGCGGCGAAGTACCAGTCGATTGAAGTGCTGGGGCATGACTGGGTACTGATCGCTGCTGGGGTGCTGTATGCCATTGAGTTCTTTGCGGACAAGGTGCCGTGGCTTGATTCGCTGTGGGACAGTGTTCACACGCTGATCCGCCCCGTGGGTGGTACGATCCTGGCGATGCAGGCGCTGGGCGACATGCCGCCGCATGTGGAGGTGATCGGAGCGCTGCTGGCCGGGGGTGCGGCGCTAACGACGCACAGTGCGAAGGCGGGTGCGCGACTGCTGGCGAATCATTCGCCGGAACCGGCTTCCAATGTGGTGCTGAGCATTGCTGAGGACATCGTCGTCGTGGCGGGAACGCTGGTGATGGTCATGAAGCCGGTGCTGGCGCTGTGTCTTTTCACGGCGGTGATCATTGTGCTGTGGCTGGTGCTGCCGCGCATGTTTCGTGTGATCCGGCGGTCGTTTGAGATTGTGCGGGGCAAGTGGCGGGCGGTGTTTTCGGGAAGGCTGGCGTCTCAACAAGCATGCACTTGATATCTTGTGGAAACGTATCGCTGCCGCCCTTGTGTGAAAGATTTTGTGGAAGCAGGTCTGGCCAGCGTCAGGCGCTGCCCGCTGTGCCAAGGCCCCCTGCTGACTCATGCGCAACTTCATGAGCATGAGCGCACGGCCAAGGAGGCGCTCGACCGGTTGCGCAGGCAGTCTGCCGTCACGATGGAGGGAACAGCGCTGCTGATGCTGGTGGCGCAAGCGGTGTTTTCATTTCTCCAATCCGCCGAGGTCGCCGGATTTTTCAACTGGCTGACGCTGGGAGTGGCAGTTTCCTCCATGGTGGCGGCAGCCTTGTGGCAGATCACCGCGCAAAGAATCTGGATGCTGACGGGCGCTGTCCTGCTGCAAACGGCGGCCGCCTTGTTCTTTTTTCTTGTGCTGGGAATGGAGCATCATCTCATTGGCGGTCTGAGTTTCATTCCTGCCAGATGGTCCTTGGGTGTTGCGGCGCTGCCGATGGCGGGGGCTATGCTGGCGTGGCACCAGTACCGATCCTATGCGCAACTGCTGCGGCTGGAACGGAGCAAAGGCAAGGGCTGCCAGGTGCCTGCCTGAATGAGATGGACCGGACCGCCTGAACAGGCGGGACTACAAAACGTGGTCTGTGGACTGCGGAGCGCAGCGCGGGAATGCAGGTGAAACGGGGAGCGAGATTGTCGATGGCGCGCTCAGCATTCTACATTTGCCGCGAGAGCGGCAGAATCGAGGACGAGCAGGATTCCGCTTTGGCGGAACATTGTCACTCCATCACTTCACCCGGATCGTCCAGCGCGTGGGCTTTGAGGTCTTCGAGATCGACCCACTCCAGGGCGGATTCATGGGTGCCGGAGAGACATACGGGTGGGGCGCATCCGGCATCGAGGGCTTCCTTCCAACGCGTGACGCAGAGGCACCAGCGGTCGCCGGGTTTGAGGCCGGGGAAATCCCATTGGGGAGCGGGAGTGGAGAGATCGTTGCCGCTGAGATAGGAGAAGTTAAGGAACTCCTCGGTGGCCTCGATGCAGACGGTGTGCTGGCCGACATCGCCGGGGCCGGTGCGGCAGTAGCCGTCTCGGTAGAACCCGGTCATGGGTTTGCGGCAGCAGCAGGTGAGTGGTTTGAGGAGGACGTTGGTGCGCATGAAAGTTTATTGTTTCCAGGAAGTGCCAGTGAGTTCGGCAGCGGGGGGCGGGGCGATGTTAGACCGTTCTTTGCTGGTTTCGTTGTCTTTCATGGTTACTCCATCCACGGCGCATTTGATTTCAAAAGCTTCGGCCTTGCTGGTTTGGATGTGATTGCCGCTGATCTCGCTTTCCAGCGGTGGCAGCGTGGCTTTTTTGTCGCCGCTCATGCCGATGAGGATGTTGTGCTTGCAGTTGATGAAGGTATTGCCGGTGACTTTGGCGCGTTTGACCTGGAAGTAGCCGTTGGGGACGGAATCGGGGATGCCGAGCATGAAGCACATGGCGCTGCGTTCGTCGTCGCCGGTGAGGTTTTCAAAGCGGTTGCCGGTGACCACGTGGTCCTCGCCAATGATGCGGACGCCGCCTGCGCCTTTGGCTCCGTCGCCGATGAAGGTGTTGTGCTCCACGATGCAGCCATTGCCATGGCGGAGGGTGAGGGTGCCGGAGACGCCTTTGAAGGTGTTGTGGCGATAGAGGTTGCCGCAGGATTTGTTGGAGATGCACTCGGCTTCGCCATCGCATTTTTCGAAGAGATTGTGCTCGACGATGCAGGAGGCGGTTTGCATGGAGGTCTTGCTGTCGCCGAGGCGGATGGTTTCGCCGCCGTTTTTGCCGAGCTTCTGGCGCGGGCCAAAGTGATTGTGATCGATCTGGTGTTTGCCCTGGTCTGTGGATTCGTTGGAGAGCCAGACGACCATGGTGGTGCCCTGCGTGGTTTTGCCGGCGATGTCGCAGTGGTCCACGCGATTGCGTGCGCCGTAGATGGAGACGAACTGGGCGGAGGCTGTGGAGGTGAGCTGGGTGTCGTTGGTGACGGCGCAGTTGGTGATGCGGGAGTCGGAGGCGAGCTGCTTGGAATCTTTGCGGAGTTCGATGACTTGCTCGGTGGTGGGGTTTTGAAACCAGAGGCCGTCCACGATGATGTGAGAGCCGCCGACGGAGAGGCGTGAGGAACCGGTGAAGATGACTTTGCCGGGGGTTTGGGCTTTGATGGTGACGGGTTTCTCGGCGGTGCCTTCGGCGTGGAGTTTGAGCTGGGCATCGGTCCAGGTGCCGTCGTTGAGGATGAGCGTGTCGCCCGCTGCCACACTCTTCGAGGCCTCAGCAAACGCCGCCGCATCCGCGATGGGGATGTCTCTGGCCAGCGCGGGAATGGCGAGAAGTAGAGCGAGAAGCAAAGGCTTGTGCATCGCCCCACCAGATACAGCGCAGGCTTGACGGCAAGGCGCATTTCCTTCCCCTTGAAAAACCGTTACTGGAACTGAAAGCGACATCGGCATTCTCAAATTCTATGCTCTGCCCCCTCCCTCATATCAGGCATCAAAACCGTTCTTATAAACCAACCTGCCATTGGTGCTCGACAAAGATCATTCCACAACATAAATCAGAAATTGACAAAATTATTGTCAACCAACTAGTCGGTTTACGAAACAGATTCCAATGTCAGCACGATCTTCAGTATTTATAGGTTCGTCAACCGAGGGGCTCGAAACTGCACGAGCACTTCGGACACAACTAGACAAGGATGCAGAGATAACCCTTTGGAACGAGGGGATTTTCCCGTTGAGTCAGGGTTACTTGGAGGCACTCGTGAACGCCCTGCCACGTTTCGATTTCGCTGTTCTTGTATTTTCCGCAGACGATGAAATCAAAAGCCGCGGCATATCTGAACTCGCCCCCAGGGACAATGTCATGTTCGAGTTGGGGTTGTTTATGGGGCGTCTCGGCAGAGAACGCACGTTCGTTCTTTATGATGACACTCAACGCCCCAAACTGCCTTCTGATTTAGCCGGAGTTTCGACAGCAACCTATCGATCAGATCGAGCGGACGGAAACATAGTTGCTGCTGTGGGAGCGGCTTCAGATTCGATACGAAGTGCAATCAGATCGTTAGGGGTTCATGAATCACGCGGCTCACGTAATCTTCAACAGGCGACAGACTCCATTGAGTACGCATCGAACACAGTGGCCAAACTCGTGGGACTTCTTGCTCGTTCACGAGCAGTAGAACTTGACGTAATATCCCGTCAGTTTGGCGGACTAATGCCAGCAGACATTCTTGCCAGCATGAGGCAGGATCTGGCAGATTTACAAGCCGAAACCAAGGAGTGATGTGTACGCCTTGGCGTGTCTAGTAAAGGGTCGTGCAAACCATAAAAATGCATGAATCGTGGCATACTATTCTTTGCACATTTTTCTCGACGCCTTCTGCACAGCTGATAATCAGACCGGCATCAAAGTCCACAGAGCCTGCCATTTTGCTTTCGCGTTTCAGTCACCCCTCCCCCCCCATGAAACCCAACCTCGTCTGGTTCGACATCCCCGCTCTCGATCTCGACCGCGCCATCCGCTTCTACTCCGCCGTACTGGCCCGCGAACTCAAAGAGGAAAACTTCGGCGGCGTACCCACCGCGATGCTGCCCACCGCAGACGGCGCTCAGCACGGCTGCATCGTGGTGGTCAAAGACTTCAAACCCTCCGCCGACGGCATCATGATTTACTTCGATGTGAATGGCAGACTGAAGGAGGCTGTGGCGGCAGTGCGGGCGAATGGCGGGACGGTGCAGCAGGATGTGCACTCGATTGGGGAGTATGGATTTCGCGCGGAGGTGCTGGATTCGGAGGGGAACTGCATTGCGCTGCATGCGAAGACGGAGGGGTGAACTGCTCTTTACCAAAAGCTGCCAGCCACTCTATAATCAGCCGCAATGAGAATTTTTTTGTCCATCCTCGCACTCGCATTTGCTTTCACAGTGCAAGCCAGGGAAGACCTCGTCGAAGGCGGACGTTCAAAGAACGGTCTTTATGAGGTTCGCATTGTGCAAGACCCTGACGGCAATGATTTGGAATACACTTACGCCATTTATGACACACGCTCCGGGAAACGTCTCGCGCAGCTGGGTGATGTTGGAGGCTGCTTCAAATACGAGCAGGCAATTCATCAATCCAATGCTTTGTGGAACGACTCCAGCAGCTTTGTCGCTCTTGCGGATTCGGACAGCCGTCACACCGTGCAAATTTACATCTTTCACGTTTCGGACACTTCCTGTGATCGCCTGATTGTTGCTGATTTCGTGCAGAACTCTCTTGGCCGAGTGGATGCCACCGAAATCGATCTTCGCTGCCATTCCTCACCAGAGCGATGGGACGGCAATCAGCTTCACGTCATTCTCACCTTTGGCGTCGCACATGCCACTCGGGGCCGGGTCTGCTACAATTGCGAGGCCGTTCTGAAATGCGCGGAGCTAGACTCAATTGCCAGACTGGTCAGCGTCTCCAAGCCGGAAGACATCGAAGTGGAATGACGTCGGGCCTGCGATTTGCGTGGTGTACTCCTTACAGCGACACGCCGCGTTTCCAGGGGAGGAAGTCGTCCTGGCCGAGGGAGACGGCTTTGGAGGGACGATGCGGCAGGATGTGCACTCGATTGGTGAGTATGGATTCCGTGCAGAGGTGTTGGATTCCGAGGGGAACTGCATTGCGCTGCATGCGGAGACGGAGGGGTCAGTCATGAATAGCCTCTGACCTCCCTCATTTCTCAATCGAGCCAGTTCTCCACACGCAGCCCTGGCACCTGATTGAAATCACGCAAATTGCGTGACAGCAGTGTGGCTTGGTAGGCAATGGCGATGCTGGCAATGCGCAGATCAAGCGTGGCGATGCGTACTCCTTCCGAACGTAGTCGCGCAAAAACCGCAGCCGTGTCGTGGTCCCATTCCAACAAAGTCCACTTGTTAAGTTCTGCCAGGCTGCGGCCAAACCGCGAGTAAGCGTGAACCTGTTCATCGACGTTGCGGGCTTTGTTGAGCAGGGCCAGCCAGCCACGGAGGATTTCCTCGCTTACCACAATGGGCAGAAAATGATCTTCCTTGGACTCCGCCAGCCGCCGCTTGAGAGCGCGGCCTTTGGGCGTGTCGAGATCGATCTCCGAGAGGTGATTGGTGTCAAGAATCAGCATGCTCTGACTCCACGGTCATGCTGCGTCGGTATTCCTGACCCAAGCGAACGGCCTCGGCATAGAGCTCGTCGTTTTTCGCCCACCCCGCGGTCTTCAACCAATCGCGCTTCGATGGTGGCGGCGTCTTTTTCGGTGCAGGAGGCACCTGTGTGATGGAACTGTCCATTGCACTCTTCATGTCAGATTAGTAGCGCAAAACCGCCAGATTGGCAATAAGCCATCTTGCTCACGATGCCGGACGTTCGGAAAGATGCGATGGGTACTCTTACCCGCCGGACGTGGCGGGGCGCTGGTCGACGGGCAGGAGTGCCCATCGTACTTCTGAATCAGAGCGACACCCCACGCTTCCACGGCAGAAAGTCATCCTGCCCCAGAGCCACCGCCTTCGGCACATACTCGCCGCTCGCCGTTGCGATCACCAGTTCGAGCATGTCTTCACCCATTTGCTCGACGGTTTCCGTGGCTGCGCGACCGGGTGATGGGGCCGGTGTCGAAGTCGATGAGGTCGGGCATGCGTTTGGCGAGGTCGGAGTTGGTGGAGATTTTGAGGGTGGGGCAGATGGGATTGCCGGTGGGGGTGCCGAGGCCGGTGGTGAAGAGCATCATGTTGCAGCCGCCGCCGGCGAGGGCGGTGGTGCTTTCGACGTCGTTGCCGGGGGTGCAGTAGAGGGTGAGGCCACCGTGCTGGCGGATGGGCTCGGCGTAGTCGAGGACATCGACGATGGGACTGGAGCCGCCTTTCTTGGCTGCGCCGGCGGATTTGATGCCGTCGGTGACGAGGCCGTCGCGGATGTTGCCGGGGCTGGGGTTGGCATCGAAGCCGGAGCCGCAGGCCTGGGCGGTGGCTTCGTAGGCGCGCATGAGGCCGACGAATTTGTCGGCGAGGGCGGAGGTGACGCAGCGGTCGCTGAGGCTTTGCTCGACGCCGCAGAGTTCGGGGAATTCGCTGAGGACGGGTGCACCGCCGAGGGCGGCGAGGAGATCGGCGGTGTGACCGATGGCGGGATTGGCGGAGATGCCGGAGAAGCCATCGCTGCCGCCGCATTCGACGGCCATGATGAGATTGCTGAGGGAGCAGGGCTCGCGGGTTTGCTCATTCGCAGCGGCGAGATGGAGGAAGGTGTCGCGGATGGCGTTGGCCATCATGTCGCGCTCGGATTTGCTCTTCTGCTGTTCGTAGATGAGCAGGGGTTTTTCGAGCTTGGGGTAGAGGGCGGCCATTTCGCTCTCAAGGAGGCTGACCTGGGCGTGCTGGCAGCCGAGGCTGAGGATGGTGGCACCGGCGACGTTCGAGCTGTGGATGTAACCGGCGAGGAGGCGGCAGAGGGCCTGGGCATCTTGGCGGGTGCCGCCGCAGCCGAGGCCGTGCTCAAGGAATTT
>NCCR01000157.1 GCA_002279765.1 Verrucomicrobia bacterium 12-59-8 | reverse complement strand
GGCAACTGCTCCATCCCCATCGCCATCTTCTTCTTCGGCTACGGACGTTAATTTTTTCTGCGACTCGCCATGTCTCTTAATTCCAACATTCCCTCCGGCCCAATGGGCATGAAGTGGTCCAAGCACAAGCAGGACTCCAAGCTCATCAATCCGAAGAACAAACGCAAGTTCACCGTGCTCGTCGTGGGCAGCGGCCTTGCAGGCTCCTCCGCAGCAGCGACTCTCTCGGAGCTCGGCTACAAGGTGAAGTGCTTCTGCTTCCAGGACAGCGCCCGTCGTGCCCACTCCATCGCAGCACAGGGCGGCATCAACGCGGCCAAGAACTATCAGAACGACGGCGACAGCGTGCACCGTCTTTTCTATGACACCGTCAAAGGCGGCGACTTCCGCGCCCGTGAGGCCAACGTGCATCGTCTTGCTGAAGTCAGCGTCAACATCATCGACCAATGCGTCGCCCAGGGCGTGCCCTTCGCCCGTGAATACGGCGGCATGCTGGCCAATCGCTCCTTCGGCGGCGCTCAGGTGAGCCGCACGTTTTATGCACGTGGTCAGACCGGCCAGCAGCTCCTGCTCGGAGCTTACTCTGCCTTGAACAAGGAGATCGCCGGCGGCGGTGTCCAGATGTTCCCTCGCTCGGAAATGCTCGATCTCGTGACCGTGGACGGCCACGCCAAAGGCATCGTCACGCGCGACCTTATCACCGGCAAAATCGAATCGCACGCAGGTGATGCGGTGCTCCTTTGCACCGGCGGTTACGGCAACGTCTTTTACCTGTCCACAAACGCGATGGGCTGCAACGTCACCGCGACGTGGCGCGCCCACCGCAAAGGCGCATTCTTTGCCAACCCCTGCTACACGCAGATTCACCCGACCTGCATTCCCGTCAGTGGTGAATACCAGAGCAAGCTCACGCTCATGTCCGAGTCCCTGCGCAACGACGGTCGCGTGTGGGTGCCGAAAAATGCAGCAGACTGCGGCAAGTCCCCAGATCAAATCCCTGAAGCAGACCGCGACTACTACCTCGAACGCAAATACCCCAGCTTCGGCAACCTTGCCCCGCGTGACATCTCCTCCCGTGCGGCCAAGGAAGCCTGCGATGACGGTCGCGGTGTCGGCCCCGGCGGACGCGGCGTCTATCTCGACTTCGCGGAAGCCATCGGCCAGTTCGGTGCCAAGACCATTGCTGAGCGTTACGGCAACCTCTTCGACATGTACGAGCGCATCACCGGTGAAAGCGCCTACAAGCGCCCGATGCGCATCTACCCTGCCGTCCATTACACCATGGGAGGACTCTGGGTGGACTACAACCTCATGAGCAACCTCCCCGGCCTGCACGTGCTCGGCGAGGCGAACTTCTCCGACCACGGCGCGAACCGCCTCGGCGCCAGCGCGCTCATGCAGGGCCTCGCGGATGGCTACTTCGTCATCCCGACGACCATCGCCAATTACCTCGTCAACCAGAAGCCCGGCAGCATCACCACCGAGCATCCTGAGTTCAAGAAGGCCGTCGAAAACTGCACCGCGCAGACCAAGCGCTTCCTCAACATCAAAGGCAAGCGCAGCGTGGACAGCTTCCACCGCGAACTCGGCCTCCTCGTCTGGGACAAATGCGGCATGGCTCGCACCAAGGAAGGCCTCACCGAAGCCATCAACCGCATCCCTGCCCTGCGTGAAGAATTCTGGCAGAACGTCAACGTTCCCGGCAGCGGCGACTTCACCAATCCCGAGCTCGAAAAAGCCGGTCGTGTCGCCGACTTCATGGAGTTCGCCGAACTGCTCTGCCTCGACGCCCGCCACCGCGAGGAAAGCTGCGGCGGCCACTTCCGCACCGAACATCAATACCCCGATGGCGAAGCCAAACGCGACGACGAAAACTTCAGCTACGCCGCCGCCTGGGAATACACCGGCAACCTCAGTCAGCCCACTCTCAACAAAGAGCCCCTGACCTTCGACGAAGTCCACCTCGCCGTCCGCAGCTACAAATAGTGTTTTCAGCCGTCATGACCCGCGAATCTGAGTCCGAACTCCTCCATTTCTGCGCCATCCAGCGCGGGGAGTTCTGCGAGGATGCGTGGACTGGCTTTGACCGCATCGAAAAGCAGGAAATGGCCGCCGTCTGCCTCTTTCTGGCTGGAGTTGACTGGTTCGGACATGAGCAGGGCCTCAGAAGAGCAGCTCGCAATCTTTTGAATGGTGTCGAAACCACTTTCGGCACACTGGCCCGCTCACTTCGCTTCGACTGCCCTCGATTTGCAAACTCACTCAAGAGGAGACTTGGCCATGCATAGTCTTCATCCAGAGCTGACCCGTGCCATGGGCGAAATGATGGATCGAATCGACGGCTTTCTACGCGACAGCGGGTACGCCGGTGAACCCATCCAGATGTACCTCGCTGGAGGCATGGCCGTTCATTACCACTGCGGCACACGCTACACCGACGATGTGGACGCCACTTTCTCCCGGCGATTGATCCTCCCTTTTGAAAAGCTGGTCATCGACTACATGCGTGAAACGGGAAAGCCGTCATGCATTTACTTTGACACCACTTACAATGACACCTTCGCACTTCTGCATCCCGATCATCGTGAGTGCTGCGTTGAATGGGAGGGGATGGGCAATGAGCAGCGGCTGATTCATCTGCTCGTCTTCTGCCCTGTTGATCTTGCGGTATCAAAGCTCTCCAGGTTTTCACCGAACGATCAAGCTGACATTCTTGCACTGGCCCACCAGCGCTACTTCACCAGGGATCAACTCCAAACCCGTGTCACTGAGGCTCTCGGCCATTACATTGGCGAAACACGCTGGATTCACCTCAATCTGGCCCAGATCAGCCAGGAAATCGCCCTCGCCGCTTAATTTTTCATCAAACCAAGTTCCCATGTCTCAACTCAATCTGCACCTCAAAGTCTGGCGTCAGAACGGCTCGCAACCCGGTCATTTCCAGGACATCGACGCCCCGGACATTCCTGATCATGCCTCCTTCCTGGAGATGATGGACATCGTCAACGAGCGCCTCATCTCTAAGGGTGAAGACCCCGTGGCCTTTGACCATGACTGCCGTGAAGGCATCTGCGGCATGTGCTCCATGCAGATCAACGGCGTGCCGCACGGCCCCGCAAAAGCCACCACGACCTGCCAGCTTCACATGCGCAAGTTCCGCACCGGAGACACCATCTGGGTCGAGCCCTTCCGTGCACGTGCCTTCCCCGTCTTGAAGGATCTCATGATCGACCGTGGTGCCTTTGACCGCATTCAACAGGCCGGCGGATTCATCAGCGTGCGCACCGGTGCGCCTCAGGACGCCAACGCCCTCCCCATTGGCAAAGTCGTCGCCGACGCCGCCATGGACGCCGCCGAGTGCATCGGCTGCGGTGCCTGCGTTGCCGCCTGTAAAAACGCCAGCGCCATGCTCTTCGTCTCCGCGAAAGCCGGCCAGCTCAATTCTCTGCCCCAAGGCCAGCCTGAAAAAGACCGTCGCACCCTCGGCATGGTCCGCCAGATGGACAAAGAAGGATTCGGCAACTGCACCAATCAATACGAGTGCGAAGCCGCTTGCCCGAAGGAGATCAGCGTGCGCTGGATCACCAAGCTCAATCGCGACTACGCCGTGGCGGCTGTCAAAGACGCCTTTGGCAACACCCGCAAGGAAGCTGGCGGCGGCGACTGATCCATTTTACGGCTTCGGTTCCCCGTGAGGAGCAGGCTTGTCTTGGTCCGGTGGCGGACGGCGAAATCCGTCCTTGGGATCCCCTCTGTCTCCTCCCCTCTCACGAAATTTCATAAATTCCTGACCCGCCGCCTCGCGGTAGATGTCGCGAAACTTTTTGAAGGCCTCCATGCGCTCCGCAGGCGGGAGTGCATCCAGCTTCGCCAGCGCTTCTTTGATGCGTGGCAGTTGCAAGAGCCGCTCATGAAAACCCCGCGTCTCGTCCCGCCGCTCTGGCCGGGAGATTGATTGCAGTTCCGCTCCGAGCCGTATGGCTGCCATATGGGCAAAATTGGGTGAATCCGGCCTGGGCATTTCCGGCAGGCCGCGCTGATCCATCGGGAACTGCGGTTTGATCTTCTCCAAGATGACCACGACTTCGGGATCAATTTCCTTCAGCGCTGCATGCAGCGTATTGCGCATCTCCTCATTCGCCTTCAGCGCCTTGTCGCGCGATTCGATCACCTCGGGACGCTGCCAGGCTTTTTCAAAGGCGGCACGCACCTTCTGCTTCTCGGTTTCGGAAAGCCTTTCAAATCCATCAAACCCACGCGGCGGCTTGCCCATCCCAGGCATCATTCCCGACGGACCACGGTGCTCGCCATCACGATGCGGCGGCCCTTCACCCGGTTTCGGCGGGGGAGACGGCGGCTTTGGTTTGTCACCTTCGGACTGGGCCACGGCAGCCATGACAAGGGCAAAAAAGAAAACCAGAGGACGCATGACGGCCATTTTCCGCCGCTGCGCTCTGTTGGCAACCTGATAGCTAGTCTCCGTGTTCATTGCTGATAGTAACTCATCCGCCTGCCGAAAGTTGCACTCACTTGATGCGCTCCAGTTTCAGCAAGGGAGCAGCAGCCGAGGCAAACTGCGCCACATAAAGGTTTCCCTCGGCATCCACGGCCACGCCATGCGGATGAATGAAAGTCTTGCCGTCGCTCTGCATCGGCTGCAGCACGCCGTCCTGATAAACCGCCGCAGGGGCACCAATATTTGACACGATCCGATAGTCGCGATCCACAATGGAAATGAAACCGGGTGCATTTTTGTCCTTCGGCCACTGGTCGCCCAGATGTGGCACAATCGCGTACTCTCCCCAAAGTACGATGTCTCGCGGATTCCCGCCGGGCATCGCGATTTTGTCGATGAAGCGACCATCCGCCGTGAAGCGCTTGATCTCCTGCTGGTCGCTCATGGCGATAATGATGCGTGATTTTGCCGAATCCGACACATCCAAAGCCCCGCCATGTGGCCCCCAGTGCTTCATCTGGTTCTCCCCTTCCCCCAGATTTCCACCCCACCAGCGCAGCAGCGAGCCATCCGGCTTGTAATGAAAAATGTAGTCCTTCCCGTAACCATCGAACACACAGAACTCCCCGTTTGCGAAGTGAATCGTTTTCGAAGGCCGGTATTCATTCGCGTTCGCATGCAGCTTCGCCTGCTCCGGCCACGCAAATAGCGCCAGCTCTTCGCCATCGAGCGTCATTTTGCGCACCTCATGGAGCTGCGTGTCCGTGATGAAGAGCACCTCGCGCTCCCCTTCGCGCACAAGGCTTATCCCATGCGCCCCCGGCATGCGCGCCGTCCAGTGCTTGATTAAGGCACCTGTTTTCGGATCGAGCATGATCACATTATTCCTCGCATCATCCGTGAGAAAAAGCAGCCGCCCAAATGAATCGACCGCCACAGCGTGGCCGTTTTTCACATTCACCTGCGCCAGCGCCTCACGTCCCCAGTTTGGCACCACTCGATAACGAAATGCTCCCTGTCCCAAAATGTCTTCAGCATGAGAAAGACCTGAGGCAAGCAGGCAGAGGATGACAAAACGAATCATATCGTCATGCAATCACGCTCCCTGCCTGAACGCAAGATCAACGCACGGACGGTTTGCCAGCCCCCGTATTGCTGCGAGGGTGATTCCGCCCTCTTATGATGTTCATCCTCGTCATCGTTGTTCTCTGCCTCAGTCTTGCCGTCGCCCGCTGGGCGCAGGGACGTCATGAGTCCATGATGCTCAAAGGAGCTCGTGCCAGCGCGCCCACGGCGCATACCGGCAGAGAGATCGCCCTCATGTTTCTCAAATTCGAAGGGGCTGATGATGTGCAGGTGGTCGAACACAACGCTGTTGTCACAGATTACTTCGATCCGACACGTCGTCGTCTGTTTCTGCGTCCTGATGTCGCCCAGGGCACGACCCTTTCCGCCTGGGCCATCGCTCTGCATGAGGCGGCGCATGCGCTGCAAACCGGCGACAGCCTCGGCGAACTCAAATGGCGGCAGAGCTGCATCCGCATGAGCCGCTACGTCCCCATGGCCGCTGTCTCCGTCATCGTGGGCCTCATGATTGCCCGCATTCTGGTGCCACGGATCGCCATTCTCGTCGTTGCTTCTGTATTCACCCTGCTGCTGCTGCTGAACCTCGGCAGCGTGCCTCTGGAACTCAATGCCAACAAGCGCCTGCGCCGCTTCCTGGACGAGCATCTCAAAAATCATCCTCAGGCCAGCGGCCGGCTGGATGAACTGCTCTTCTGCATGGCCATCCGTGAAGTGGGCGACCTGCTGCGCTCACCGCGCTACTTCTTCCTCAGCGCCCTGCCCGGCACGGGAAAGATGCGGCCGCGTTGATCTGCATTGGCAAGGCGTCGCATGTGGGTCACGTTGTGCTGCCATGGTTAAAATTGCCGCTTTCTTCATTCTCGCCACCTCATCCCTGCTTCTCGCCGACCCGCAAACGCCGACCTCCTTCAGCGGCGATTTTGTCATCAAGGTCAACTACCACTACCTGCTGAGCAAGCCGGAGGGCTACGAGACGGACCAAGAGAAGAAGTGGCCGCTGGTGGTTTTTCTGCACGGCTCCGGCGAACGCGGCACAGATCTTGAACCGATCAAAAAGCACGGTCCGCCCAAGCTGCTGGCCGCAGGGCAGAAATTCCCTGCAGTCATTGCCAGTCTGCAATGCGAACCCAACAACCTGTGGAATCCGCACGGCGTGAAGGCGCTGACGGATCATCTGATCAAGACGCTGCACATTGATACCAGCCGCGTTTATCTCACCGGCATCAGCATGGGTGGCTTTGGGACCTGGGAAACCGCGTTTGAATATCCTGACACCTACGCGGCCATCGCGCCCATTTGCGGCGGTGCCGGTGTGCGCTGGGTCACGGCGAGCCGCCTCAAGCATCTGCCCTGCTGGATCTTCCACGGTGACAAGGACGGAGCTGTCCCGGTCGAAAACAGCCACAAGATTTACGACGCGCTCAAAAAGATCGAAGCTCCGGTCAAACTCACGATCTACCCTGGGGTGGGTCATGATTCGTGGACGCAGACGTACGCCAATCCAGAGTTCTGGAAATGGCTGTTTGAGCAGAAGAAGTCATAGGAGGGCTGGCGCAAGGCGGCAGGCTCGGCGGGCGTTTGATCTCCCATGATCCGACGTCTCCTCCCGCTTCTCATTGCCTCCTCATTGCACGCTCAAGTGCTGCCCGGCACCCAACCGCTGGAACCGAGTCCTGATTTCTCGGCAACCATGGTGGCGGGCATCGACAAGATGGCGCTGCGGCTCATCGAGCAGTCGAAGGCCACGCGGAAACCGACAAGGGAGAAGCTCAAGGCAGCGCTGGGAATGGTGGATGCGAGGCTGCCCATCACGGCGCTCGAACTGGTTGGTGACACCTCCAATCCGGCGCTTCTGGCGGAAACCGACACCGCACGCATCCTACGGGTGCGCTGGCCGGTGTTTGACGGTGTGCATGGCGAAGGCATTCTGATTCAGCCGAAAGACAAGCCCGTGGCGCGGGTGATCTACATTCCGGATGCAGATACCGACCCCGAGAAGCTGGCGAATGACGCCATGCTGGCCTACAGCGGCTGCGAAATCGTCATCCCGGCGCTCATCAGCCGTGGCAGCGAGTTCAGCACGAACGACAAGTTCAACGTGAAAACCAACGTCCCGCACCGCGAATGGATTTACCGCCAGTCCTACGAACTGGGGCGGCACATCATCGGTTACGAAGTGCAGAAGATGCTGTCTCTCGTCGATTACTTCGGCACGCAGTCGAAGCTGCCACTGCTCGTGGCCGGACTCGGCGAAGGCGGCCTCATCGCGATGTATTCCGGGGCCATCGATGAGCGCATCAGCTCCGTGTATGTCTGGGGCTGCTTTGAGCCGCGTGAAGGCGTCTGGGCCGAACCAATTTACCGCAATGTGTTCAATCTGCTGCGTGACTTTGGCGATGCCGAAGTGGCATCCCTCATCGCACCACGTCCGCTGGTGGTGCAAAACCTTGGCTTTCCGAATGTGCAGGGACCACCGGAGGCGAAGCAGGGTGAACGCAACATCGCCGCACCCGGCAAGATCACCACTCCAACACTCGAAGCCGTGCAGGCTGAAGTCGCACGTGCAAAAGCGCTCGTGCCCGGCGACTGGCTCATGCTGGCGACCGAAGAGCATGGCCTCAAGCAAGTGGTCGCCCATTTGCTGCCGGCGGCTGTTGCGGATCAGCTCGTGAAAAAGATCGAACCGATCATGCCGCAGAAAAACGAACAGCGTGCCAAAGTGGATGCCACCCGCCAAAAGCGCATGGTTCGTGAACTTGAAGCCTTCACACAGCGCCTGCTGGTGACCACCGAACTGGAGCGCAAAGCGCAGTTTTGGGACAAGCTGCCGCTTAAGTCGCTGGCGGAGTTTGAAAAGCACACCGCAGGTGAACGTGACCGCTTCTGGAATGAAGTCATCGGCCGGCTACCGGACCCGAACCTGCCGGTGAATGCCAGGAGCCGCTTCGTGCGCGAGACGGACAAGGTCAGGATCTATGAGGTGACGATGGATGTGTGGGAGGATGTCTTTGCCTGGGGCTGGCTGTGCCTGCCGAAGGACCTCAAGCCCGGCGAGAAACGGCCGGTCGTCGTCTGCCAGCATGGCTTGGAAGGCATCCCCGAAGATACCATCACCACAGATGAGACCCAGCGCGCCTACGCAGCCTATAAAGCTTTCGCGCTGCGTCTGGCGGAGCAGGGGTTCGTCACCTTTGCCCCGCACAATCCGTATCGCGGCAAGGACGCGTTCCGCACCTTGCAGCGGAAGCTCAATCCGCTGGGACTGACGCTGTACAGCGTCATCAACGGTCAGCATCAGCGCATTCTCGAGTGGCTGAAGGCGCAGCCGTTCACGCAGCCGGACAAGATCGCCTTTTACGGCCTGAGCTACGGCGGCAAATCTGCCATGCGCACGCCAGCCGTGCTCAAAGACTACTGCCTGAGCATTTGCAGCGGAGACTTCAATGAATGGGTGCGCAAGTGCGTGAGCAGCGACATGCCGATGAGCTACATCCACACCCATGAATATGAGATCTGGGAGTGGAACATGGGCCGCACGTTTAACTATGCCGAGATGGCGGCGCTGATCGCCCCGCGCCCCTTCATGGTCGAGCGCGGGCACAACGATGGCGTGGGCGTGGATGAATGGGTGAATTACGAATTCGCCAAAGTCCGGCGTCTGTACAACAAGCTCCTCATCGGCGACCGCACCACGATCGAGCACTTCGACGGCCCGCATACCATCAACGGCGTGGGCACGTTTGAGTTCTTGAAAGAGAAGCTGGACTGGAAATAAGGCTCGGCAGCCGGTTTCCTGCCCACGTAGCAAAGTCTTAGGCGGATTTGAATCAACGGCCAAGGGATGCGACTGGCGTTTCACCTATGGTGACGCTTGATGAGCGTGACCCACTTTTTAAAGAAACCTGTCTTCTCCCTGCCGGCGCGCCAGGAGTTGCCGAATTTGCGGCATTTTTTCAGACGCTTGTGGCTGATTTTTGGCGGAGCTGCGGTTCTGCTGGTGCTGAGTTTTGTCGTGTTTG
>NCCR01000018.1:38205-47933 GCA_002279765.1 Verrucomicrobia bacterium 12-59-8 | reverse complement strand
GTTCAACTTCGCCCAGCGCGGCCAGTGCGGCATGTGGATGAACTCCGACCTCCTGCCCTTCCTCGGCAAAAACGCCGACGACATCTGCTGGATGCGCTCCCTGCACACCGAAGCGATCAATCACGAGCCCGCCATCTGCGCCATGCAGACCGGCAATCAGATCACCGGACGTCCCTGCCTCGGCTCCTGGGCCTCCTATGGCCTCGGCTCCATGAACTCCAACCTGCCCACCTTCGTGGTCCTCATCGCCACGCCAACCAATCGCGAGCAGGAGCAGGCCATCTCTTCGCGCCTCTGGTCCAGCGGCTACCTGCCCGGCGAGCACGCCGGCGTTTCCTTCCGTAGCAAGGGCGACCCCATCCTCTTCATCAACAACCCGCCCGGCGTGCCCGACAGCGTGCGCAAGCGCACCATCGAAGGCCTCAACGCCCTCAACGAGATCAACTACAAGCAGGTCGGCGATCCCGAAACGCACACGCGCATCCAGCAGTACGAAATGGCCTTCCGCATGCAGGCCAGCGTGCCCGAACTCACCGACATCAACAGCGAGCCCGAGCACATCTTCAAGCTCTACGGCGAAGAGGCCAGGAAGCCCGGCACCTTCGCCAACAGCGTCCTCATGGCCCGCCGTCTCGCCGAGCGCGGCGTGCGCTTCACCCAGATCTACCTCAACAACTGGGACCACCACAGCAACGTCGGTGGCCGCATGCCCAGCCAGTGCAAAGACATCGACCAGCCCTGCCACGCCCTCATTGAGGACCTCAAGCAGCGCGGCATGTTTGACGACACCCTCATCATCTGGGGCGGTGAATTCGGCCGCACCATCTACTCACAGGGCGGCCTCACCAAAGAAAACTACGGCCGCGATCACCACCCCCGCTGCTTCACCATGTGGATGGCCGGCGGCGGCTCCAAAGGCGGCACCATCTACGGCGAAACCGACGACTTCAGCTACAACATCGTCAAAGACCCGCTCCACATCAGCGACTTCCACGCCACCGTCCTCCAGCTCCTCGGCTTCCACGCCGACCGCTTCAGCTACAAGTTCCAGGGCCTCGACGCCAAGCTCATCGGCGTCAATCCCGCGAAACCGGTGAAGGCGCTGATAGCGTAGCTCAGAGGCTCTATTTCACCTTCGGCACCCATGCAAACCCATCGAAGTCCGTCATCTCCTCGATGGAGCCGAAGCGGTTGAACAAAGTCTCCCATGCCGCCGGGGTCTGCTCCCGTGTGCCCGCCACCGTGTTCAGCGCCGACTTTGAAATGTCACCCCAGTTGCCGTCGAGTTGCGAAGCGTCCGTCAGTGCCCCGGCGTGAAACAGGTACTTCTGCCATTGCAACGTCTCATCACGATCCAACGAGCTTTTGAAGAGCTTGCTGAGTGGGAGCTGGATGTGCGGCAGGTCCTGCTGTCCCTCCGGCCAGTCTCCACCCCACTCAAAGCCGAACGCCAGCGCACCGGCCTTGATCTTGTTTTCCTGCGGCCCAGCCTCAAGCTCCACCCCATTAGGTTGGATCAGCACGATATCCACCGCCGTGGCGGGCAGGTAATTATGACGCGACTTGTTCTTGAAGCCGTCCTTGCCGGTATACGTGGTTCCCACCTTCTTCCACACTCCGTTCACAAACTGCCGCCCCTTTTTGTAGATCTCAAATTGCTCGTTGGGCGTGCGGTGAATGCCCTGGGAGCCCGTTCGGGGAGTCCATCCGGCGGGAAGTTTCTTCTGAATGGCTTCCAGCATGCCGGGCAAAGCAGCATGTAGCATCGGGTGCAGGAACAGGCGGTCTGAGTTGTAGTTTGGCATGGTGAGGGTGTTGTTTAGAATAATTGGTGAAGCGGGCTCATCATCATTTGAATCACTTTCCCGGCGCGAAGAAATCCAGCACCGCGCCCGTCTTCGAGGTATCACCCACCAGTTGCTTGCGGACGGCGTTAAAGAAGACCTCCGCCCGCTGTTTAATCTGCTCCCGCGTCCCTTCGGTCTTGATGGAGATCTCCAGGATGTCGCGGCGGCTCGCCCCCTTTTCCAGGTGCCAGAGTTCGGCCGTGACCTCGTCATATCCGGGCAGATGCACCTTGGCCTTCTTGCCGACCTTGTTCTTCCAGACCTGCGCCTTCACCGGGCCGTAGCGTTTGATCTGTCCCCAGTCGAGGGTGGCCAGTGCAGGTGCCAGCAGTTTCTGCTGCGCTTTGGTCGGAAACAGCTCCTTCACGGCAGCATTTCCCCCCATCACTTTCTCCAGCGCCGGGATTTCAGACTCCTCTGCATCCTCTGATAAAGACAGAGACTGCGCTCCCTCTCCCCAGTCCAGTTCCACCTTCCCCTGCGGGCTGCTCGCACCCGGAGTGCCCGTAGCATCAGCAAGACGCAGCTTCACCGTCGAGTCGGTCTTCTTGTCATCACGCCGCGCCCGGAGCACGAGATGGTGCTCCTTGCGCAGATCCTGCCCTGCGGTGTCAAAGAACCACACCTCCTCCTGTTTGGCCTCCGCGTCTTGCAGCCCGAGCACCGCCTTGGCAGATGGGATGTTTTCGGCAGGCACCGTCCATTTGATTTCCCCTTTGAAAACATTCTGCTGACCACAGGCTGTAGAAGCCAGCAAGGCCATGGCCAGAACCGAATGAAGCAGGAATGCTCTCATGAAAGTATTGGTGAAGGCTGCGGACACACGGCGGCAGGCTGCCCACTCCGCGCACCCAACAGAATCAGGCGGGTTGCAGTTCGTAGGTCTCACCGTTGACATGCGCAGGTGTGCCAGGCCAGAACTCGAAGACCACCCCATCGTCAACACCACCATTACGCGGGCTGGAGTTCTTGAAGCCCAGCGCAACCGCCGCAGCGATGGACAGTTCGCCGATCCTCTTCGGCCCGCTCACATCCGCGACCACGGCGTCCACGCTCTTACCTTTGTAGGTGATGCGTGCTTTGCAGCCTATAACCACGCCCGCCGCATTGAGGCGCACGGTGGGGTTCACCACCACATAGGGCACAAAGGTGCTGTCAACATAGCGGGTAGGGATCGGGCGGCCCTTCCAAGCGTAGGTCGTCTGCGCATACCAGTTCCCCTTGCCATCATCCAACGGCTTGCCGCTGCCGTTATCAATGAGAATATCCCGCCAGTTATCCCCGTCTGGATAGCCTGTGGCGCTGACGTAATCATCCAAACCCTTGTTGTCCTTGCGGTAGGCAAAGGCATTGCCGTTCTGGCCGTTGGCACCATCCGCGTCGATGGCCGCACCGCTCGTCCAATAAACGCGGCGGTCATCGTCTTGTGTGACGTCGATTTTCTTGATGGTGGCAATGATGTGAGGCATGGGATGTGTAGCTTTGTGGTTTGGTGGTTAAAAAAATGTTCGTCAGACTCCGGCATCACGCACGGCATCCCAGACGCTCTTGGTGACATTGTCCTCCTCGGCGGCGTAGAAGTGCAGTTGCGTGATCCCCTGCTGCTCCGCCTCACTGGCATAGGTTTTGATTTCACCCGCCTTAGCGGAGCCGAGTTCACCCGCCATGGGCACGATCAAGTCCCGCTGCCCGCCCGTCTGCTCCCAGCAGTCCAGCGACACCCGGTAGTTGTCCGCCGGGTCGCCGTGTCCGATCACGCCGCCGGGAACGCGCCAGTATGCCTGCGGCAGCAGCACCGTGCTGTACTTGAAAAAAGTCTGCCAGGGGAGCTTGCCAAAGGTCTTCTTTCCCCGGTAGTGCGAAGTGGTGCCAAACGGCTTTCCCTTCGCAGCGGCGGTGATGGTCGAGCAGAAATTCTCCGCCAGTTGATCCAGTCCGCTTTGATCCCAGTCATAGGGTGCTCCGGGCTCGCCTTCCGGGTCCGCATAGTAGCCGTCCATGCCTTGGCCGAAGAGCGTCACCGCCTTCTGCGCCTCCTTCATCGCGGCATCCGTCTTGGCCGAGGGCCAGCGCCAGCCCATCACTTTGATATTGAACTTGTGGAACTCGGTGATGGCGGCAGCAACGTCGTTGTCCGTGCGGATGGCGACGGTCGTGGCACCCACATAACGCGCACGTTCGACGAACCAGGAGAGCTTGTCGTAGTTGACGACCCAGAGAACTTTGTCAGTGGCAGGCATGGTAGTGGTGAGTTTGGTGGTCTTTTGGCAGGAAAAAATGTGCGCAGGCGCGCTATTGCTGGGCCTTGTAGCCGACATAGGCGGTCGCGCTGATGCCCAGCAGGGTCATGAGTTGTTCACTGAATTTCGGCATCTCCCAGTCTGACAGGCACTGCCAGATGAAGACAACGCCCAGCACGCCGTTCCAGACCACCATCTGCAGCTTCGCTATCTCAGCCTCCTTGCCTTCGGTGATGATGTCTTTGAGAAATGTATCGTGTGGAATGAGTGGCGGCGGCACGTCAGGAGCCACGCGATTTTTCTGATTCGACGTCACCCATGACGCCGCCAGCAGCGTACCACCGTTAATGCCCAGCAGCAGCGGGGCGGAGCCGGACAGCACATCCATACTACCCTGCATGGCCCACAGAAACAGATAGCAACTGGTGCAGATGGCCAGCCACCAGGCCATCACCACGCGTGAGGCGCTCCATGGGCTGTGCTGCCAGTCGGGAATGACATTTTCTCCACCTGCAGGCGGTGGCGGCACGGGAGCACGCAGCACCCCCGTTTGATAGGAGACGCTGATGATGACCCAGAGCACACCGGTCATCGCCGCCCAGGCCAGCGCACGCATCAGGCGCGGGCGCAGCGGCAGGCTGAAATACTGTGTATGGCCCTTGGGTCCATCATTCACCAACGTCTGCATGGTGACATAGCGGGCATCCCCTTTGCTGTCCTTGACCGGCAGGGCCAGTGAGATCGGCGCCGTGCATTCGGAAGTGTAAGACTTCACCAGACTTTGTAGCTTGGCGGCTTCAGACTTGTCGGGGATAAGATTGCGAAACACCAGCCGGTTCCAGGTGTAATCTGGTGGGGCCGAGGTTGGCGGCGTTTCTGTTGTGTTCACAATCGCATCAGGCAGCAGGCTGGTGAAAATCTGGCCTCCGATGTTTAGGCGCATGCTTTCGAGGCTTTGTCTCATCCAGGCATTGAAGTTAGCCTTCTCCTCCGGGCTGGGCTTTCCCGTTCCGGCCGGCTTGGCAAAGTAGGCTTTCAGAGCCGTGTACATGTAGCCGCCACCGTCCATGGTCTTCGGATAATCATCCATGCGCTTTTGCAGCCAGCCATCAAAATCCCGCACCCAGACACTGATTGTCAGCGAGGTCCAGGGGGCTCCTTCACCACCTTCCCCGTTAAGATCGCGCAAGCCTTCATAGACACGCACCACCCGCTGTTTTTCACCTTCGCTGGGAGCTGGCAGCAGAGCGGGCGCGTCCTCTTTCACGCATGCAAACATCATGTTCCAGACAAACACCACCATCGGCACTGCGGCGATGAGCCAGGGCTTCTTTAAAAAGTCGTCGTATTTCATGCTGATGGTGGGTATGCAATTCGGCAGTTTGGGCGGGCGCAACCCTTGCAGTTCACCTGCTGTGTGGCGTCGTGCTCACAACCAGCGCCGGTTGTGTTGAATGAAATAATAACATCCACCCGCCTGACCATGCCTAAGTTTCCAAGTTGAAGCATCAGTTTCATTTTTGACATTTAACCAAATGAGCATCTCGCTTGGAAATTTTTCTCTAAAATACTTCCTGGATTTTTATACACATTAATCATAGCCGTTCAACAAAAATCCTCGCTTTGCACCATTCCTCACTTCTCCGCAAAGCCCCCCAAATTTTATCCGCCAGTCTCCCGCCGGAATCAGCTTTCCCTCCCATGTCCTCGATTTCGACATGACTTCTGCAGCATCTCGCCGCAGAGCGGCTCGGCGATGATCCAGTCATCTCCAGCCCTTGCTAAAACCGCGATAAAGTGCCCAGCCTCACACCCGCCACGGCTGGAGTTTGGATGCCGGGCGCAAAACCATCGTGAACCTCAAAGCGTGCATTCAGGCCCTTGGAACCTACAAACCGAACCAGACACCAGGCCTCCGTGCCGCCCAGCTGTTTCAGGATGGTGGTGGCAAAGGGTGCGATCCCCATGCCGCCAAGCAACACCAGCCACAGGAAAGATCGTCAATGTCCTGCTTGGCGGAGAGAAACCACCTGTGGCGCTCGATTTGTTGTCCCCCGACCGCATCTTATGAAAATCACGATTGCCACCCTTTGGTTTCTTGCCACGTCAGTGCTGGCACTGGACCGGCCCAAGCTGCAAATCATCAATACCGCGCCACGTGCCGTGGAGGTGTTCTGGCTCAGGCCGGAAGGCGGGCGCGCCTCGAACGGCAAGATCGCACCGGGCAAAGACACGACCATCAACACCACGCTGGGGCATCGCTTTGTCATTGTGGATGGCGCAAAGGAAACGGAAGTCGTGAGCAGCGCACGCGCACAAGAGTTCCGCTACGGCCCGGCGGCGCAGTCCCAGCCGAAACAAACGCCGGACAGTCCGAGCTATGACATGCGCCAGATTTCCGGCTGGACGGTGCATGTGAATGTGAAGCTGATCGAGAGCGACTCCCCAGCGCTGGAAAAGGCGCTGCTACTGCTGCGTGCGCAGCTCGATGAAATCGTGCGCGTCGTACCAGCGAAAGCGGTGGTGGAGCTGCGCAAGGTGCCGCTCTACTTCAGTCCGGTGTATCCGCAGGAGGGTGCGCATGCCGCCTACCATCCCAGTGCAGGCTGGTTGCGCGACCACGACCACGATCCGGCGATGGAGAAGGCCGTCGAATTCACCAACGTGAGCATCTTCGAGGCCGAGACACGGCGCATGCCAAACTTCGCCCTGCATGAGCTGGCCCATGCTTTTCATGATCGCGTGCTCGGTTTCGACCATCACGAGATCGAGGCTGCCTTTCAGCATGCCAAAGCGGCCGGCAAATATGACCGGGTGCTGCGGCAGGACTCGGAGAGGCGGAAGCGGCTGGACAAAGCCTATGCCATGACCAACGCGAAGGAATACTTTGCCGAATGCTCGGAGGCGTTCTTCAGCCACAACGACTTCTTTCCGTTCACGCGGGAAGAGTTGAGGCAGCATGATCCGGAGATGTTTGCGCTGCTGGAGAAACTCTGGGACACCTCATTGAAGCCATGAGCGCCTTCAGCCTCCACTTCATGCGCGGTGGAGAGTATTGCCTCAAAGCAGCGCCACCCGGCTCCTGATCTTAGTTGCCAGATTTCGGGCATCTAGTATCCAGTACGCATGCCTGCACCGATACCTGATCTCAAAGTGGACGAAGTGCTGCCGCCACCGATCAACCCCATCGCGGCGAAGCTGGCGGAGAGCGCTGATCCCACGAACCGGGCCACCGCACGCATCCTGGCTAGGTATCTCGATGAACTGCTGCGCATACCCGGCACGAGTGTCCGAGTCGGTCTCGATCCCATCCTGGCGCTGATCCCCGGTGTCGGCGACACCGTGGCCTCCGGCGCGGGGGTCATTATCCTGATGGATGCGCTACGCAGCGGGGTCTCCATACCTGTTTTTTTGCGCATGACCCTGAACATGGGCATCAATTTCCTCATCGGCCTGATTCCTGGTGCCGGGGCGGTGGCCTCCGTCTTCTTCAAATCCAACACCCGCAACCTGCACCTCCTCACTGCCTGGCAGGCCGGACACAAGGAGAAGGTACACCGCAGCACGCTGCGCTTTTACTTCGGCCTCTTGATCCTGGCCGCCGTGATCGTCGGCATCATCATCATCGGCTGGGCCTTTTATGCGTGGCTGTTTTTCACGGCCATCGAAACGGTGCTGCATGCGGCAGGCCTGCGTTAAACTCCCAGCCGTGACCGAGCGCGCCCATGACTTCTGCCTTGTATCAAAATGCTGCGGCTTTGTCCGGCCTGGTCATCTGGTATGGGGTATTCGTGCTGCAGGAGCGCCATGACCGCTGGTGCTGGCTGCGGCCCGTGCTGCCGCTGCTGGCGGGTTATGGCAGTTTTCGCGTGCTCGGCTGGTATCTGGGTGCGATTTACCCGGTCATAGTTCCTCATCTGGAGCATCTGGCTGGCGGACGACGTCTCGTGCTTTTCATCAACGATGTCGGCCTGCGGGAGGAGACGATCAAACTGCTCTTTGCCCTGCCATGCATGCTGTGGCTGCAGTCGCGCCGTGCGCCGCAAACGGCCATGGCAGCCGCTGCCATGGTGGGGCTGGGGTTTGCCACAGCGGAAAACCGCTGGTTTTTCGGCGGGCATGCAGAGCCCACGCTGCTGGTGGGCAGGGTGTTTTCCACCACGGCGCTGCATGTGGCTGGCACCGGATTGTGTGGAGCAGCTCTGAGCCAGGCATGGCAAGGCCGCCCCCAGGCATGGTCCCGCTTTTTTGCCACATTCTTGACCGTGATAGTGGCACATGGCCTCTATGACTGGGCTCCGGGCAGCGCCTGGGTCTGGCTGCGGGCCGGCGGGACCTCCTGGCTCTCCCAATTGGTGGTGATAGCCCTTCTGGCCTGGTTCTTTATCCTCTACCACCGGACATTGCCGAATCGGACACAACTGCGTGCGTCATTGTCCTGGTTTGCCCTCAGTGCCACCACGCAGTACGCCCTGGCATTGGGACTGACGTGGGTCCATTGGCAGACGCTGGAAGCCGTCTGGATCTGCGTCCGCGAGTGCCTTTTGTTTCTGCCAGCGATCTTGTTTACCGCACTCTTTTTAGTGACAGGCAGGCCACGCGCAGCCCAACCCGAGATTCATCAAAAATAAAGGATTCCTTTATTTTTGATCTTGAGGTTTCAAACCCAAATCCATATAAACAAGCAAATCGGCATGAAAAAGTCTGCGTGCCATTCCCAAACAAATCAAAACATGAAATCACTCCTACTCATCGCCACCCTTGCCTTCGCTTCAGCAGCCTCCGCCACTGAGACGCCCAAACCCCAATCCAGCAATGGCATCGCGCCAGCGCCGGATGCCAATCTGTATGCCGCCGTCCCTGAGCCGTCCCACGCCATGCTGCTCATGCTAGGCTGCGTTGGCCTCGCCGCACGCCGCCGCCGCTAGCCGCCATTTTCATGGATCCTTTTCGAGCCACATTGCATTTCCACATGCAGTGTGGCTTTTTATATGAGCAAACCCGCCCTTCATTCACAGGCCCCAGATTTCACCGCCCCCGTCATCGGTGGCCGCTACCAAGCCGGAGACACCATCACCCTGAGCCAGCTCCAAGGTCAGAGCGTGGTGCTCTACTTTTACCCAAAGGACGATACGCCGGGCTGTACGAAGCAGGCCTGCGCCCTGCGCGATGGCTGGCCGCAGATCTCCCAGAAGGCGCTCGTGTTTGGCATCAGCACCGATCCGGTGAAGAGCCACGCGAAGTTCATCCAAAAATACGCGCTCCCCTTCCCGCTCATCGCCGATGAGGACCGGCAGATCGTCAACGCCTACGGTGTGTGGGTGCAGAAGAGCCTGTATGGCAAAACCTACCTGGGCACTGAGCGCAGCACCTTTGTGATCGGCCAAGACGGCAGGATCGCCGCCATCTTCGAGAAAGTGAAACCCGACGAGCATCTGGACTCACTGCTGGAGGTGCTGGGCCAACAACAGAATCCCTGACGCCGCCATCACGGGTTGATTCTGGGCAGCCTCACCGGTCGCTTGGCCAGTGCGAAGCCTGGTTGCGCAGGCGGGATTGTGGGAGGCGAACAGGTTTCTCGGGGGGTAGCCCAGGTTTTGCTATGGTTATCGTATATATTTATAAAACCAGCGGACAGGAA
>NCCR01000018.1:0-38184 GCA_002279765.1 Verrucomicrobia bacterium 12-59-8 | reverse complement strand
CTGAGGGGCACATAAAAGAACGACTCCCCCGCCTCCTGGCCAAGATTCGGCCTGTCTAGTGTGACATCTTTTTATCGCTTCCAGCATTGACAACCAGCGGGCCGGAGTGGTCGCGCGGGACTAAGTGCAACCGTACTGTAACACTGATGCTCTCGCCTGAGGCGATGGAGGATGGCATAGCAGCACCTGTTCGGGTGCGGTTGTCTAAGACAGCTTTGCCTGGATACCCTCATACCAGCGAAACAACACACTCAATAATGAAACTGACCAAACTTGTCAAATCAGGCTTGATCGCCTTGATCTGCGGCGCGTTCTCCGCGACCTCAGTCCAAGCGGCAATGACCTACTCACAGGGCGACTTGCTCTTGGCTTTCCGTCAAACCGGAAGCAATCAAACCTACGTGGTCGATCTTGGCTCTGCCACGTCGTTCCGTGACGCTAGTTCCGCCACCGCCCTCGGCATCACCGGCATCGCCGCTGACATGACGGCCACGTTCGGAGCTGGCTGGTACACTGACAACACCATTTTTGCGTCCATCGTTGGTGGTAACGCAGCGACCACCGGACTGTCAGGCGACGGCACCGGCGGCTCGCTTCCATATTACAACAGGTCCGTTTACGTTTCCAAATCTGGAACGGGAAGCGCATCCGACACCCCATACACCAACCTCGCGGTATCCACAGTGTCAGTCGCGTCCAACACGATCGGCAACACCTTCGGGAACGTCTTCGCCGCTGCCAGCGCCACTGGCAACAACACCGTTGGGGCCATCATCCCGACGTCCACCACCAATGACTACACCGACTTGGTCCCTCCCGGTGCTGGCACCTGGTTCAGCATGTCTGGCAACACGGAAGTCAATCCAAACGGTACGTTCGATCTGTATCGTCTGCTTGCCAATACCAACAACGCCAGCGATGCCCCCAGCGGAAACGGTATCGCTCAATACCAGGGAGCTTTCACGATCTCCAGCGGTGGTGTCGTCAACTTCACTCCTGAAGTCGGTGCCGTCCCGGAACCTTCCCGCGTCATCCTGCTCGGCCTTGGCCTTACTGGCCTGCTGATGCGCCGCCGCCGCAAAGCCTGATTGCACAACGACAAGAATCATCACTGAACAGATCACGTTAATCCTACCAATCCAATACTACATGAACACCTCTTTTCTTAAAATCGCCGCCTTGAGCGCGCTTTTTGCCTCGTCCGCCTCTGCGGCCAGCTACACGATCAATCTCACGGGCTCCACCGCCTTCCGCTCATCGACCCACTCGGCCATCCTTGCCAACCTGACCAGCCCCACGTATGCCTACACAGACAAGGCCAGCAATGGTCTCGGCAAGGCCACTTACGTTATCTTTAAAGGCACCATCGGCTCTGACGACTACACCATCCGCTGCTCATGGTCCGGTTCTGTGACTGGCGTTGTTGATGTCGGCAGCCAAAACACCATCCCAGCCCTGCCAACGACCCAGTCCACCGCAGCATCTCCAGGCACTGCTCTGGTGGCTGCCGTTGAGTCCACCCTTGCAACGAGTACGATGGTGCCAGATGGTGCCATGTCAGACGTCTTCCAGAGCTCCACCACGGAGACTGGCGCGCTTAACGACAAGGTTGTGGCTGTTGTTCCGTTCAAGTTCATCGCCAGCAATGGTGCGACCATCACGAACATGACGCCGCAGATCTTCCGCACGGTGTTCTCCTCCGGCGGCGCACCGCTCTCCATTCTCGACGGCAACCCAGCTCACACCTCTTTCGTGATTGGCGTGGGCCGTGACATCGGCTCTGGCACTCGTGCCACCGCCATGGCTGAAACGGGCTACGGCATCTTCACCGCTCCTCTGCAGTACGTTATCTCCACTGGTAACGCTACTTGGAGCGCCGCTAACGCCGTCGGCGACAGCGCGACAAGCGGTTACACCAGCGGCGGCACTCTGGCTGCCGACCTTGCCAAGGCCTCCAGCGATGGCACCACTGCCATCGGTTACGTTGGTGTGGCGGATTTCGTCACAGGCGATGTGGAACTGACCTACAACGGCGTTACGTATTCTACTGCCGCTGTTTACAACGGCACATATACCTTCTGGGGCTATGAGCATCTCTTCACCCCTACCCGTGTTTCCACGGCCACCACTGGAAATGACTTGGCTGCCAAGACCTTCTTCGCCAGCATGGCCACCACCCTTTCCGGTGCTCCCGGCAGTGCAGGCCTCAATCCTGCCAGCATGAAAGTGCATCGTGACGGTGACGGCGGCACCGTTCTTGCCGGCCCTCTTCCCTGATTAGCCCAGGCTGCTGCCAGTCTTTCTATATATCAATTGGGTGGTGAGGCTTTTGGCCTCACCACCCTTTTTGTATAATTGCCGTGTTGATTCAAAGATTTCGCTGGATCTCTCCTGTAAGCCCGCCTTAAGCCTCCACATTCTCATGCCTTTTCTTGCCAACTTATCATCCCGCGTCATTCTCATGGCTGGAGCTGTGGGCGTCGTCGTAATGACCGGTGCCGGATTCCAGCTAGGACGGCCTCCCGACCGCGTCCAGATCGCGTTGCTAGCCAGCCATCCCATGGATGTGCCGGGCAAGCTCATCCCCGCGAAGACAGTTCCTAATGCTGCGCCCCGCGCGGAAGGTTTGTCACCGTCACAAACACCGCAGGAGCCACCCATCGAACAGAATGAGCGAAGCGAGGGACTCGTCGTCATCAGAGATGGGAATGGAGAAAGCCCTGTTTCAGAACGGCACCCGGCATCGTTTGAAGTCTTGGAGAAGCCGGCCACACGCGAACGGCCAGTCCACCCGTTATCCCTCAAACCCACCTGGCCGCTGGCATTGAAACAGGTGGATTTCGAGGCACTGGGCGTCCCACCGCCGCAACAGGCCGCGATTCAGAAGCTGCAGGAGCAGTTCGTGAAGGAAGTGGGCGGCCCCAATCAGAATCCCGCCGACCCAGCCTATGGAAAAGCCTGGCTCATGGCCACCCAACGTGCCGACGATCTGCTGCGTGCTCAGATTGGCTGGGACGCATTCAACGCGTATTCCATCGCCACTAAGGGTGTCACTGAGGCCCCCCAGTAGTTTTTGAACCCGCACACATGTAACTCAATCGCTCTGGCAAGCATTTCGCACAGGCCAGAGCCTTTTAGGGCTGGCTGGATCGAGAGATTCAGGCCGCTTATCTAAGGCGATCAGCCTTGCGTCAGGACCATTTTGAGGAGCCTGGAGGAATTCAAATGAATCCTCCGATCTAGATTTCCGAGGTTTTTTGAGATTTCGATGCCCACTGGCTCAAAGCATGCCAGATCGGTGTCAGCAATGTCACAAAACATTCCATTGCTACTCTGCATCAAGCAGCGGGCCGCCCAATATGTGACGCATTCGTAACAGCGGTCAGCTTGAGCGAGGCCAGCAGCGAACGAGAAGGATAGAGTTCTGAAAGCTGCGTCAATGCCACTCCAAATCTTTCAACCAAGCTTCGTTAGAAGCACTGAACGCCGGGACAAACGGGATCTCTCCCGCAGGTTTCGTGCTGTGCTGTGCTTGGCAGGTATAAGCAGTTTCAGCATGCCTTGCCGTGCAGCTACGACCCCAGCCACGACGGTTGCCGCCGCCGCCGAGCAGCCCACCGCACTGTCCCAGCTCGGCAATCTTTATGTCCGTGAATACCGCGTACGGGGCAATCACCTGCTAAAGTCGATCGAGATCGAAGAGGCGGTGTATCCGTTCATGGGTCCGGGAAGATCGGAGCAGGACATCGAAGGCGCGCGTCTGGCTTTGGAAAAAGTGTACAAGTCCAAGGGCTATCAAAGCGTGGGCGTGCAGGTGCCGCAGCAGACGGGCCGTCGTGGCGTGATCTACCTGGAGGTGGTCGAGACGCCCGTGGGCCGGTTGCGTGTGAAGGGCTCACGGTATTTCCTGCCGAGCAAGATCAAAGAGCAGGCACCCTCCATGAAGGAGGGCACGGTGCCGAACTTCAATGAGATCAGCAAGGACATCGTGGCGCTGAACCGCTGGCGTGACCGGAAGATCACCCCGGAGTTGCGGGCGGGAGTGGTGCCGGGCACGGTGGACATTGACCTGAAGGTGGAGGACAAGCTGCCGCTGCATGGCAGCCTGGAACTCAACAACCAGCACAATGCCAACACGGTGCCCCTGCGTCTGAGCGGCTCCCTGAGCTACAGCAATCTCTGGCAGCTAGGCCACACGCTGGGTGTCAGCTTTCAACTGGCTCCGGAAAAGACTTCTGACAGCAGTGTGTACTCCGCCTTTTACCAAGCCCCTGTGCGCAGCGTGGAAGGCCTGAGCGTGATGCTGACCGGCGCATTGCAGGACAGCAACATCGCCGCGCTGGGTGGCACGACGGTCGTCGGGAAAGGGCAGATCTTCGGCCTGCGTTTCATGAAAACGCTGCCGGCCAAGCAGGGGTATTTCCAGTCGATCAGCTTTGGCCTAGACTACAAAAACTTTGTCCAGGACATCACCGCCGGTGGCACACTGAGTTCTTCACCGATCCAGTACTACCCATTCAATTTGTCCTATAGCGCCAGCCGTGTGGGGGACAAAACTTTCACGGAATTCAACGCCGCGCTGACCTGGCACCTTAACGGCATGGGCGGATCGCAAAGCGAATTTGCAGCGCGTCAGTTCAGCGCCACCGACAACTTTTTCTACTTTCGCGGAGATCTCTCCCACACGCACGACCTGCCGCAGGGATTTCAAGTTTATATGCGCACGCAAGGGCAGGCGACGACTGACGCGCTCATCAACACCGAGCAGACCTCCGGCGGTGGACTCAACACTGCGCGCGGATATCTCCTCGCCACGCGACTGGGGGACTCCGGTATCTTTGGTTCCTTGGAATTTCGGAGCCCCAATTTCATCGGTTCCGCCAAGGACCGGGAAAACCAATGGCGCGTGTATGCCTTCTTCGAAGGTGGCAGGCTGTGGGCCAACCACACGCTGCCGTTCCCGGCGAACAAGGAGACCACCTACGACCTGGCCAGTGCTGGCTTCGGCAGCCGCATTCGCTATTTGAACCACCTCACCGGTTCGGTCGATCTCGCCATGCCGCTGGTCACGCAGCCCAATGCGCTGGCGCATGACCTCTTCCTGCTCTTCCGCCTGGGCATGGATTTCTAGGCCGCTTTTTTCACTCTTCAATGCACAGCCCCACCTCCCGCTTCATGTCCCGCACTCCACGCCTCCTGACCTCCCTGCTGCTTGCCCTGGCGCTCAACCTTGCCGGAGCCTCATTCACCGCCGCTGCTGAAACCAACTGGTGGGATGCGAAGTGGCCCACACGCAAAAAAATTGACATCGACACCTCGGGCAAAGGCGTGGCCATCGCCGAGCCTATCGGCACCACTGCGGTGCTGGTGCGTCTGCATGAAGGCGTGTTCAGCTTCATGTCTGCGAAGGAGGACGGCAGCGATCTGCGCTTCATCGCGGATGATCACAAGACGGAGCTGAAGCATCATGTGGAAAAGTGGGACTCCCTGCTCAATGAAGCCTACGTGTGGGTGCAGGTGCCGGACCTCAAGCCCGCGAGTGCCACAAGCATCTGGCTGTACTACGGCAACACCGAGGCCGGAGCCCCTGAAGCGGCGAAGGAGACCTATGAAGCAAATACCACGCTGGTGTATCACTTTGCGGATGCTGCCAAGGCAGGCACGGACTCCTCACCCACGGGTGCGAATGCGGAAGGCACGCCACCACCGGCTGCGGGCTCGCTGATCGGCGGCGGACTGCGGGTGTTTGGCCAATCAGTGATCAAAGTACCTGCACCGCCGCTGCCTGAATGGGCGCCGGGAGCACCGCTGACCGTCTCGGTCTGGATCAAACCCTCGGCTCTGCAGCCGAATGCGCTGATCCTGAGCCGCCGCGAAGCTGCCAATGCCTTTATCCTCGGCCTCGACAACGGCATTCCCTTTGTGGAGCTGAACAAACAGCGCAGCAGCGTCGGTGCCCCCATTGCCGCCGGTGGCTGGCATCATGTGGCTGCTGTGGCAGATGCTGGCACGATCACCGTGTATCTGGATGGCAAATCCTACGGCGCGCTGACCGCCGCGATGCCGCTGCTCAAAGAGCCGGTGGAAATCGACAAGGACAGCTCCCCTGCGGCTGCAAGCTTTGTGGGTTATGCTGGTGAGCTGGATGAACTGCAGATCGCCAAAACCGCACGGCCCGCCGGGTTCATCCACTTTGCCGCCGTGAACCAGGGAACATCAGCGGACGCCGCGAAGCTGATCACCCTGGGTGAAGACGAGGCATCGGACCACAAGGAGGAGGGGGAGATCATGAAGCATCTTTCGCTGATCACGGACATCTCCAAGGACCTCACGTTTGACGGCTGGGTCGTTATTTTCCTCTGCACCGTCCTGGCGGTTGTGGGCTGGATCATCGCAGTTGGTAAAATCATGTATCTCAACACGATTGAGAAGGCCTCGGCGGAGTTCATGAAGCGCTGGGAAAAGATTTCATCTGACCTCACCGCCATCGACACGGAAGACAACGAGAGCATCAAGAACATTGGCGGCACCATGAGCTCCAAAATGCAGAAGCTGATGCGCCAGTCGCCTCTCTATCAGCTCTACCATCTGGGCGCGGACGAGATCAGCAGCCGCATGAAGTCCTTCCGCCAGGTGACCTTCAATCCGCAGGAGAAGAAGGAGGCCAAGATCATGGGGCTCTCCGGGCGCTCGATCCAAGCCATCAAAGCAACGCTGCATGGCGGCATGGTGCGCGAGGTGCAGAAGCTCAATGGCAAGCTGGTCTTCCTGACGATTGGCATCGCGGGCGGTCCTTACCTGGGTCTGCTGGGCACGGTGATCGGGGTGATGATCACCTTCGCGGTGATTGCGAAATCTGGCGAGGTGGAGGTGAACTCGATTGCGCCGGGTATTGCCGGTGCCTTGCTCGCCACGGTGGCGGGTCTGGCGGTCGCGATCCCGGCGCTGTTCATCTACAGCTACCTGAGCTCACGCATCAAGGACGTGGTCTCCAACATGGAAACCTTCATTGACGAGTTCGTCACGAAGATGGCGGAACACTACAAGGAATAGCCGTACACCACCATGGACGCCGACAACAAATCCTACGATGACATCAACGTCACGCCGATGGTGGACCTCTACCTCGTGCTGCTGCTGATTTTCATCATCATGACGACCGCCGGGGTGCAGGGGGTGAAGGTGAACCTGCCACGCGGAGGACCGTCCACTTCCAAGCCGATCGAGGGTCCGAAGATGCAGGCCGTCACGGTGGACAACCAGGGGAACATCAAGCTCAACGCCACCGCCGTCACGCTTGATGAGCTTTACAGCAAGCTGGAGGGCATCAAGGCGGCCTTGCCAGACTCCCCCATCATCGTCCGTGGCGACAGCGGCACGCAGTACCAGACCATCATGGATGTCCTCACCGCCGTTGGTCGTGCCGGATTCACCAACATCGGGTTGGCGACGCAGGCAGCCAAAAAATAACCCAGCAGATTTCCAGCAAGCCATGGCAACTCCTCAGAACGAAGACGACGACGAGCCCGGATTTATCCGGCGCTATCTCGTGCTGATCATCCTCGGCGGCATCGCGCTGGCAGGAGGTGGCTACATGTATGCGAACTACACGCCGTCCAAGTCTTCGTCGAAGAAAAAGATGGACATAGTCTCGATCAGCATGCCGCCCATGCCCCCCCCTCCACCGCCCCCTCCACCTCCGCCCAAGGAACAGCCCCCGCCTGAGGAGAAGGAGGAAGAAATGATCGCGCAGGAGGAAGTGAAGGCTGAAGATCAAAAGCCAGACGACAAAGCACCTGACAAGCCGGCGGATGAACCGCTAGGCACTGCCATTGGTGGTGGCAACGGCAGTGGGCTGGGCCTCGGCGGTGGCGGCGGTGGCGGCGGCGGCATGATTGGCGGCGGCGGTGGGAAAGGTGGCAGCAAATGGGGCTGGTATGCCGGACAGGTGCAGAACCGCCTGGCGGATGCGCTCCGCAACAATCCGCTGACCAAGCGCGCCGGTTTCTCTAATGTCGTCAAAATCTGGTCGGACAGCACCGGGCGCATCGTGCGCGTGAAGCTCACCGGCAGCACCGGCGACAGCAAGCTGGATGCCGCCATTGAAAACGAAGTCTTCAACGGCCTAGTGCTCACCGAACCGCCGCCGGACGACATGCCCATGCCCATCAACCTCCGTCTCACCGCACGTAAAGCGAACTGAAGCCCCTCCCCTGCTCCATGCTTAATCCACACCAAGTCTGGCGACGAACGTACGCCTGTTTGACCGCCTCCCTCCTTGCCGCCTTGCAGCCATCACTTATGCTGGCTCAGGAGCCCGCTTTGCCTGTCCCGCTTCTGGCTGAAAACACCGCGCCTGCCCCCGCAGCAGACGCGTCTGCGGCCGGCGGCAGCCCAGCACCCATTCCGGCTGATCCTGCGGAGGCCGTGCCTGTGCTGCCGGATCCGAATACCGCAGCACCCCAGCCCATTCTCAACGCACCATCGCAGAATGTGACGCTGAACCTGATCAACCGGCTCGTGCAAAAAGGCATCCTCACTCATGCTGAGGCGTCTGATTTGATCCAGGGAGCCGAGGAGGATGCGGCTTTTGCTAAGTTCCAGGCGCAGGCACTGGCGGAGACACAGGCGGCTGTTGCCGCCCAAAACGTCATGCCCCCCGTCCAGCCGGACAATGAAGAAGTGCGCGTAACGTACATCCCAGAATCTGTCAAAGCGCAGATTCGCGACCAACTGCGCACGGAAGTGTTCGCGCAGGCCCGGGAGCAGAACTGGGCCGCGCCCAATTCCGCGCCGGAATGGACCCAGCGCATCAAGATGTTTGGCGACATACGCACCATGTACCAGGGCTTCAATTTTCCGAACGGCAACGCCAACAACGGGGAGTTTGGGAACTTCAATGCCGTCAACACCGGACTCCCATTTGATGAGGACGTGGTAACCACGGGGCTTCCCCAAGCGCCGTATCTTAATGTGGAGAAGCATCGCGACACGTACCTAATGCGCATGCGTCTGGGCTTTGACATTGATTTGGAAGACGGCTTTACCGCCGGAATTCGTTTTGCGACTGGCAGCACGAACACACCTGTCTCCACCAATCAGGCGCTGTCCGCCGCAGGCCCAGGCGGGCAGGGGGGCAACTTCTCTAAGTATGAGCTCTGGCTTGACCGCGCCTTCGTGAAATACGAAGCCTCGCTATCGTCGGACAGCCACGTGGCCTTCTTCTTGGGCCGCTTTGACAACTTGTTCATGACCTCCAGCGAAATCATGTGGGATGAAGACGTAGCGCTCGATGGTGTCGCCTTTAAGCTTGACCAGACCTGGAACTCGGATTTCAAAACCTGGTTGAGCGGCGGCGTGTTCACCGTGTTCAACACCGCACTGAACTTCCCGGACAACAGCACGACCAAAACGGCGAGCTATGACAAGTATCTGTTCGCCACGCAGTTTGGGGTTGAGTTCAAACCTGCCGATAAAATCCAGGTCAAAATGGGCTTCTCCTACTTTGACTGGAAGAACATCGAAGGCCGCCTGTCCGACCCGTTCATACCGTTGAACAACACGGATGCTGGCAGCACAGACAACAGCCGTCCGCTGTTTGCGCAGAAGGGCAACACCTACCGCCGGATCCGCAACATCACCCCCTCCGCGCTCAACGATTTTGGCCAAAAATTCCAGTTTCAATACTATGGTCTTGCCACGCCGTTCCGGCAGATCGCCTGGTCCGGCCGGATGGACCTGAACTACTGGGAGCCGGTGCAGGTCTCATTCCTGGGTGAGTTCGTCAAGAATCTCGCCTTTAACCGGGCTGCCATCAACTCCGTGGCAATAAACAACAAAGCCGGCGGCGGTTCGGGCGATTTCGCCGGTGGTGACACGGCCTGGTACATGGGCGTCAACGTGGGCAAGCCATACAGCCTTTTCAACCAGTACGGTGACTGGAACATGGGCTTCGGATACCGCTATGTCGAGTCGGATGCTGTGGTCGATGGTTTTACGGACTCCAATTTCGGAGGCGGCGGAACCAACATGAAGGGCTACACGCTTAGTGCAGCCATGGCCCTTTCGAAGGCGACCGCCATTCGTCTCTCCTACATGTCCGCCGCGCAGGTCGCCGGCCCTACGCTCCGCTCGGATGTCGTCATGTTTGACCTCACCGCCAAATTTTAACCATGAAGCTCCTTCCTATTTATCTCATCGCTCTTGGTGGCCTGCTGGTCACTGCCGCCCACGCTGCCGAAGAAGCGGATCCCGCCATGGCCGTGCTCAAACGCATGCGCGACCAACTGCGCAATGTCATGATCCAGCAGCAGAAAACTGAGGCTGACCGTGCCACGCTGCAGGCCGCCAATGTGGAGCTGGAAGAAAAGCTCAAGACGCTCGACACTAAGTTCAAGGCGCTCGCCAAGGAGAGCAATGCCCAGAAGGATTTGTCGGAAAAAACAATCGCCGAGTTCAAGGTCAAGGTGCTGGAACAGGAGCGTGAGCAGGCTCGTCTGCAGGAGTCACTGGCCAGTTGGAAGGCCGGACATCAAAAGATCACCGAAGCCGCGAGAAAGCTTGATGCGCAACGCGCCGAGCTTGCCGCCCGCGTCATCCTGCAGGACCGCAAGATCGCTGATTATCAGCGCAAGAACGACGAGCTGTTCAAGGTCGGCAGCGAAATCCTTGGCCGCCTTGAGGGCTTCGGTCTGGGCACCGCCATCGCCGCACGAGAGCCCTTCACCGGCAACATGCGCGTGAAGCTTGAAACGCTGGTGCAGGACTACTCCGACAAGCTGGTGGACAGCAAGATCAAGCCTGATGCCCAGCCGAAGACCGCGACGAAGGACGACCCCGCCAAAGTGCAAACACCCACGAGACATTGACCATGAACCTCCTGCCCTTTTGTCTGCTGACCAGCCTGCTGCTGTGCTGCGGGCAGGGCATGATGCTGCGGGCAGACACGGAAAGTGACCCCACGGTGGGCAGCAGCGGCGAGATCGAACTGCATCAAAGCGATGTGCTGGCCTCCCTCGGCACCCTGGGCCGTGTGGAAAAAGAAGCGCTGGCGCGTGATCCCAGCGTTCTCCGCCAACTGGTGCGGTCCCTGCTCATACAGCGGGTCGTCATGGAGGAAGCTCTGTCCAAACAATGGGATGAGGAGCCGTCCATCCAGCCGCTGCTCAAGAGCGTACGTGAAGCAGCGATCACCGACAGCTATTTAAAATTCATCAGCCGTCCGCCGGAGTCCTACCCGAGTGAAGGAGAACTCAAGCTCGCATATGAAAACGGACGCGCCGCGCTGACGGTGCCGCGCTCGTTTCGGCTGGCACAGATTTTCGTCGCGGATGCAAGCGGAGCTGACAAGAAGCTTAAAACGGTGCAGCAGCGGCTGAAAGACGACCCCGACAGCTTTGTCCGGATCGCCCGTGAATTAAGCGAGGAAAAAGAAAGCGCTTCACGCGATGGTGAAATTGGCTGGCTTACTGAGCAGCAGATCCAGCCCGAAATCCTTGCACAGCTCCCCAAGCTCAAAATGAACGTCGTCTCCGCGCCAGTACGGCTGAAGGACGGCTGGCACTTTCTTAAATTACTGGACCTGCGTGAACCGTTCACGCCGATCTTTGACCAGGTGCGAGTGCAGCTCGCTCAACGTCTCCGCGCCGATAAGGTCCGTGCAAACATGCAGTCTTATATGGCAGAACTGTCACACAATCACCCTGTTGCTGTGAACGAGGTCGAACTGTCTAAGCTGTTGCAAGAAGTGCCCTCCCCGGCAGCCCCGGCCCACCCCTGACCCCCCTTTTTTCATGATTCGTCCCCCCCGCCACCGCTTTTCCTTTTTCCACGTCATGCTTGTGCATGCACTGGTTCTCCTGCTGATGATAATGCCCTGCACCAAGGCGGGTGACGTTTTCCACAGCAACAGAGGCACCGCCGACACCACAGGCACCATGTCATCAACGCCTTCGGCGGATGCCGCAGCGTCCAACGCTGCAGCCGCCACGGCGCAGGCGCATGCGAATGCGCAGGAGATGCAGGCGCGCAACACGATGACACTGCAGGCTCTGGCAGCCATGCAGCAAGCTGCGCATGCGGCAGCAGCGGGCGCCGTCAGTGCCGGACCGACCTTGCCGACCGTGCCGGATGGCCTTGGCACAGGTGGCCTCGACATCAACGGCACTCCGACTGGTGCCAACATACTAACGCCTTCGATGGAAAATGCGCGCACCATTGTGACCATCCAGCAGACTCAGCAGCAGGCGCTGCTGAACTGGACCACCTTCAATGTCGGCAGCAACACCACGGTGAAGTTTGACCAAAGCGCCGGCGGTGCGGATGTGGGCAACTGGATCGCCTTCAACAAAGTCACCGACCCCACCGGCAACCCGACGCAAATCCTCGGTTCCATCCAAGCGCAGGGGCAGGTGTATATCATCAATCAGAACGGCATCATCTTTGGCGGTGGCAGCGAGGTGGATACGCATGCTCTGGTGGCCTCCGCGCTGCCGATCAATGACAATCTGGTCACGCGCGGGCTGCTGAACAATCCGGACTCGCAGTTCCTCTTCTCTGCGAACGGCCCCTCAAACCCCGGAAATGTCACCGTGCAGACGGGCGCACGAATCACCTCACCGGCATCTTCGGCCAATGTCGGCGGACTTGTGGCTCTCATTGGACCGAAGGTGACCAACAACGGCACCATTTCGACTCCCGACGGCCAGACCGTTCTTGCGGCGGGCAGGCAAGTGGGAATCACGGCTCATTCCTCCAGTGATGCGAGTCTGCGGGGGCTCGATGTTTTCGTCGGCGATGTTGGAACCGAAGGCTCAGTGATCAACAACGGGCTTATTGATGCACCGCGTGCCAATGTGACCATGGTCGGGAAAAGTGTTCATCAGATGGGCAGCATTCAGTCAACCACTTCAGCGACCCTGAACGGCCGGATTGACATTGATGCCAGTTACAACACGATTGCCAATTCACATTACAATGCGATCGATCGCCCGACCGACCCTCAATTCTTAAAGGTTTCCACGGGAGCGGTCGAGTTTGGCCAGAACAGCGTGACCTCGATTCTCCCGGAGTGGTCGAGTACACTGACCGTCGTGGGCGTTGAACTGTCGTTGCGATCCCAGATCAATGTCACCGGTTTGACGGTGTATTTCGGGCAGAACAGCGTGGTGTATGCGCCGAATGCGGAAGTCGCCATCAGCGCAGGTGTGTGGGAATACACCTCAACCAGCTCCTCGAGTACCAACACTCTGGTTCACTCCAAGGGACAGATTTACTTGGATGAGGGTACTGTGATCGACGTTCAGGGGTCCACGGATGTGGAAGTCCCGGTGACGAATTACATTCAGGATATTACCCTGCACCCGGCCGAACTGGCCAATTTCCCGGTGCAACGCACCAGCACGCTGCTGGGTGCCACCATCACGGTGGATCTGAGCAAGTCGGGTCTGCGTGACGATGGCACGGTCTGGTATGGAACGCCGCTGGCAGATCTTTCCGGGTATGTCGGTGTGATCCAGCGTACGGTGGGAGAACTGACCGTGGCGGGAGGCTCAATATCGCTCGACGCAGGCGGCAGTGTGGTGGTGCAGCCCACCGCCCGCCTGGATGTTTCCGGCGGCTGGATCGATTTTGCCGGCTCCACAGTGCAAACCACCCGCGTTACTCTTGGGGGACAGACTTTTGATATTGCCGCGGCGGATCCAACCGTCAGATACGACGGCATCTACCAAGCCAATGCCTCAACGACCGACAGCCGCTACGGTGTCACGACCAGCAACACCTCAATCTTGAACTCCGGCAACTACTACCAGGTGGGGTTTCTTGAGGGAGCCAACGGCGGCAGTTTGAGCATCATTGCAGCCTCGATGGCTCTGGATGGCAAGATGACAGGTCTTTCGGTCAACGGCCCTTATCAACGGGAGATCCCGGTCACCACAGCCTCACTCGACCTGAAGTGGAAGGCTGACATTTCTGGATTCGATACATACTATTTCCAATCCCCCACACCTCCAGTCATCACGTTTGGAACGACCGGAACCCAGACAGCCGCAGCGCCGTTTGCCGTGGATGCCAATGGGCTGCCCCAGGCTCTCAGCGCAGACCGGGTGAATAATGTCATGCTGTCACCAACGCTCCTCACCAGCAGCGGATTTGGCCACCTGAGCGTGGACAATTTTGACGGCCTGATCAACCTGCCTGCGGGCATCACCCTGCAAACAACGCCTCAGGGCTCGATTACTTTGCTGGGTGCCAATGTGAACATCCAGGGCAGCATCGTGGCACCGGGCGGAGCGATTACCCTGTCCGCATACAACATTTCCCCTTCATTGATAAGGGACTTGACTAATCCTTCCCCCCCCGATCGGCCACTACCCACCTCTGATCCAACACCCAACGTCGGACGCGGCCTTCTGACCATCGGCTCAACTTCCCTGCTGAGCACTGCCGGGCTGCTGGTGAATGACGGCTCGGGGTCCGCCCAGTCTCAACTGGGGCCGATCATCACCCATGGAGGAACGATCAAGGCATCTGCCTATTCGATGGTCGTGGAGCAAGGAAGCATCCTTGATGTGTCTGGCGGGGTTCATCTCAATAGCACTGGTGTCATTCAATACGGAGATGCAGGCACCCTCAGCATCCTGGCGGCCAGCAACCCGTCGTATGCCTATATAAATGATATTCTTCTGAGCTTGAAGGGGGTGACCGGCGGCACGCTTTCCTTGCGTGGAACCCTGCGGGGATACTCCGGTGCCAATGGGGGCACCCTGAACCTCCAGGCTCAAATGATCCAGGTGGGAGGGACATCCGCTAATCCTCTGACTCTGGTACTGGACCCGGGCATCTTCAGCAGCGGTGGTTTCAACAACTTTGCTTTGACCGGCCTTGGCACCGTGGGTGGAGCTGACTATCTCCCAGGCATCAACATTATTGCGGGCACTCAGATCACACCCCAGGCCCTGCGATACATCGCGACCGGCAGCAGCGGCGGAATCAGCCTGATTGCACTGCTGGCCCAGGAAGGAGTGAGAAAACCCGTTTCTCTTACCTTTAATGCCAATGGAGTAAAGGATGATTTCGACACAGTTAACCCGTTTACTGTTCGGGGTGATTTTGTCATGGGGGTGAACTCCTCCATCACCACCGACGCGCTTGGCGCCATTCAGATCACCGCTGGTACGGCGAGCATTCAGGGCAGTCTAACGGCACCCGGTGGTATCATTAGTCTCAAGGCGGGCAGCTCGTTCCCTTCCTTGACGACCCTTGTCAACGCCCAGCCCACACTGTTGTTGGCTTCCACCGCCTCGCTGTCAACCGCAGGCAAGACACTGCTCCTGCCTGATGCCTATGGAAGAAAGATCGGGACTGTGATCGCGGGCGGGACGATCTCCCTGGCGGGAAACATCGCGGCATTGTCTGGATCCGTCATCAATGTTTCAGGCGCGAGCGACACCCTGGACGTAGATATTGGTTCTTTGGGATATACCGTGGGCAGTACAGCGCTTACGAATTCGAGCCTTACTTCATTGAGGATGAGCGTCCAACGCACCCGCGTGGACACTGACGCGGGCAAGATCACCTTGTCTGGCTCTGAAGAATTGTTTGTGGACAGCACTCTCCTCGGCAACGCCGGTGGCCCAAACGCGGTGGGCGGAACTCTTGAAGTCTCTTCAGGCCGCTACTACTTCTCCAATGACATCTTCGATCCAACTTTCATCACGCTGTGGGTCGGCCAGTCAGGCCCGGTACTGCCAGCGGGTTTTGCGGGCATTGGTAACCCAGTGCGCAGAGCTGACAACAGCATTGTTTCCGGCGCGGGATACTTCAGCGCCAGTTCTTTTACTCAGGGTGGATTCGATTCCTTGACCTTGGGAGGCAATGTAGGGTTCGTTGGTCAGGTGAACATCACCGCCGCAGGGTCACTGATCGTGGGCAGTGGAGGCATCATCCAGGCAGACAATCAGGTGAATCTCACCGCCTCCTATGTCGCCTTGGGCGGTGCTTTTGTAAATCCACGGAATCCCCAACAGCTTTCAGATTTGCAAACGCCTTACAAGAAGGACCAAGGCACAGGCAATGCGGGTGCCCTTTTCTACTTCTCGCCGACCTATGGAACGGGATCGCTCACCGTGACGGCCAGTTTGATTGACGTTGGAATCCTGTCACTGCAGAGCATTGGGCAGTTGAACCTGATCGCAGACAACGGTGCGATCCGGGGTGACGGCGTGCTGGATGTGGCAGGCAGCATTTACATGCGGGCGGCACAGATCTACCCACCGACGGCGGTGAGCTTCAACATCTTCGCCTATGATTACACCAGCAGCGGCACCCCCCACTCAGGCTCGGTGACCATCATTGGCTCCGGACAGCAGGCGCTGCCGCTTTCTGCGGGAGGCACGCTGGGCATTTACGCCTCAGAGATCACGCAGGGAGGCACGCTAGCGGCCCCTTTTGGGACGATCAATCTCGGCTGGGATGGCGTTGGCGGATGGGATGGAGCGCAGACGGCACCGGTGGACCTCATCACCAATCTGACTGCGCCGGTGACAGCTCATCTCACGCTGGCCGCAGGCAGCGTTACTTCGGTGTCTGCGGTGGACCCGCTGACTGGGCAGGGCCTGACGATTCCCTATGGGGTGATTCTCAACGGCACTTCCTGGATCGATCCGCGTGGTATTGACATCACCACTGGCGGCGGCCCGGCGAAAGCGGTGCATGTGGCGGCTTTGAACGTGAGCACCGAGACAGGCTCGGTGATCAATCTCTCCGGTGGAGGTGATCTCTATGCCTACCGCTGGGTGTCTGGCAATGGCGGCACCCTGGACGTGCTGAACTCCACCACGAGTTTTGCGGTTCTGCCAAGCTACGCGGCCAGCTATGCGCCATTCGGCGCCTACAACACCACTATAGCCTCGAAAGATACGCTCGGTACGGACAAGGGCTATACAAACTCGACGCTGCATGTGGGAGATCAAATCTATCTTGACGCCTCTTCCGGGATGGCAGCCGGAGTCTATACCCTGCTGCCTGCGCGTTATGCCTTGCTGCCGGGCGGTTTTTTGGTGACGCCCACCAGCAACGCGCCCGCTGGCACGCAGCAGCTTCCAAGCGGAAGCTCCTATGTGAATGGCTATCGCTTTGATGGTCTGAACACGAATCCGGCAACTCCGGTGCTGCTGTCCAGCTTTGAAGTGGCCTCCGGCGCAGTCGTTCGCAGCGCCTCCGAGTACGAAGAATACTCAGGGAACAGTTTCTTAAAGAGTCAGGCGGTGGCGCTCGGCGTGACCGTTCCAGAACTGCCAGTCGATGCCGGTCATGCCGTGCTGCAAGCCTTGCAGTCCATGCAGCTGAATGGCACCCTGAGGGGACAGGGTGCGTCAGGAGGCAACGGTGCCCTGGTGGACATCAGCAGCCCGGTCGATATTGTGATCACCAGCCCGGGGGCTCCGGCTGTCAGTGGCAAACTGCAACTGAACTCTGCAAGCCTAAGCATGATCGGAGCTGGAAGCCTGCTGATTGGCGGTGTCCGCACGACTTCGACCGACGGCACACATGTGACCGTGAGAACCAACAACCTCATCGTGGACAATGCCGGCAGCTCTTTGAGCGGTTCTGAAGTCCTGCTGGTGGCCAAGCAGGTGCTCAACGTGAAGTCGGGATCCCAGATTGTGCAAAGTGCAGGGGCAGCCTTGAGCAACACTCAGACTTTGATCTTCGGCAGCGCCAGCACTTCTGGCAGTGGAGACGGGGTGCTGGTGCGCGTCAGCAGCAATACGAATGCCGCCATCACCCGCCTGGGCCGCACGACTTCGACTCTGCCGAGCCTCATCATCGGTTCGGGCGTGCAACTGCAGGGAACCAGCCTCCTGCTTGACACCACGTATGCCACCAGCCTTGCTTCCACTGCGGTGCTCAACAGTTCCATCATCTCGCTCAACAGCGGCAGCATGGTGCTGCAGCTTGATCCCACTACCATGGTGCCTGCCACGACGGGATTGGTTCTTACAGGGCCTGCACTGCAGAGCCTCCAAAACGCGAGTTCGTTGTCTCTGCTGAGCTACTCTACTCTCGACATCTACGGAGCAGGTCAGGTGGGGGATTCATCGCTTGTGAATCTGGCGCTGCACGCCGGTCAGATCCGTGGATTCAGCCAGGGCGGCGGCACAGCGGCGTTTGTGGCCCAGAACATCCTGCTAGACAACAGTGCCAATGCGTCCAATGGCACGGCGGTGGCAGGCAATGGTACCCTGAGCTTTGAAGCAAGAGTGATCAGGCTTGGCAATGGTGCCTTGCAGGCTAATCAGTTTGCGGCAGTGCAGATGCAGGCAAGCACCGGGATACAACTGGAGGGATCCGGAGGATTTGCCACCAACGCCCCCCTTACCGTCACCACACCGGTCATCGCCGGCCTTGCAGGAGCAGTGCAGTCCATCCGCTCAGACGGAGCCTTGATGTTCCAGGCGCCGGCGGGCACCGCCACACAGACACTGACCTACGGACTGGGAGCCAGCCTGAGCCTCCAGGGATCGCGGGTGGAGGTGGACACGCTGATCAAACTGCCAAGCGGCAGCCTGACCCTGCTGGCCCAGAGCGGAGATATTTTGGTCAATGGCGCGCTGGACTTGAGCGGAACCCGCAGTGATTTCAAAGACGTCAGCACCTTCACCAGCGGCGGCCAGATCTCTCTGACCTCGAAGACGGGAAATGTGAATCTGGGAGCCACGGCCAGTGTCAACGTTTCCTCCAATCCTGGCGGTGCCAACGCCGGATCTGTGAGCGTGAGCGCACCTTTGGGGACTTTCACTCTCGGAGGTTCCGGCATCCTGTCGGGTACCGGTGGCAGCGGTGGTACGAACGGCTCTTTCACGCTGGATGTCGGCAGCCTGGGCACGCTCGTGCTGAGCACCATCTCCGGCACGTCGAGCGCATCCTTCACTGAATCCCTCAACGTACGTGTGCGCAACGGGGACGTGACGATCAGCGACTCGATCAAGGCCCACCAGTTCCAACTGGCGACAGATACGGGGGCCATCACGGTGAGCAGCACGGGCAAGATCGACGCGAGCGGCACGACAGGCGGCAGCATCCGCCTGACTGCGCGCAAAGATGTGGTGCTGCAAGGGGACCTTGCGCACAACGTGGGAGCGACCCTCACGGTCGCGGCACAGAACTTTGACGCCTCGGGCAAAGGCGGACAGGTGTCTCTGGAGGCGGGATCTGCCATGCTCACCGGTAGCACTTACGCTGTCGGCACGGGCACGGTGGACATTCAGAGTTATTCGCGCATCGATCTATCCGTGGCGGCGCTGACGGCGGCCAGCGCGGGACTGGGAAAATTCAGCGGCACGCTGCACCTGCGGGCGCCACAGATCAGCAGCGGCACGGATATTTCTGTGAACGCCATCAAGGGCACGATCACCGGCGCGTCCAGTGTGACGGTGGAAGGCTACTTCATCCAGGACATCACCACCTCCACCAGCGGGGTGATCAACAGCACGGTGCAAAGCGCGGTGCAAAACAACGGCCAGAGCTTCATCACGAATAACACAAATTACTCGACGATGCTCGGCCGGATCGTGGGGAGCTCGGGGCTGGGCTCTGTGCTGGTGATCCAGCCGGGGGCTGAGATCGTGAACCGCACAGGGGACCTAACGCTGGGGACGACGACCTCCACGACGATAAGCGATTGGAATCTCTCCACCTTCCGGTATGGGACCAATAAAGCACCGGGAGTGCTGACGCTGCGTGCAGCGGGCAATCTGGTGTTCTACAATGCGCTTAGCGACGGCTTCACGCCCACACTGGCAAGCAGCGACTCCACCTGGCTGTGGCTGGCCCCCGTGACTGCCCTCAGCTCCACCAACACTCTTCCCATTAACACCCAGTCTTGGTCCTACCACATGACCGCTGGGGCCGATCTGAGCGGCGTGGATTTCCACACGGTGCAGTCTATAAGCGCGCTCTCCGGCACGAGCGGACTTTTGTCGGGTGCGTCAGCCGGGTCAGTGCTGCTGGGTAAAAACGGCGGGCTGAACCTGCCCACGGGTTCGCCTGGCGCGGGCGCACTGACCAGCACGGCGCTGGCCAAACTCTACCAGGTGATTCGCACGGGCACTGGAGACATCGATATCTCTGCTGGAGGTGATGTGCTGCTGCTCAATCAGTTCGCCACCATTTACACTGCGGGAGTTGGCCTGCAAACCCCCACCACGGTGTTTGCCAGCAACGACTTCGTGGTGCCCATCCTCTCGAGGAGCAATATTCTTTCGCCGGGATCTCTTCAGCAGATTTATGGCGCCAGCTACACCCTGGCAGGAGGGAACGTCGTTGTTTACGCGGGCAATGACATCGCGCATAAGACCCAGAACAACTTGGGGGTCCTGATCAACGATTCAGAACGCCAACTCCCAGTCAACTGGCTTTATCGGCGCGGATTTGTAGATTCTACGACGGGGCTGTTTGGCCTGGCGGGTGTTACAGATGGATTTAATACCATCAGAGACACCAGTGCATCCACCACCTGGTGGGTTGACTTCAGCAATTTCTTCGAGGGCGTGGGCGCTCTGGGCGGGGGCAATGTCACCCTCAAGGCAGGGCGTGACGTGTCCAATGTCGATGCCGTGTCCGCCACCAATGCCCGCATGCCGGGAAAAGATTCTGTGACCGGGCTGAATGTGGCACCGGACGCCTCCAAACTTCTTGAACTGGGTGGCGGCAATGTGGTGGTGGTGGCAGGCCGGAACATCGACGGCGGTGTGTATTATGTGGAACGCGGCCACGGCACGCTGAATGCGGGAAACAGCATCACCACGAACTCAACGCGAACCATTTCACTGGGCATTCTGAATGGATTTAACACCCCTTCGATCCAAGATTCCAGAACATGGCTGCCGACCACGCTGTTCGTCGGCGACGCCACCTTTGATGTGAGCGCGAAACATGACGTACTGCTCGGCCCCGTGTCCACCCCCTTCCTGCTTCCGCAGGGATTGAACAACCGATATTGGTATAAGACCTATTTCTCCACCTATGGTGCCAACAGCGGAGTGAATGTGTCGTCGTTGGGAGGATCGGTGACATTCAGAGAATCCGTATCCCCCAACATCACGACCGCAGATCCGCTGCTTGTCCAATGGCTCAGTAATGTGCTGCGATTCGACAGCACTTCCCCGACTAATGCCTCGTATTACCAGCCCTGGCTGCGTCTGGTGGAGACCAATGTCACCACTTCGTTCTCTGTGGTTTCCTCGATCATGGCACCCACGCTGAAAGCCACCGCCTTCTCAGGAGATGTGAATCTTGTGGGAACCCTCACTTTGTTCCCATCCGCCACCGGCACCATTGATCTGATTGCGGCGGGCTCGGTCAACGGGCTGAACCCCACCGGTAACTTCACCACCTTGAATAAGGTCATCTGGAGCGCGGCAACGATCAATCTCTCGGATGCCAATCCGCTTTCGATTCCCTCGATTGCCAAGCCTTTTGCGTATGCATCGATTTTTGGCACGTTGTCCGGGGCCAGCAGCAGCAGCAGAAGCAATATCCTCTCATTCGTTGATAATCTGTTCACAGAAACGGGATCGACGACAGGCAGTAACGCCGTGCTCCAAAACAAGCAGTCCCTGCATTCGCCGGGCATTCTGCATCTCAATGACCTTGTGCCTGTGCATATTTATGCCGGCACCGGTGACATCACGAGCATCACCCTCTACTCGGCGAAGCAAGCACAAGTCATCGCCGGAAACGACCTGTCAGACATCGCCTTGTACATTCAAAACACCCGTGCGGACAGCGTTTCTATCGTTGCTTCCGGCCGTGACATCATTGCTTACAATAAGAACACCCAGACGCGCAGCCAGTTCAGCGACATTCTTGACCAGTTGGTGGCCTCTCAGAAAGCAGAGGCAGCGCTGGTGGGAGATATTCAGATCAGCGGCCCAGGAAGCCTGCAAGTGCTGGCCGGGCGCAATCTTGACCTTGGCACTGGACTCAACCAACCCAATGGCACAGGATCAGGCATCACCAGCATCGGGAATGGACGCAATCCGTACCTCCCGTTTGCTGGGTCTGACCTGACCATCGCGGCAGGCATGGGGAAGGCCGCGCTGGGGCTGGGGGGCTCAAACTTGGACTTCAATTCCTTCATCACCCAGTTCGCAACATCCCCCTCGGGAGATCGTTACTTGAGGGAGCTGGCGGTGCTTCTGGGGGTGCCATCGGTGGACCTGAATGATCCGTCGCTCAAGGCTGAGCAGCAAAAACAACTGGCTCTGGCCATCTTCTACCTGGCGCTGCGTGATGCAGGTCGTGACCACAATGATCCAGAGAGCCCAAATGCCGGGACATATACCGATGGCTTTGCGGCCATCGCCAAGCTGTTCCCGACCACTAGCGCAGGCAGCATCCTGACCCAAGCGCGTGACATCCGCACGAAGAGCGGTGGAAACATCAGCATTCTGGCTCCGGACGGTGAACTGCAGTTGTACAAGACCACGCTTCCCGGCTTGCTTGCACCTCCGGGCATCATCACGGAATCAGGTGGCAACATTAACATCTTTGCCAACGGCAGTGTGGATCTCGGCATCTCCCGTATCTTCACGCTCCGCGGAGGCGACATCGCGATCTGGTCCAGCACCGGTGACATCGCTGCGGGCTCTTCGTCCAAGACGGTGCAGTCTGCGCCGCCGACGCGAGTCTTGATTGACCCGCAGAGTGCCAACGTCGCGACCGACCTTGCGGGTCTGGCGACGGGGGGCGGCATCGGCGTGCTGGCTGCGGTGCAGGGTGTGGCTCCGGGGAACGTGGACTTGATCGCGCCGATCGGTGCGGTGGATGCGGGTGACGCGGGCATCCGTGCCACGGGAAATCTGAACATCGCCGCGACGATTGTTTTGAATGCAGGAAACATCTCCGTGGGTGGTACCAGCGCGGGCACGCCAGCGGCCCCTTCAGTGGCTGCACCGAGCCTGGGTGGACTGGCCGCAGCATCCTCAAGCGCGGCAGCGGCCACCTCGGGGACGGCCAATCAGCCTGGCAACCAAACCCCGCAGCAGGCACTTGCACAGGAGCAGCCCTCCATTATAACTGTCGAAGTCATCGGCTACGGCGGCGGCGGCGGCGTGGATGATGAACGCAAGCGTAAGAATGACCAGCCGGGTGAGTGATCGCCCGTAACACCTCAGCGACCATGTCCTTTCAATTTGATCCCGATTCGCAGAACAAGGTTCAGGACCAGAAACCGCAGCGGGTACGCGTTGGAAAATTCTCGATTCTTACCCTGACAGCGTTCGGACTGCTCGTCATTCTTTTATTTGCCTGGAGCCCCGTGGCAACGGCCGCCCGTGCAGCACTGGCGCGGCAGAATGCCAAGGAGGCGCTGGAGGCGACCGCTGCGCAAGACTGGCGGCGGGCGTATCAGGCACTTACTTTGGCACGGCAGCGCGCCCCTAAGGATGTCGAAGTCATCATGGCCATGGTGACATTTCTCAAAGCCACAGGGTCCGACCCGGGCGGCCTCGCGCAGCAGTTGCGCCTGCTGGAGCAGCACAGGCCGCTGACTGAGGAAGAGGAGCTTTTGCTCGGGCGCACGTTGATCAGCAGCGGCAGGACCAAAGACGCCCGCGAGGTTTTTGAAAAGCTGCCGCAGCAGCATAGCACACGCCAGGCTGGCCTGGAACTCCTGTCCAGCATTCTGAACGCAGAGGGTCACCACAAGGAAGCGGCGGAAATCTCCCGCAGGGCAGAGGCCCAAACTGCGGAATCTCCTGAAACCCATCTCAAGGCCGCAGTGACAGACCTCGGCAGCCATTTTGCCGAAGTAAAAACCCAAGCGCGCAAGCAGCTCTGGCAGCTTGCGGAAAACAGTTCCACGACAGGTCTGGATGCCATTCATCAACTGGCAGTCGATCCCGGTTTGACTCTTCCTGAAGCCAGGCATCTGCTCAACCTGCTCGAAGAGCACCCGTTGAAAACTCTGTCGGCGCGGCTGCAGTTGGTCTCGGCGCTTATGCGGCTGCAACCTGATCTGCGCTCACATCTGGCGGATGCCGAGGTTAAACGCTTTTTTGACACCAAAAATGGCAAGCGCGAAGAGATCGCGTATTGGCTGATGCGGGAGAAACTCAATGAGCAGGTCTTTGCCCTGGTGCCCAGGGAGTTAGCTGTGCAGTCCCGCGAATTGTATCCCATCCTGCTGCAGACACTCGCGCAGGCGGAACGCTGGGAAGAACTCCAGGGGCTGTTAAAATTGCAGCGTGCTCCCGTGTCCAACAGTCTGCTGGATCTGGCCATGGCCGAGGTGCAGAGCCATCTGCAGCCCGACATGCGGGAAGCACGCCGTCTGCTGCAGGGCACGGTCGAAAATGCTGCCCAGGCGGGGGATGCCACCACGCTGAACAAGGCGGCCGCGCTGGCCGAGAGGCTCAATCTGGCAGATATTTCCTGCCGAGCCTACAAATCGGCGGGGCTGCTGGCCTCTGCCAACAAAGCGAACGTCGAAGCACTGGAACATCTGGAGAAAAGCGTGGAACTGGCGCTGGTGGCGAAAGACACCGCCACGCTGCTGGAAGCCTCCCGCTGGCTGCATGAACTGAGTCCGAGCAGCGCCGTTTTTGCCGACCGCCTGAGCTATTGGCGTCTGGTTCTGGGGATCGAAATGGAAACCGTCGATCTCGCCGCTTTGGGGCAGCAGAATGAGCTGAAAGCAGCTGCAAACGTCCCGCTGCAGCGCATCCCCACGCCCCTGCTGCTGGCACTGTCTGACTATCGTCTGGGTGACCGTGCTGCGATGCAACAGCACCTGGCCCAGCTCACCAGCAGCACCAGCCTTGCCGCAGGACCACGCGCCGTCGCGGCGGGTTTACTCTCTCTCGTTGGCAAGCCCGACCGCGCCTTCCAACTGGCGGAAAAAATTCCGGGAGCGCTGCTGCTGGATGAGGAGCTGACGTTTTTGAAACGCGCGCTGTGAGCCTGCCCTATGGTGCGGTTTGCTGCTCCTGCGCGATCTTGATGAACCAAGGCGAGCATTAAATAAACCTCCCCTGCCCCCGCTCCACCGTGTCTCAAGTGGGCAGTGGCACGCGCAGGGTGAACACGGTGCGGATGCCTGGCTGGCTTTCCAGTTCAATGCTGCCCCCGTGCGCCTCGACCGCGCGCTTGACGATGGAAAGTCCCAGTCCGGCCCCCTTGCTCTCCTGCGCGTGTTCCCGGCCAGTGCGGTAGAACCGCTTGAACACAAACGGGGCATCCTCAGGGGAGATGCCCACGCCGTCGTCCTTGACGGTGATGATGCACTCGTGCTCCGTCCAGCGCCCGCTGATCGTCAGCCGCAGTCCGGCGCGCTGATTTTCTTTGAGCGGGTTTTCGATCAGGTTCGTGAATATTTGGTCCCAGTAAAAGCGATCACCGTTCAAGAGTCCGCCATCCGGAGGAAAGTCCAGGGTGATGACTGCCTGCCGCAGCTCAATCAGCGGTGTCAGACGCTCCAGCGCGTCCTGCACACTGGCACGCACCAGAAAGGTCTCGGTCTTCAAAGATTCATCCAGCCCTTCCAGACGCGAGATCGTGAGCATGTCGTCAATGATGCGCATCATGCGGCGGCTGTTTCTCTCCATCACGTCGAGGCAGCGCAGCAGTGAGGCGCTGTTTTTGATCATGCCGCTCTTGAGCGTCTCGATATACCCATGAATAAGCGACAGGGGCGTGCGCAGCTCATGACCGGCACTGGTCACGAAATCCCGGCGTGTCTGCTGGGTCAGGTGGTGCTCCGTCCGGTCCTCCACCATCACCCAGATGCCGCCGCGCATCCCTTCGCGCCAGGGGGCGGCGCAGACGTGGTAATGGTGTTCATGATTCCATTCCCCGAGATACGGCAGCGTCAGCCGTATGTCCGCCTCCACACGTGCATGCCGGCTGCGCGCATCATTCACGAGGCGCTCCACCGCTTCCAATCCGGCAGCAGTTGCCAGGGTGCCGCCCACTTCGAGCTGGTGCGGTAAAAACATGACGTTCATGGCCAGGTTTGCGAACACGATGACCCCGTGGTCATCCACCACCAGGATGCCTTGCGGCACCTCATTGAGCAGTGAGCCAAACAGACGGCAGTCGTCTTGCATGCACATCGGCGAGAATGTTTCCGCATCCCCTGACTGCCATTCTGTTCCCTGCTGCGCCGCCGCAGTCACCTCAGACGTGGTCATGTGTCCGCCATCTCCTCCACGATGCTATGAAACAGGTATCCCTGCCGCCGCAGGGTGCCAATGTGCCGGCCATGATCCCCCAGCTTGTCGCGCAGGCGTTTGATGTGCGTGTCCAGCGTGCGTGAGTGCGTGTCGTCCGCATAGCCCCAGACCGCGCTGAGCAGTTCAGCCCGTGAGTGAATCACATCAGGGTTGGCCATCAGGGTGGTGATGAGTTTCAGCTCGGTGATCGTCAGTTCCACCAGCTTGCCATTGATGGAGAGGGACATGTTCTTGCGGTCCAGCAGAAACTCGCCGATGCGCTGCTCGGCCAGCATCACGACTTTCTGTGAACGGCGCAGGACCGCACTGATGCGCAGCATGAGCTCCCGCGGGCTGAAGGGCTTCGTCAGGTAATCGTCCGCACCGCTCTCCAGCCCGGCGATGCGGTCATTCGTTTGCGCCCGCGCCGTGAGCATGATCACAGGAATGTGACGGGTGCGTGTATCAGCGCGCAGCCTGCGATGCACCTGCACACCATCAATGCCCGGCAGCATGATATCCAGCACGATCAGATCAGGAGCGGTCTTCACCGCCAGGGGCAGCACTTCGAGACCGTTGCCAGCGGATACGACTTCGTGACCTTCGCGCTGCAAATGAAGGCTTACAAGGTCAACAATGTCCTTCTCGTCATCGACCACTAGGATTTTGCTCATGGGTGACGGGATTGTGACGACAGGAATGAAGTCCTGCCAAAGATTAGTGTGTTACGATCTCGTCGCAATACTCACAGCTTCGCAGGAATGTGACGATTTCGTCAGCCCAAAAGTGTACGAAACATCGCCTCAAGCGCGTCCAAGGAACCATGAAGCATGCTGCGGAAACATTTTTGTGACGCGTTCCAGATTGAGACACGGGTTCAACATTTCATGATTCCTGTATGTTCAAGCCACGACATAATGAACTCCAATGCTATCTCGAATGGCGTCGGCAAACGCGTTTCATTCGCCATCACGGTGGCCCGATCATGGCGCTCACGATATTCGTCACCTGCATCTGTTTCGTCTGGCGGGCACTCCACCCCCATCACCCCGTACACAGCCTTCGCGTTGAAGAAAGTCAGTCACATGAGATTGACCGCAACCTTCAGGCAGCCAAATCCCCCCGCTGGTAAAAAGACCGCCCGGCACAAACCACCGGCTGACGTCATCGCCAGTCCATTCGATCTTGTGACGAAAAGGTTTCACTTACGCTCTTTCAACTGCTCCCCCAACAAGCGAGCTAAGTGACAGGGACGTTTCTATTCACAATCCATCTCCTCCGAGATGCTGTGAAAAACTCAACTGTTCAAACTCATGAAAACCAAACTTCGCATCAAGACTTTGTTCATGTCCGATGTTCATCTCGGCATGGCTGACTCCAAGGCCGTGCAGGCAGCGCATCTGATCCGCCACTGCAAATGCGAGAAGCTGGTGCTCAACGGAGACATCATTGACGTGTGGGCGCTGAAAAGCTCCGGGCGCTGGACGCAGGAGCACACGCATTTTGTACGCACGGTGCTCAAGAAGATGGAGAAAGAAGGCACCGAGGTCATTTATCTGCGCGGCAACCATGATGACATCCTCGAAAAATTTCTCCCCTTCAAGCTCGCAGGCCTCTCCCTCGTGGATGAACACATTCACGAGTCGCCCCATGGCCGTTATCTCGTGGTGCATGGTGACGGTTTTGACCATGTGACCACCAACCACGTCTGGCTGGCCAAAGCTGGCGCTGTGGGTTACGAACTGCTGCTGCGCATCAACCGTGCCTACAACGCTTGGCTGCGCTGGCGCAACAAGGAGGCCTTTTCTCTCAGCCGCTGGGTGAAAATGAAGGTCAAGCACGCCGTCAGTTTCGTGGGCCGTTACGAAGAGCAGCTGCAAAAGCTCGCGCGCTGGAAAAACTGCGATGGCATCATCTGCGGCCACATCCACACGCCTGCGGACAAGATGATCGACAACATCCACTACCTTAACTCAGGCGACTGGGTGGAAAGCATGACTGTCATCGTCGAACATCTCGACCGCACCTTCGAGGTCATCAGCTACCATGACTTCTGCCGTCTGACCGGACGCCAGCCCAAAGGCACGGACGTGAGCTACAATGTCAGCGACATCAGCGAACGACCACTTGCCCTGCCAGCACCGCAGGAAGAGTTGATCACGGCTTAGGTCGGGCATGAAAGCGGTTCGAGTGGCCAACTGACGGTCGTGAGGCGGCCAGCCAGCGCCATGGAGATGAGCCAAGGAATGATGAAACCGCATTCGGCCACGGCCCCGTAGAGGCTGCCTGCTTCATTCAAATACATCAGGTGGACTGCGTTAGGAGCGGGGACATCTTGATCCCTGCCGGAAACGGTGAACTGGATGCCCCTTCTGAGAGAGGAACGCAGTGAATGAGCGAGAGCGGTCACGAAGCCGCCCCTGATCATACAGATGCACGACATGAGTGGCGGCGTGGCATGGCCGCAGCATGGAGCGCTTGGCATGCGCATCCCATGACAGCCAAACACCGCACGCGGAGCGTGCGGACCAAGACACCGCAATCGATGAAAGGCCGCGTGGTTGCCGCCCCTTGCAATCCGCAGCGGCCGAGCAGCCCTGAACTTCCGGCGAGACATGTCATACATTGAATTTACGATATAGGTCTGTTTGCCATTCGACACAGGCACCAAGCCTATTCAGCTTGTCCTCATCATTTAGCGGCATGCCACTGACTCACCATCATGCCAGGCACATATTTCATGCCACCGAGAGCTCGACACAATCTCTGAATCCATCCTGCTTATCCATTCCACACAGTAACAGGCCATCTTCATAGATAATGATCACTCATTGATCTCATGAATCTATGTAGCCTATTAGCCTATCCAAGCTGTCTAAGTTATGCAGCAATTAACTGTTAGCCATGAAATGCCGGACATTAGTTTCACCCCCGCTGTAGCGACACTTTACATTGGACATGCCTGACATAGTATCTTCATCTCATATGAGATACAGCAACAACACTTCTTTGCTCGGGCTTGTTAAATCCCCCTGGACATGTGAAACTCAAATGTTCTTGCCCACCGTCAGGACATCCATCTTGCACTTGGGGCTGCTGGCAGTCATCACGCTGAGCAGCTGTGACCACAAAGAGGCGCACCATGAGGAGGGGGAGAAAGAAGAGGAGTCACAGCTGGTGCTGACGAAGCCGATCATCCGTGACACGGTGATCTCGCGTGATTATGTGTGCCAGATTCATTCGTGCCGGAACATTGAGATCCGTGCGCTGGAGCGCGGCTATCTGGAGGTGGTGAGTGTGAAGGAGGGCCAGTTTCTGAAGGAAGGTGATCTGATGTTTTCGATCCTGCCGAGAGTTTACACCGCCGTGGTGAAACGCGCGGAGGCAGAGGCGCAGGTGGCGAGAGTCGAGTATGAAAACACCAAGCGTCTGCTGGACACGAACGTGGTGTCTGACAAGGAACTGACGATGGCGAAGGCGAAGCTGGACCAAAAGATGGCGGAGGTGAACCTGTCGCAGACGCATCTGGGATTCACGACGATCAAGGCGCCGTTTTCCGGACTGATGGACCGCCTGCGGCTGCGAAACGGCAGCCTAGTGGAAGTGGGTGACCTGCTGACCACGCTGTCTGACAACAGCGAGATGTGGATCTATTTCAATGTGCCCGAGGCAGACTATCTGGAGTACGCCTCACACGCGCAGCCGGAGGAAGCCAAGAAGGTCAGCCTAGTGATGGCGAATGGGAAGGTCTTCGACCAGATGGGGCGGATCAACGTGATCGAAGGTGAGTTCAACAACAAGACGGGAACGATTCCCTTCCGCGCGGATTTTCCGAATCCGAAAGGTTTGCTCAGGCATGGGGAGACGGGCAACATCCGCATGGCGAGGACGGTGAAAAACGCGCTGCTGGTGCCGCAGAAAGCGACGGCTGAGTTCGATGACGAGCGCTACGTTTATGTGGTCGGGAAGGATGACGTCATCAAGCAGGTGAAGCTCGATGTGCTCGAAGAGTTGGAGGATTTGTATGTGGTGAACCCCAGCTCCGGGGTGACGGAACAGGACAGGATCATCTTTGAAGGGCAGCGGCAGGTCCATGAGGGGGACCATGCCCACGACTACCGATTTGAGGAGACGAAGGATGCGTATGCCAACCTGAAGCTCCGAGCGCAGTAAACCAACCTCCAGGTTTTCGAAGGTTTTACAGCGGCCTGCCCTGGCCATTGTAATTTCGTTGATCATTGTGTTTTTGAGCGGGCTTCCGATCGTGAGGCTGCCCATCTCACAGTTGCCCAACGTGGTGCCTGTGACTGTGATGATGAGCATCACCTACCCTGGCGAGTGCGAAGGTGCTGGAGGAGTCGGTGCTGATCCCACTGGATCAGTCGATCAACGGGGGACGGATCCGAAGGAGGGGACGGTGAACGTGCTGAACCGCGTGAACCAAGTGAAGAACCGTCTGCCGCCCTGGCGCAGGGTCAGATTACCTGCATGGCTGGCATAAGCCCCGGCTTAGCCCATTCCGAGTAGGGGCTTTAGTGATCCCCGCTGGTGAGGGTCGATAATGTACGGCGGTGCTGCTTTCCTTGTATTCAATGCCTAGCACCCGGCTTGCGTTCGACTGACTGCATGAGAACGCCAGTGAAGACATTCTAACCAACCTTAACAAAACCGGAGCGCCTCAAGCATCACCCTCTCAATCCCTCTGCTTACTGAATACGAAAAAGTAATTTTTCATACCTGGCTCCCCTGACAAACATTCGCCCCGGCTGCCTGTGCCAAGGAATACTTGCCCGCCCATTTACTGCCCGAACAGCCCCTCAGTCAAAGTCGCGTGTGAAAGCAGATGACCCGTCCTACCCCTCATGAACATGCCTAACTGTGTGCTGTTTCACCCGAGCGAATTCACCCGCTCGGGCTGGAAACTACTGCTCAAGAAAATTCTGCCAGGCTGCAAAACCTGCGAAGCCTCCAGTGTGGAAGAAGTGCGGCTGGCCGCACACGCGGGCGCGGTGGATATGCTGATGATGGAGTTTCATCCGCGTGACATGGAGCATGGGCTGGAAACCTTGAAAGCCGTGATTGCGGTCGTCGGCGGAAAGCATGTCATGCTGATTTGCGGCCCGCCTGCTCCTGTGACGACCCGCACGGCGATGCAGGCCGGTGCCACGGTTTGCCTGGGCTGCAACGAATCCGTCGAAGAATTGAAACGCGCCCTGCATGCCGCGCTGGAAGGTATGCCCTACATGTCGAGCGAACTCGCCTCGGTCCTGGCCAGATCCATTGCGCCCTCTGGTGGCCCGGCTGAAGAAGAGGACGGTTCTCAATATGCCCTCTCAATGAGAGAGGAGGAGGTGCTGGATCTGCTCGTATCAGGATTACGGCCGAGTCAGGTGGCTAACCGGCTGGGGCTCAGCATGAAAACGATTTCGAGCCACAAACGCAATGCGCTCGGCAAACTGGGCGTGTCCAGCATTCTGGAAGCGGTACGGATCTGGATCTGAAATTTCAGCCCCCGTGCGGCTATCCGAAAGGATTCAAAAACGACGAAGCTTCGGGATTGAAGCAAGCCATCACGATTTGGCACCAAAAAACTGGTGTTTATCGCTTCAATCCAATCAAAGCATCGAGCCATTACTTCCTATTGTCTTTATCTTCCATTAAAGTTACAGCACAGGATTTTGGCACTACTTCTGACCTCCGGCCAAGTTGAAAAAGGCTTCCGCCCAGATGAAATTGAGGCGTGTGAAAAAGCGCCATTCACTGGGTAAAATGGCACCTCAAGTCTGCTGTACGGGAGGCAGCTTTGCCCCTGAAACCAAACAGCGGCCTCGAATCTACCCCTAAGGATTCACTTACCATTAGGCGTTTGTTTCTTTCTTCTTTTTGTCGATTGTATGGCTGTTATGAAAATAATCCCCACACTACTCACGCTCACATTTGCATTCTCAACGGCTCTCACCTGCAGGGCTGATGTCATCTCTCAAACAGTCGATTTTGGTACCATCACGGGTGGCAGCCAATTCTACTTCAACCAGTTCAACACAGCTCTGGGTACGCTGACAGGCGTCACGCTGGACTGGACTGTCAACTCCAGCATCTCCTCGGCCTCCATCACCAATGAAAACTCTGGAACCGTCACCATCAGCAGAATCTCTTTCACCAACACCGTGGAAGGCTTTGTGCCTTCCATCGGCACAACCGGCGATCTGGTCGCTGAAGTGGCCAGATCCAAATCCATCACTCCTGCGGGAGGTACGGTGACACTGACCAACGGTCAGACCTACAACTACGGCAGCGTAGCATTCACCGGCTTCACCGATACCAACAGCTACACCTCCGCAGACTCGAATTTCACCCAGTTTCAAGGCACCGGGACCGTGCCGCTTTATCTGACCAACACCTTTGGTGCCACTCCCACCGCATCCGGTTCAGGCAGCACCACTTCCTGGCTGACCAGCATCACTGGCAGCACGACGGGTAATCTGCATGTCACCTACACTTACACAGCAGCCCCCCCCATTGCGCCGGTTCCTGAGCCGCCAGCCATGCTGCTTGGCTTTGGCGGAGTCCTGGGGATGGCTGGTTTTGCCTTCAAGCGCCGCACGAAAAACACGGTTGCCGCGCTGGTCTGATCATCATCCATCAACCTCCCACCGCCCGATCTCTTGAACACCCGAAGTCCATCCAAGAGCAGTTCGTTGTGGTTGCTGTCCGCAGCATCCATGGTCTGCCTGTTTTTCGCCCTTCAAGAGATCTGGGTGCGACATCCAGCCTATCATTTCTTCCCGCTGCCTCTCGTGGCGTGGTTCTGGCTGGCGAAACGGGACGGCTTGTTCCGGGCCGTCGCATTTCCGCAGCATTCTGCCGCCTTTAGCTGGCTCAGCGCATGCCATCTGCTGCTGGCGCTCATGGCGTTTGTCCTGATCTCCCCCTTCCTGGCAGGTCTGGCTTTTGTGCTGAGTTCAGCAGCCCTAGCCGCAGCCAAGGGCAAACCCGCAGACCATGAGGCTCCTACATGGTCCCTGCCCGCGCTCGCCCTGTTTTTCGTTCCCCCGCCAATGATGCTGGACCAGCAGGTGCATCAGGTGCTTGCCGGACTCGCGGCCAGGCTCAGCCAGGGCTGGCTGGACACCATGCAAGTGCTGCACGTCGTGCAGGGAACCATCGTCGCCACCCCGGAGAAACGCTTCTTTGTGGATGATGCGTGCAGCGGTACGAACACCATGCTGGTGGCCATCTGCGTGGCGGTGATCATCAGCAGTTTCAACAAACGCTCCTGGATTCATGCGCTGCTGCTGATTGTGTCAGCAGGACTCATCTCAGTGGCATCCAATGTCCTGCGCATCTGCGTGGTGATCGGCAGTCTGCATTACTGGAGGCTGGAGCTCGATCAAGGCATGGCGCATGAAGCATTAGGAGTGGTGTTCTTTGTGCTGGACCTGCTGCTGGTGGGGAGCGCCGACCATGGCTGGCATTTTATCCTGAACAGCTCCCCTGGCAAAGAGGGCACCGACATGCATGCCGGTCCGGCAGCTCCACCGCTCGCGAATCGGCTGCTCGGCGGTCTGAGCTTCGGCGTGGCGGTCATTGGCATGACGCTGCTTCTTGGCCCGGAGCTTCTGGCGCTCAGCCGTCCTGCGGGTGGTCCCGTCGCGGCGAATGTGCTCACCGAGGCGGACGAATTCCAACTGCCCGAAGAACTGGCAGGCTGGGTGCGCGAAGGAGACAAACCCGTGGAAGATTCCATGATCGGCAATCTCGGCGTGCGCAATCAAGTGTGGCTCTACCGCAAAGGCGGGCAGGAAGCCTTTGTGGCGGTCAATTTCCCCTTCCTGGGCTTTCATGACACCCGTCTGTGCTATTCCGGCCAGGGCTGGCAGTTTCAGAAACAGGTGGACGGCGCACTGCCTGGAGACACGCAAAACACGGTGCGCTTTCTGGAAATGAACCAGCCTACCGAACTGGCCAGCGCCCAGCTTTGGCTCAGCGTGCTCGATGAGCATGGCACCGCCCAGGCATTCGAGAGTGAAAAGCCGCTGGACCGCATGTCTGAACGGCTGCTCTCACGCTGGTCCAATCCGGGGCCGGTCTCGAACACCTATGTGCTGCAGATCATGTCCGTTGAACCGGAAAACGACAGCCGTGCCCACAGCGCCCTGACCGAGCTGCTCGCAGAAGCACGCAACCGTCTGTCCCAAGCTCTTGTAAACCACCGCCCCCAAGCAGGAAAGGAAAGCGAATGAACGAACACTTTATTCATGAAACACGTTTCCGCCTCACCACGATGCTGGACGAACGCAGGCCCGTGGACGGCCTGCTGGGATTGCCGGGCTTTTTTGCCCTGATCCTGCTCGCCTTCATGGTGTTTAATTCGCGTGACGATTCCAGCCGGGAGCACTTGAACCGCCTGGAGCGGCAGGCGCAGAGCCAGCTCGACCAGGGGCATTTCGTTGAAGCCCGCCTCGCAGCCATGCGGCTGATGCACGATAGCGTGCAGAATTCCAAGGCCATCCTGATCGAAGCCAAGGCGCTGCGCGGCATGGGAAGAGAGAGCGACGCCCTGCGTCTGCTTTCCCGCATCGCCCCCAAAGACCGCCCCGGCTATGCTCCCGCCCATGTCGTCCAGGCGACCATCCTCCTCGCGCAGAAGACCCCGGATGTCGCGGCGGCGCAGGAGCACATCAAACATGCCCTGCTCAGCGATCCCGCCAGCCAGGACGCGCAAGAACTCGCCGCACGCTTTGCTGCCGGACAGCGGCGGTGGAAGACGGTGCTGGCGCATCTGGACAAGATGAAGCTGGAAAAGCGGCCCGACCTCCTGCTGATGAAAGCCACGGCGCTGCAGTTTTCCGGCCAGGATGATGCGGCAGTCAAATTTGCGCAGCAGGCGGAAAGCGCCCTGCGCAGCATGCAGAAATCGGTCACGGCCAATGGCTCCGAAGTACGCTTTTCGATTGCCGTCAGCCTGAGTCTGCAGCGCAAGTTTGACGAGGCCGTGCAGTGGATGCTTGGCACCATCCAGGGCCAACCCACCCGGGAGGAGCGCCAGATCATCGGCGGCATTTACCTCTCCTGGAGCCGACACCTCAAAGAACAGCCGTCCTATGACCGCATGGAAGTACTGAAACTGCTGGAGCAGGGCATCCAGGTCAGCCCGGAAAGCCAGGATCTCATCATGGCATTCCTTGGTGACTGCGAGGAACTCACCAGCGCCGCCACAGATCGTCAGCGCTATGTGGAGCGCATCCTGGGCAACGGCGGCATCGCCACGTCATTTCTGCATTACTACCTGGGAGTGCAGGACTGGAAGCAGGGCAACCGCGAGTCCGCGAAATCGCATTTTGAACTCGCCAGCTCACTCAATCCTGGTTTCAAGGTGATCGGCAACAACCTGGCCATGGCCATCGCCTCAGTTTCCACTGACCGCGCCGAACTGGAAAAAGCCCTCGCTCTCATCAATGAACTGGTTCAGCAAGAACCGGACAATTCCTTCTTCCTAGACACCCGCGGCCATGTGTACGCCAAAATGGGTCAGTTCAAGAAAGCCGTGCTCGACATCGAACGCGCCCTGCCCAATGCCCGTGACAAAAGCTCCTCCCACGTCATGCTGGCGGATCTCTATGAGCATCTCGAAATGAACGATCTGGCGGCGAAACACCGCTCAGCCTCCCTCGTGCATATGGCAGCTACGACTGGAACGGTGCCAACTGTTCGATAAGGGAGTATGGCCGAAGGACAGGCATTCAGTTGAGCGGCTTGCGCAATAGACTGACAAATCATTTCCGAATTCTGCAGGTTTGTAGAGAAAAGCTGCGGGAAAAAAAGACGCTTTCTGGCGGAAAGCATGGCCCCGTTTTGACCACACAATGGTCTCGTCATGCGCTTTCCAAAGTGATGCTAGCGTTCATTTTCGCAGGCTAAAGCCAGCTCTGGGATACATCTAAATCGCATTCTTAGAGAATTAGTTTGGGGTTTTTTGGTTATATGGGCAACACCAAACTCAAATACCATGAATAAACATTCTTATTCACCCATAGCGGAACAACTCGGTAGAATCCATGCGTTCTCAAGTGGCGGCAGCGCTCTTGACGTACGTACAAGGCACCGTTCGAGGTGGTTGTTTTACCTTGCTATACCATTGCTTGGATGGGTGGTGCCTGCTTTGCAGGCCGAGCAGACCTTCACCACACATGTAACCGCCAATGCCGGGCTCACCATCGCCGGAGACACGGATTTCAGCGGCCCGGTGTGGATTGGCCGACTGATGGAGGACAGCACCGCGAAGGGGTTTAAAATGGATGTTTTCCAAGACGCCCAGACCTACTACGAAGAAGTCTATCACGACAGCAGCTACGTGACCTCGTCCCAGTGGGTGGAGGACGGCTACTACGACATTCAGAGCACCTGGGTGGAAGTCTATGACTGGGTGAACCACGGCTACATGACGCCCGACGAGGTGGATGAAACTGGCAACATCATCAATCCCGGGACGTGGATGGATGACTGGCAATGGGAGTACGTGGGCACTCAGGATGAAACCAGCAGCGTCTGGGTGTCCAACGGCGGACATTATGAACCCTACGAGGAGTGGCAGGCACCCTACTATGAATCGGTGCCTCACACCAGCTATGGCGCGCCTGAGGTACGGTTCACCGGGACTCGTTCCAACACCACCTGGGAATGGAGCAATCCTACATCAGGTGCCACCGACAGTCAGGGCACCAACCGGGCGCTGCTGACGCATTCGAGCTTGGAACAAAGCTATACCAGCCCAGAGATGGTGGGTCCTTATCAAAGCTACGGGTCGAAGGTGGGGAAACAAAAGATCGAACTCTGGAGCAACCAAGGTACGAATTACGAAGGTACTGGCGAGCCTGGCAGTGCCAACTCCGTGGAGGAGTACAAAGCGGAGGCCGAACTGAACCCGATTGAACTGATCCTGAGTTCCAGCGAGAGTTCTGACGGTGGCCTCTCGATGGTGCGCAGCACCACGACGCTCACGGCCACCTCCGCCAGTTTTGCCGGGTCGGTGGGTATCAAGGGGGTGCTGCGCGTCAAGCCTGCCGGCGATCTCTCCATGGGGCAGTACACCAACGGGGTGCAGCCTTGATCTCCCCACCCTCAACTGCTTTTTAAAATGCACTGGATCTTCACCACCCGCTGGCCGCGTGCCATGGTCAAAACGGTCGCCACAGCGCTGGTTGCCGTCTTTTTCATCCACACCAGCCTTGCAGTGGCACAGTCCGCAGCAGCAATACCTTCCTGGTGGACGGAGCGTGGCGTGATCGCCCCGGATACCGCAGCGGACGACTATGCCGTCATCAACCAAGGCCAGCTCAAAAACATCGCTCGTGCCGCCTGCGACGAACTCAATGCGGAGCTGCCCGGGGGCGCTGGGGATGAAATCAATGCACTCATCAGCAGTTGGCAGGTCCCCGCTGTGGAGACGGAGGACTTCGCCGTCGCCACCCAGGGGCAGTTGAAGGCCCTGGCGGCACCCTTTTATGACCGGCTCACGGCCGCAGGACTGGCGGACGGCGTTCCATGGGCGGGTGCGACCGCCACGCCGGATCATTACGCGCCGGCCAACATCGGGCAGGCCAAGCAGCTCTTCAGCTTCGTGCTGCCGCCTCCGGGTGAAGGCGGGTATGGCAGCGGCAGCTCGAACCTGCCATTGACGCTGACGGTGCTCAGTGGAAACAATCAGGCCGTGACTGCTGGAGCCGCCGCTTCTGGACCGCTGGTCGTGCGTGCCACGCGCGCGGGGCTGCCGTGGGCAGGGGTGGTGGTGACATTTCAGGCCAGTGGTGGCAACCTGGGCGGCAGCGGCACGCCAAGTAAGACGGTGACCACCTCCACCAGCGGCGATGCTGCGGTGAGCTACGCAGCGCCCAGCAGCAGCGCCAGCACCCAAACCATCAGCGCCGCAGCGGAGTCGGCGACGGCGACACTCAGCGTCAACGTGCTG
>NCCR01000156.1 GCA_002279765.1 Verrucomicrobia bacterium 12-59-8 | reverse complement strand
CGCTCTCGGCTTCGGCTTCCGCTGCGGCTTCCTCGGACTGCTCCACATGGAGATCGTCCAGGAGCGCCTGCGCCGTGAGTTCGACATGGATGTCATCTCCACCTATCCGTCCGTCATTTACGATGTGAGGAAGACCGACGGCACCGAGCTCAAGGTGGACAATCCCACCTTCCTGCCGCCGCAGGCGGAGATCGACGAGATCCGTGAGCCGATGGTGAAGGTGAACGTCATGATCCCGAACGAGAACATTGGCGACATCATGCAGCTCGTCATGGACAAGCGCGGCGTGGTGAACAACACCGAAACCCTCGACGACCGCCGCGTGCTTCTGCACACCGTCCTGCCACTGAACGAGATCCTCGTGGACTTCAACGACAAGCTCAAGTCCATGACCCGTGGTTACGGCAGCATGGAGTATGAACACGCCGGCACCCAGGCCGCCGAGCTCGTCAAGATGGACATCCTCATCGCCAGCGAGCCCGTGGACGCCTTCTCCTGCATCGTTCATCGCAGCAAGGCCGAGAGCCGTGGCCGCCAGCTCTGCGCCAAGCTCAAGGAAGTCATTCCACAGCAGCTCTTCGTCGTCGCCATCCAGGCCGCCATCGGTGGCAAAGTCATCGCCCGCGAGAGCATCAGCGCCATGCGCAAAGACGTGACCGCCAAATGCTACGGCGGCGACATCTCCCGTAAGCGCAAGCTCCTCGACAAGCAGAAGGAAGGTAAGAAAAAGATGAAAGCCATCGGCCGGGTGAACATCCCGCAGGAGGCGTTCATTGAGGTGCTGAAGACGAACTAAAGCGGCGGTTGCCACATTCTGCCGAATTCGGCTCCCTACGGTTAAGCGTCATGCTGCGAGCCGCCACCTTCGGCCTGCCTGACGGCTTTCAGATACTGCACCGTGAGGAGGTCATGAGGGCGGCCCATGGCCTCTTTGGCCTGGATCAAGGTGTCGAGGTCCAGAATGCGCAGCTTTCCAACAGGAAGTTCGATCTCAAGGCTATGCTGTAACACCTCACCATAGTCGCCAACGCCCAGAACACTGCCGAGACAGTCAATCACTCCGAGATCGGTCTTGATATAAAGGTTCTTCAGATCGGCACATTGCTCCGGCGTGAGCGCAAGCTTCGTCTTGCTCCTCATGGGTTGTGGCTCCTTGGGGCTGACGCAAATCGGCATTGGATCAATCACGGCACTTGAGCATTGCCCACCCCATCCTAGAGTCGCGCACCCGACCCATGTTTTTTTTCACCCCTCGTTACCTCAAGCACGCGAAGCTCCTGCACAAGGGCGTGACACGCTTCATTAACTACAAGCGCGACATCCTACCGCAGGCCAAGCTGGATGAAATCACGGCTCTGCGCACCAGCCTTGAGCAGGCCATGCGCGCTCGGGACAAGGAGCGCCTCGCGGTGCTCAACGACGAGATCAACAAAGCCTGTGAAAAGGCGCTGCCCCATGTGGAGCATTCGGACATCGGCGAAAATGTGGAGGTGTTCTTTGTCGCCATTGTCATCGCGCTCGGCATTCGCAGCTACATTGCGCAGCCGTTCAAGATCCCCACCGGTTCCATGCAGCCCACGCTGTACGGCTTGGTCGCGAACCATACCGAGCAGGACGTGACGCCGAATCTATTTGTCCAGTGCAAGGACTGGGTGGCGGGGCGCAGCTACTACAATGTCGTGGCCAAGCGTTCTGGCTTCCTGCGCAGCCAGGAACCTGTGTCGGAGCACAGCTTCCTCGGCTTTTTCGCGCACTGCCGCCTGCATTTTGAAGACGGCGGCACGCAGTGGATCTGGGCACCCATGCGCCAGCTCATCACCGACCCGGAAGGCTTTAATCTCGGGATGGATCGTTACCTGAATCTCCCCGTTAAAGCTGACGGGCAAAACATCACCCCGGACGCCCAGGTGGAGCGGCGGATTCAGGAATCCAAAGGTACGTATGTCACCCAGGGGCAGTTGCTCGCGCGCGGCACCCTGGACACCGGGGACCACGTGCTGGTGAACAAAATGATCTACAACTTCCGCCGTCCCTCCCGTGGCGAGGTGTTCGTCTTCACCACCAAGAACATCCGCAGCCCCTACATGCGGGTGAGCGTTGAGGAAGGCTCCCAGCATTACATCAAACGCCTCGTGGGCGTGCCGGGAGACCGGCTGGAAGTCAAATCGCCCGAGCTATGGGTGAATGGCAAACCCGCAGAAGAGTTTGGCATGAAACGCGTGGCCTCCATGCAGGGGGACTACAAGGGCTACGGCAACTTCGGGTTCCTTTCGCGCGGTCTGGTGCGCGAGCTCAGCAACCGTGAAAACACCCGCGAATACTGGGCCATGGGGGACAACAGCTACAACAGCTCCGACAGCCGCTACTGGGGCACGGTGCCAGAGCGCAATCTCGTCGGCCCCGGCTTGTTCTGCTATTTCCCGCTGGGACGCAACTGGGGCGTGATCTGGTAAAACTCTCCGCTCTGGCCGCCCTGCTGCAGGGCGGCCTCTCGGCAGTGCTCAGTCTTACAGCCCCTGCTGGCGCAGGAAGTTCTCCACCCAGGTGATGTCGTACTGGCCGTTCTGGAAGTCGGAAGTGGTCAGGATCTGGCTTTGCAGCGGGATGGTGGTCTTGATGCCTTCCACGGTGAACTCACCCAGCGCACGGCGCATGCGGCGGATGGCGATGTCACGCGTGGCACCGGTCACAATGAGCTTGGCGATCATCGAGTCATAATACGGCGGCACGGAATAGCCGGAATAGACGTGAGTGTCCACCCGGACACCACGGCCACCGGAGGTGTACCAGAGATTGATCTTGCCGGGGCTCGGCGCAAAGTTGCGGGCAGGGTCTTCCGCATTGATGCGGCACTCGATGGCATGGCCGCGTGGCTGGGCGTCCACCACGTGCTCGCTGAGCGGCAGGCCGGCGGCGATGCGGATCTGCTCCTTGATCAAATCACAGCCATACACTTCTTCGGTGATGGGATGCTCCACCTGAATGCGGGTGTTCATCTCCATGAAGTAGAAGTTCTCACACTTGTTATCGACGAGGAACTCGATGGTGCCGCAGTTCTCATAACCGATCTCCTTGCAGAGCTTCACGGTGGCGTCTCCCATGCGCTTGCGCATTTCGGGAGAGATTTTTGGGGAGGGGCACTCTTCGATGATCTTCTGATTGCGGCGCTGCATGGAGCAGTCGCGCTCACCAAGGTGAACGACGTTGCCAAGGGAGTCGGCCACGATCTGGAACTCGATGTGGTGGGGCTTTTCGACGAGCTTTTCCATGTACATGGAGCCGTCGCCAAAGCATTTCAGGGCTTCCAGCGAGGCGGCCTGAAAGCTGGACCGCAAAGTGGCTTCATTGAGCACTGGGCGCATGCCGCGGCCACCACCACCAGCGCTGGCCTTGACCATGACGGGGTAGCCGATCTTGCGGGCCCATTCGAGCGCCTCCTCTTCGGTGTGAATGAGGCCGTCAGAACCGGGGGTGATCGGCATGCCTGCCTTCAGGGCCGTTTCACGCGCCACGTTCTTGTCGCCCATCATGCTGATGACGCGGGCGGAGGGGCCGATGAACTTGATTTTGCACTGGTCGCACACTTCGGCGAATTCAGCCTTCTCAGAGAGGAAGCCGTAGCCTGGATGGATGGCATCAACATTGGCAATCTCAGCCGCGCTGATGATGCGGCTCATTTTCAGGTAGCTCTCGGAGCTTGGACCAGGGCCGATGCAGATGGCTTCATCCGCCAGGTGAACGTGCATCGAATCGACATCGGCTTCGGAATAAACCGCGACGGTTTTGACATCGAGTTCTTTGCAGGCACGAATGACGCGGAGAGCGATTTCACCACGATTGGCAACGAGGACTTTTTTGAACATGAGGGATCGGAAGGTAGGAAAAGTCTGCTTGGCTTGACCGTTGGCTGGCCCGACTTGGGCGGGGCCTGGACGTCAAACCAGTGGCAGGGAGGGCAATCAGGCTTTCAACTCGAACAGGGGCTGGCCATATTGGACGGGCTTGCCGTCTTCCACCAGCACGCGGGCAATCGTGCCACGCACTCCTTCTGGTTTGATTTCGTTCATGACCTTCATGGCCTCGATGATGCAGACATTGCTGTTTTCATCCACGCTGTCGCCGATGTTGGCGAGGGGCTTTTCTCCCGGAGCGGCGCTGCGGTAGAAGGTGCCCACCATGGGGGAATTGATCGTCGGCCCGACGGCGGCTGCTGCGGCGGCGGCCGCTGGTGATGGCGCGCTGGCAGCAAGTACGGGAGCTGCTACTGCGGCTGGAGCCGGGGCGGCGGCATAGGAGACATGTCCGCCGGAGGACGCCGGCATGCTCTGCAGCAGTTCTTTCACTGCCTCCAGATCGGAACCACGCCGGAGTTCGAGTTTGGCGCCTTTTTGCTCGCTGTGGAAATACGTCAGATTGTTCTCAGCCATGAGTCCGACGATCTCGCGTATTTGTTTGAGATCGTAGGTGGAGGACGAGGAGGGGGCGGCGGGAGCAGCAGGTTTGGTAGTGGTACGTTTGGCCATGTCGGGAGGAGTGTGTCAACGGACGGAGGGCGATCATACAAACTCCGCCAGAGGTGGCAACCATAAAGGTATTCTTGACTTTCAGGTTCCAGTCTGGCAGACGCGCGGCTCAGGGCAGCCGGGGAAACTTGGAAAAATCCGGCTTCCGCTTTTCCACGTAGGCGTTTTTGCCTTCCTTCGCCTCTTCGCTCATGTAGTAGAGCAGCGTGGCGTTGCCCGCGAGGTCCAGCAGGCCCATCTGGCCGTCACAGTCTGCATTCAGGGCGGATTTGAGGCAGCGCAGGGCCAGCGGGGAGTGCTGTAGCATCTCGCGGCACCATTTGACCGTCTCCTCTTCGAGCTGCTCCAGCGGGACGACGGTGTTCACGAGGCCCATTTCCAGCGCCTGTTTGGCATCGTACTGGCGGCACAGGTACCAAATCTCCCGCGCCTTCTTCTGGCCGACGATGCGGGCGAGGTAGCTGGAGCCGAGGCCACCGTCAAAGCTGCCGACCTTCGGGCCGGTCTGGCCAAAGCGCGCATTGTCTGCGGCGATCGTTAGATCACACACGATGTGCAGCACATGCCCGCCGCCGATGGCAAAACCGGCCACCATGGCCACCACGGGCTTGGGGATCGTGCGGATCTTCCGCTGCACATCCAGGATGTTCAGGCGCGGCACGCCGTCTTCGCCAATGTATCCCGCGTCCCCGCGTACCTTCTGGTCACCACCGGAGCAGAAGGCCAGAGGACCCTCTCCACAAAGGATGATCACCCCCACGCTCCGGTCCTCATGCACGATCTCAAACGCTTCCAGCATCTCCTTCACCGTCAGCGGCCGAAAGGCATTGCGCACCTTCGGCCGGTTGATGGTGATCTTGGCGATGCCATCGCTGGTTTTCTCCAGCTTGATGTCTTTGAAGGTTTTGATCGAAGTCCACATGGGAATGCAAAGTCACGAGACACTGTGATGCGTCAAGAGCCACATAATTTTCAAATCAAACCGTTCAGCTTTTGTGACTCGTCGTCTCAAATAAGGCGAACGGTTTGATGTGGTTTCTTTTGTGCATCAACCGCATCATTTTGCATGTGACGTTTCTAACCGACAGGGGATGAAAATGCGGAGAGTTGATTATTTACTTGCGCACGTGTCGCGGCATCCAAGCTCGCCAGGATTTCTCCTCGATGCGTTTCATCCAGATCCCGAAGAGCAGAGGCGAAACGATTAACATCTACAGTGGACTCCTGCCTGCATTTGGAGGTCAGTTCCAGGAAGTGGTCCACAGCAAGGTGGTTATCTCCAGCCGACGTTTTACCATAGCGAATGATCTTGATATGGTGCTCACGCCAATACTGTTCTTCTTTCGCTAGGCTGATTTTGTCATCCGCCATCAGCGCCCAGGCTTTAGGCAACGTCTTCGAAAAGACTTGGCTGAGCGTCTGGCGAATTTCCAAAATGCGCGGCTCTAGCGAGCAGCCGATAAACACCACGGGGTAAGAGAGCATCAATGTATTCAAAAAATATGACACTGTGGGTGCCTGACTGCCCGGCAGATAAGTCTTCGCATAATCTTCACTGGTCATGACGCTTGAAACTTCATCGGTCCCGCCGTGCAGTTTCACATAGAACCGTTCCTTCAAGCTGAGCACATGTCCAAGGAAAGGGTCTCCGACACGTTTGACGTGCCAGGGAAAGTATTTGCTTTCTAGGTAGTCGTCCAAGTTCGTGGTGACAATACCAGCCCAAGGCGAATCCAACAAACGTGTCCGTCGAGTTAGCATGCGGTCACGAACGGCATGATTCACACAGGCTTCGCAGCGTCTAAAGTCCAGCGCCTTAGTAAGGAACATACGATAGTCCGCTTCCGCAACTTGTTTTCTCATGCCCCCGAAAGCGGTAACGAACTCCTTTTGTTTGATTTGCTCTCGGTATTCCTCCAGCAGCTCTTTTTCTTTCCTCGTGATGAGGATGCCGTCACAAAAAAAATAAAACTGCTCAACCAATTCGCCCCAACTTGGAAGCCCGAGAGGCTTTGTAAATCCTGCACCGACAAAGGCGACCACCTGACCGTTTGCAATCAGCGAACGAAGCTCGTTGGGCAGCAATTTGTCGTCATCCATGGTGTATAACCTCGTTCTCAGCCATTGATGATTCTCGAAAACTCAATCAGTAACGTTTTAGCCTCCGGCAAATGGCAGTTGAAGCCAGGAATATCGTTCAAGATGCCGTGGAGAGCCTTCTTTTCTGTGGCAGACCAGCGCAAGGCATCTTGCCTCTTCACATGCTCGACAATTAACCGCGCAGATACAATCATGGCTAAATAGCCACGTTTTGAGTCCTGAGACACCAGGTAGTCCTCGAATCGGCTCTGCGCCCAGCCCAGCAATGCCCAAGCAAGTTTGACCAATACACACTCACGGGAAAGCAGACAGCCCATTGATGTCTCCAACTCACGCAAGCTCAATCCCAACGCCTCTGCCACCCCCTTCAAATTGTTACGATTGGCGTCACCACTGCCATGTTGTATGCATAGAATCGTTGGCAGGGGAACAATCCCGCCCTCAAGTACAAGCTGGAAGTGCAAGTGGCGCTTACGCTCTTCCTCCGCAAGCAAGAGTTTTTTATTGGTGAGGTAGCGCTTAAGATCTGCCAATTTCATCGTGGTTGGCGAAAAAGGTGAGAATTATTGGATTAGTCGGGTGCCTGAATGGATTCCTTGAGTTTACCTAGAACATATTCGGCATAACCAACCAACTGCCCCTCCTTTTCTTTCAGAGCTGAAAATTCTTCAACAATTGTTTCCGACATCTTATCCAAGGCTTCCTTTGGGGTAGCTGCTTCAACCTTGACGATCAGCCCCAAGTTTGGCGTCGATGCCACATGCATGCCCTGCTCACGCTGGAGAAGCTGCACTTCAATTGGATGTATTACCTTGTAATTATCAGGAAGCTGCGTAAGATAAGTCTGCCTGGGAAAGTGAATGCGAGTACGAATTCGTTCAATAATTTCAGTATCTAAAGGGCCTGCGGCGATTTCCACATCAGCCTCTTTAGCAACTACCGTACGAAGTTCCTCGCTTCTTTGCAAGGTCTTCATTAAGCACTTCCGCTCAATTCCAATCCACGAATCGTTGAAGGCGCGTGATGCAGGCTTGAATAGCCATTCTTCAATCTCCACCTTCTTTTTGCGTGCTCGTTCTTGAAAAACCTTATCATCGACATCAGAAGAATAAACCCAGACAGGCGCATTGGGGCGATGCTTCTTGAGCAACTCCGCCAAATCCAACCCATCAATCAAATCTTGACTCCTGTGTTGAAACTCACGAGCAAAACCAAAATCCGTTACCAGGAAATCAAACTTAATCGAAGCATCTTTGACGTATGCCGCTGCGGTCTTCAAATCGCTCGCAAACAAAACGCCTAGAGAAGTGTTTTCTAGGACTGCTCGTAGAACTCGCCTAAAGATGTCTGGTTTATCATCTACAACCAGTCCCACTGGCGAATAAGTATGCGTGAAATTCATGATTTCGTAAATTTTAAATTTAGGTGGTTCTTGGGAGAGTCAAACAGGAATTACAATTTCAAATATCGGCGGCTTGCGCGCCTTGATTGTTAGATCGGCTCGAAAAAAGCGAGTCAGCAAGCTGCGAGAGATCGCCAGCCCGGTTCCCGTTCCCTGGGTGCCTTTCGATGTCGTGCCTAGTTTGAAGATGTCTTGAATATCTGGAAAGTGATGGCCGGAGATGCCTGGCCCCTCATCCCAATACTGAATTTCGACAGTGCGCTTTGATCCATGCTCTCTCGTTTGGGCGCGAATGTGAATCGTATTTGACTGCATCCGTGTGCGAGACCTCTGCGCGTCAATGGAATTTCGGAACAAATTGAAGAAAACATTACCAAACGTATCGCGAAGACCGTGCAGGGGTATTTTGCCAGGTCGAGGGAAATCGAGGCGGAGGTTAAATCTGGACATCACCCTTTCCAAAGTGCCTGCTATATCTTCAATGACACCAGCGACATCGAAATCGGACTCCTTTTCCTCGTCGTTGCGAATGATGGAGCGAAGCTTGCCGACCTCTCCCTCTAGATCCAGGCATGCATCTTCTACTGGGACTTTCAATTTATCCAGGTGATCAGGAGAGCGATTTTCGCGCAATGCCTTGCGTGCTTGATCGTACAGATCTCTGACCTGCTCTGTCAAAGTCATTGCTTTGTGAAAAAAATCGTGTGCTAATATTGTAGTGATCTCGGCACGAGATACTGCGTTATATTGCTTTTGCATCGCAAGATTGACGAACTTCAACTCCTCTAACTGATCATTGAGTTCTTTCTGATTGTGGTAGCGTTCGATCGTGAGCGACAGTGCCGCCCCCACGGCATCAAATATCTCGCGGTCGGTTTCTGTGGGGAGGTTATTCCCGGTGGCGAACTGGATGGTGCCGAATTTGTCCGATGCCGATTGCAGAGGAACTACATATTGTGCGACCAAATTCACTTTCTTGCACAAATTCCATGCCTTCTTGCAACGATGATGCATTTGCGAGTTTTCTACAGGCTCGGGTTCGCCACGTTTCAAAACCCACGGCAAGAGGTCGAGATCCTCGTCAGGGGAATCGTGGTCGCGGCAGGTTTCAGGTTGAATATTCTTGAAGACCCCTGAGGCAAACTCAGGCTTCGATTCCACTACTTTCTGACCATTTTCCTTTTCTACTAGTAGGCTTATCATGCCTCCCGTCGTCTGGCCCACGAACAATTGCGGTGAGTCCCCCAGCCTCTTGATGGCCTCCCGACACGCTGCATCTGTTGAACTGGCCTTTTCAATTGCAATGATCGTTGCTGTTAACCATTCCAGCGTGAACTGCAAGACCCTCTGCTGTTCCCGTTCTTTTTCCAGCGAACGCGTAATATCTGTCGAAATTCCAAGTACGTGAGGCTTGGGGTCTCTTGAGGGAATAGACAGTAATCTCTTACTGGTCTGTAAAATTTTTGTTTCGCCGTTTCTGCCTGTCAACGGTTCAGCTACTCGCTCGACTTGGTCTTCTTTGCCGCTCAAAATCAGGTCATCATCCGCTTCGAATTGAAGCGCTTGTTCCTCAGAAATGTCAAGTT